>CAZPCA010000116.1:0-8593 GCA_964584995.1 uncultured Bifidobacterium sp.
GGAGCACTTGTAGGAAGTATGTATGCCATCGGTTTGACGCCGGAACAAATTGAAAAAGTGCTTACGCATCCGGACTTCAACCGCTGGGCGGAAGGCACCTTTGATGAAGAGAATGCCTACTATTTCTTACGTAATCCCGAAGATGCATCATGGGTCAGCATCAAACTGATCATTGATTCGGTATTCAGGACACAGCTTCCAAGTAATGTGGTAAATCCTGCCGAAATAGACTTCGCACTGATGGAGAGAATGGCTGGACCGACCGCTGTAGCCGGATATGATTTTGATAGCCTGCTGGTTCCCTTCCGCTGTCTGGCAGCCGATATTACGAAGAAAAAACCTGTCGTATTCCGAGAGGGAGATCTCGCACAGTCCGTGAGGGCCAGCATGGCCTTCCCGTTCTATTTTTCACCTGTATTAAAGGAGGAAAGCATTCTCTATGACGGAGGTATCTACAACAACTTCCCAACGGACGTCATGCTCAGCGAATTTTCTCCCGACATCATCATTGGTGTCAGTGCTGCCGGCCCGCCGGATTTTCCCTCGGAAGGAAACTTCCTGAGTCAGCTCAAAACCATGATTACCCAGACAACACGGTATGACGTGCCCCGGGCGACAGACATATTGCTGGAGATCCCTATCGGCAGCGTGGGAACCTTTGAATTTTCAGCTGCCCGCGCGGCCATCGACAGCGGATACCAGGCTACCATACAGGCGCTATCCAGACTCCGTGCGTCCATAAGCCGCACCAGTGATAGCACCTCGCTGGCGCAAAGAAGAGCGCATTTACGAAGTAATCCTACTACCATCCACATTGATAAAATTGTCATCAGCGGTGTAAACCCGGACCAGGAAAAATATGTCCTATCGGTGCTGAACCCGAAAAACGAATGCCTCAGCATGAAGCAACTCAGAAGCCGATGGTTTCAGTTGATAGCAGATGACAATCTATCGTATCTCTATCCGCAGCTACGCTACAACGCAGCAAGCCGGAACTATGACCTTCTTATTGATGCGCGTAAAAACAAAGGCATCAAAATCGACTTTGGCGGTATCGTCTCTTCACGGCCCATCAATACCGGATTCGTAAGCATACAACAAAATTTCTGGGGGCAACAGAGTCTGCGTATCCGCGGTAATTTCTATTTCGGCAAACTGTACAACTCAGCTCAGGGAGGTATGCGCCTGGACCTACCGGGTCGATTGCCCATGTTCATCGAACCCACAGTCACCGTGAGTCAATACGATTTTTTTAGAAGCAGCAATGCTTTTTTCGGAGATGTGAAGCCGGGTTTTCTTGTTCAATTTGAAAGGAATTTCGCGCTGAACCTTGGCTTTCCACTGAACAACAAAAGCAAAGTGATTGGAGGTGCAAGCAGCTTCCTCAACAAGGATAAATATTACCTCACACGGACATTCAGCGAAAACGATACCAGCGACCTAACCACCCTCGAAGGACATAGCCTATTTCTACTATTTGAACGCAACACCCTCAACCGTAAGATGTATGCGAACGAAGGCACCTTTTTTGAAATCAAAGCAAGACTAAATGGTGCGGAAGAGATTACGAGGCCTGGCAGCACGCAAATCTTCTCCGACACTACCACGGATTACCACAGGTGGTTTCAATTATCTGTCAAATACGACAACTATTTCAAAACATCGAAATGGTACAAGGCAGGCTTCTACATGGAAATGGGATTCAGCGGATTCCCCTTCATGAGCAATTACCTCGCTACGAAAGCACAGTTGCCCGGATTTTCACCCATCCCTGAAATGCAAACGATATTCCTGGAGGCGTACCGTTCCCACAACTATATGGGCGTTGGCATACGAAATGTTTTCAGTGTGTACAAAGACTTTGATATTCGCGTTGAAGGTTTCATCTTCCAGCCCTTCCAGGAAATCCTGATGTCACCGGCGTACAGACCGTACTACGGCGATGTTTTTGAAAAGCGTTACTACATAGCCACCCTTAATACTGTTTACCGAAGTCCTATAGGCCCCATCAGCGTTGCTTTGAATTACATTGAAAAGCGCGACAAACCACTTTCCGTGATGTTCCATCTGGGCTACCTGCTGTTCAACCGACGTAGCATTCAGTAAATCGCTCAGCCAAGCGATTCATCACACTTCTTTGTTTTTCTCTTTGCTGCGGAAATAAATGGTTACAGGAACACCACTGAAATCGAAATGCTCCCGCATCTTGTTTTCAATGAACCTGCGGTACGACTCCTGTATATACTGGGGATGATTGGCGAAAAAGGCGAAAGAAGGAGACTGACCGGGCAATTGGGTGATGTATTTTATGCTGATACTTTTTCCCTTAATCGAAGGCGGAGGATAATTATCGACAAATGGAAGTATCACTTTGTTCAATTTAGAAGTTGCAATACGCTGCGTCTTGTTCTTGAACACCTGCAAAGCGGTTTCCAGGGCTTTATGGACGCGCTGAAGATTCACCACAGAGATGAAGATCACAGGTACATCGCTGAACGGTTCGATTCGTCGACGGATCTCCGCTTCCAGTTTCCGAGCGGTATTCGTGTCTTTTTCCATCAGGTCCCATTTGTTCACCAGAATGACCACCCCTTTTCGGTTCCGCTCACAGAGGTGAAATATATTGAGATCCTGAGCCGTGATACCGTTGGTGGCATCGAGCATCATCAGACAGACATCGGCCTCCTCGATGGCACGTATCGAGCGCATTACAGAATAGAACTCTATGTCTTCCTTCACGCTTCGCTTTTTTCTCAAGCCGGCCGTGTCGATCAGCAGAAAATCGAAACCGAAAGTGTTGTAGCGCTTGTAAATCGTATCCCGCGTGGTGCCGGCAAGCGGAGTCACGATGCTCCTCTCCTCGCCAATGAGTGCGTTCAGCAGCGATGATTTACCGACGTTAGGCTGACCGATGATTGCTATACGCGGCAGGTCCGGTATCTCAACATCGTCAGGCTCGAATGCCTCCACCAGTGCGTCGAGCAGTTCTCCGGTTCCGCTTCCGCTCATGCCGGAAATGGGAAAAGGATCACCGATACCCAATGCATAAAATTCATTGCTGTCGTGCAAGCGCGCTGCACTGTCCACTTTATTGGCCGCCAGAAATATTTTTTTTCCTGAACGACGCAGTAGATTGGCTACTTCCTTGTCCAGGTCTGTCAAACCATCAGCAACGTCGACCACAAATACGATCAAATTCGCTTCATCGATAGCAAGGTCCACTTGTTTGCGGATCTCCTTCTCGAAAATATCATCTGAGCCGACGACATACCCCCCGGTATCAATCACGGAAAAGAGCCGGCCTGTCCATTCGGCATGACCATAATGCCGATCACGGGTAACCCCTGCCGTTTCATCTACAATGGCCTTGCGGGACTCTGTAAGGCGATTGAACAAAGTGGATTTACCTACGTTAGGGCGCCCTACGATGGCTACTATATTGGCCATAATTCTTGATCAGTGTTATTGATAACCGAAACGACGCAGCATTTTTTCATTATCACGCCAGTCGTCGGCTACTTTGACGGTTAATTCCAGATAGACTTTCTTTCCTACGAACTCTTCTATTCGCTTACGGGATTCCATGCCAAGCTTTTTAATCGCTGCACCACCATGCCCCAGCAAAATGGCTTTCTGCGATTCTCTGGCGCAATAAATGACCGCTTTGATGCGATCGATCTCGGGCGACTCCTTGTAATCTTCCACTACCACTTCCACCGAATAGGGTATTTCCTTCTGATAGAACTGCAGGATACGTCCCCGCACGATTTCGCCGACAAAAAACCGCACATTACGGTCGCTGATGTCCTCTTCCTTGTCGAAAAAGGGAGGCCCCTCCGGCAATGCGTCGACTATAGATTTCAAAAGAACATCCAGCTGAAAGTCGTGCAGGGCGGAAACCGGTAATACGATTTCCGGCTGCAACTCGTCTCTCCAAAAGGCCACAGCCTTTTCCACTTCTTCCTGCTTAGCGGTATCCACCTTATTGATCAGCACAAAGAGCGGAACATGCCTCACACTCAGCTTCACCTTGAGCTCCTCTGAAATTTCCGTATCACCCATCGCTGTCACGAACAGGATGATGTCTGCATCTTCAAAAGTCTCCTCCACAGCCTCCAGCATCCGCTCATGCAGTTTATACGCAGGCTTCATAATGCCAGGAGTATCCGAAAAAACCACCTGGTAGTGCTCATCGTTCAGGATGGCTCTTATGCGATGGCGGGTAGTCTGCGCTTTGGGTGTGACCACCGAAAGATCCTGGCCCATTAATGCGTTGAGCAGGGTGCTTTTACCCACATTCGGCTTCCCGACAATGCTCACAAATCCCGACTTATGCGCCATGCGGCAAAGATAGTCAATTGCAGGAGCACAGCACGGCCATGCGACGTAAAGACTTACGATAGAGCTTATCTCAAACAGTATAAGGACAGCCTTAGAAAAAATTCAATAAACCAAAATGGATTTTTGCTGCTCGGAATTCGATTGGATTTCCCTGCTGGGAGCCCAGGGCGTAGGTAAAACTGAAGATGCCCAACTTCGCATCGAAGGTAATGCCGGCGCCAAATCCGTAAGGGCGATCGGTGAACAGTGCCGGCCGGCTGCGGTCTTCGTACCAGGCCTGGTTGTAAAACAGCAGGAGGTATGAATTCTGCTCGAGTAAAAACCTATACTCAATTTTACCCACCAGATACGTTGAAGCCTGCAGACTCTGTTCATCGAAACCGCGCAATGTCTTAAGCCCACCGAAACGATACAACTCATTGCTGAAGAGGTTTTCTGCTTTCATGCCTCCGCCCAGCATTCCGAGGTTCAGCACTCCGCGTTGCATCAAGGGCAAGTACACATCCACCTGTAAGTCGGCTTTGTATTGCGTTGAACGCACATTCAGGTTTTCGTACAGATCAGGATTTATCCGGGAATTCTTCTGTATCTCGCGGATTCCGGCTCCTGCCTGAACATCGACAGCAACTCCCCTGCGGGGGTTTAGACGATAATCCAATTGCTGGTATTGAAAACCCAGGCCATAGGTGTTGGAGCCCACATCGGCAAACGATGGAAGAGTCGTCGCGTTTTCGTATCCATCCGTAGAAATGAGGGCACTGGTTTTACGGCCCAGGAACAATCGAATTGAATTCAGTCCACTGAAGAAATACCTGAAGGCAAATTGCCTGTTCAATTCGAGAAACGTGGAGTCTTTTTTAAAGAGCATAAGATCTCCTTCTACACCCAAGGGCGTATTCGCCAAAAAAGGATAACTGAACTTGACTTTCAGGTCCTGAGACCTTGGTAACGGATTGCTCCAATTTACGTCCAACAATTCTGCTCTTCCGAATGCATTGAGCAGGCGAAGGCGGATATCTCCCGTGACAAAGACTTTGCCTGGATTTACATTATCCGGTTGGACTCCCACAACACCGTTGAATTGGCTCGCATTCTTCCGTTGAATGAACAGTACCGGACGAGCCTTATCGACAGTGAATTCCACTTCTGCAGGACGCGATTCCGATAAAAACGGAATCTCCCGGATACGTGTAGACATGCGTTGCAGTACCGCTTCGTTATACGGGCTTCCGGGTTTAATCTGCAGGTAGTTGTACAAATAAGCATCTGCGATGTTGACATCCCCTTTGATCAGTGCCGAATCCAGTAAAACAGGATTGCCGCGGTCGAGTACCACACGCGCTTCCATACGGCCATCCTCGACCGAGATACTATCGAGGTAAAGGGAGGCGAACGGAAATCCGTTATTCGCACACCAGCGCAGCACCTCCTCGTAAAATACGGCAAAAGCCGCCGGCGCCAGTGGTTTCTTTCTGAAATACTTTTCCTTCACGCCCGCAGCCCCAAGTACCGCAACATCCTCCGGCTGAAACATCAAGCGAACCATACGGTATACCGGACCTGTATGAAACCACATACGCCCACCATTAACTGCGGATTCGAAACTATCTACGCGCGCTTCGAGATAACCCTGCCTGTGCAAGGATTTAATTGTTTGACGCAACCCCGCTGCTTGTGCGACTGAATCATTGGCCACTCCCACTTGCCTATTAAAATCAACATAGAGAGACCGTAGTACGATCAGGGAGGCCGGGTCGGCACTTTGAAAACCTTTTATTTTTTGAGCAACCGCGTCCGCTCCACCGATAAGGAACAGCGAAAAAACTGTCAAAAACAAAAAAGAAAACGACTGTATCCGCTGCCCTGAACTCATCTCTCGTTTGCAGGATTCCAATCTATTTCAGCAATGCCACCTTGACGTAAATATGCATTGGCTTTAGAAAAATGCCTGCAGCCCGAAAAGCCGGTTCGGGCAAGCGGTGAGGGATGGGCGGCCTCCAGTACGAGATGTCGCGCCCTGTCGATCATACTCCCCTTGGCCTTGGCGTAATTACCCCATAAGAGAAAAACCAAACCACTTCGCTTTTCGTTGAGCATACGGATGGCCGCATCGGTGAACTGTTCCCAACCCTTTTGCTGATGGGATCCAGGCTCACCGGCCCGCACTGTCAGCGTGGCATTGAGCAGTAGCACCCCTCTGTTGGCCCAGGCTTCCAGGTTTCCATTTGCTGGTATCGGTGTTCCGGTGTCTGCCAACAATTCCTTGAAAATATTTTGCAGGGAGGGCGGCTTGGTGATTCCGTCCGCTACGGAAAAACTAAGTCCGTTCGCCTGACCCTCTCCGTGGTATGGATCCTGTCCGATGATAACGACTTTCACCTGGTCGAATGGTGTCGCATCAAAAGCGGCAAAGATCCGATCCCCGGGAGGAAAGATCCTTTTTCCCGATTCTTTCTCTTTTTTCAGGAAATCCTTCAGGGACAGGAAATAGTCCTTTTCGAATTCAGCAGCAAGCATCTGTTTCCAGCTGGCTTCCATCCGAACTGTATTTGCTGAAATTGCAGTTATCGAGAGGGGTGACATGATTGCGTATCGGACTAATTTAAGATGTTCACATGAATAACGCAGCATGAACCTGCAATTCAATACATTACCTCTTTACAATCCGCATCGGATCCATATTCTTGACAATAAGATCCTCTTGCATGCGTTTCTACAATTGTTAACATCCCGGGTATTTTTGAACATTGAAAAATCAGGTCTAAAAAATATTTTATTTTGCGTCATTCAATTAAACAATCGTTCCCTATGCGTCAAAGAATCGCCCTGCTCCTCTTCACACTGTCCATCGTTGCATCCATTTCTTCTTGTAAGAGCCGTGAAAAATGTCCAACTTACAGTCAGCAAAGCACGGGGATTGTACGCTCCGCTTCCTGATTTAAGTACATTTAACATTCCCTCTCATTATCCCACTGCACATAAAGCAGTGGGTTTTATTTTTTACAAAGTCCTTTGGCCGGACACCACTTTGCCCATCTTCTCTCAAATCCGTACTTTTGCGCCTGCAATTGACAGTAAGCTTGTTAGGTGAGGTTACTGAATGAACAGAGGCTGCTGCCCGGAAATGTCGAAAGACGCCAATGGGTAGAGCAGGCGTTGTCGGGTTAAGGCTTCGCATAATGCAGCTTTCCGTGAAGACGGAATAAGTCATTCTGAACTAAAACTACACGAGGAGCCCTGTTCCGAGGATTGGTTTCACGCCCGTTCACCCGGCCTTTCAATCTGTCTGTCGTTGCCCCCACATTGATTTTTAGCGATTGCTATGGAGTTCAGGCAAGAAGTGTCCCTCATCGAATCGCTCATCGGACAACAAGACAAACCGGCCTTGGAGAAAAAGCTGGAGTCATGGTTACCGAACGAGCTTGCGGAGCTATGCCTTGAATTGAACACCCAGGACCAGGTCCTGGTCTTCAGTGTGATTGACCGGGAGCAAGCCTACCAGACATTCGAATTACTGGACCTGAATGCCCAGGTGTTGCTGATCGATGCATTGAGGTACCGGCAATTGCAACTCATTCTGAATGACATGTCGGCCGACAACCGGACCGCCTTGCTGGAGCAGCTCGATGCTGAACAACTCAACAAACTGCTGAAGCTGCTGACACAAAAAGAGCGTCGGGTCGCACTCTCTTTGCTGGGCTACCCGGAAGACTCTATCGGCCGTTTGATGACTCCAGATTACATCGCCGTAAATCAGGACTGGACAGTCAGAGAAGTGCTGGACTATATCCGCCGGGTGGGTGAACGAAGCGAGACGCTGGATGTGATTTACATCGTTGACGATACCGGCTACCTGATCGACGATATCAAATTGGGAGATATTTTGCTCGCAGAAGACGAAGTTCCCGTGCGCGACCTTCTTGATGGCAAGTACACCGCACTGTTGGTGACCAGCGACGAAGAAGTGGCCATCGAGGCGTTTTCCAATACCACACGCGTGGCACTACCGGTGACCGATGCGGGCGGCTTGCTCTTGGGCATCATCACTGTAGACGACGTCCTCGACCTCGCCAAGAAGGAAGATACCGAGGATATTCAAAAGTTAGGTGCGGTGGAAGCACTCGAAGAGCCTTATATGGAAGTGCGCCTAGGAGAGATGATCCGCAAGAGGGCACCCTGGCTCGTCGTCCTGTTCATCGGAGAATTGTTCACCGCTTCCGCCATGGGCTTCTTTGAACATGAAATCGCAAAG
>CAZPCA010000117.1:0-8529 GCA_964584995.1 uncultured Bifidobacterium sp.
GGGCGTCCTGGCTATCTTGCGAGACGGCGATGATTCTTTTCCCAAGTTGTTGAGTGAGCTCAAGACGGTTGAGCTGGTCTCCCCATTCCGCCATTGAGAGCCACTCCCCTGAGCGCCATCCCATGGCAAAAGCTTCCTCCATCGCGCCATCCATATAGGTAACCAGATCAAACCAAGCCACCGTTGCGGTAAGCCAAGGGAGAGAGGTGATGTTGCCCTCGAGGGGACGGTTCTGGGGTTGAAAATAGGGGGTGTAGATCGACTTAAGAAATCCCTGAACGGCCATACGAAAGCTAACGTCATCTGTATATTTTTGAAGGACGACGTTGTTGGCCTGAAATTGCCCAAGCCCTGCCTGGACGTTATCCAGAAAAAGCCCATCCCAGCCCTTGGTCTCCTGGGACGATTTGACTCGCGCTAAGAAGAATTGCTGCCATTCGGCATTCGCAGGATCCATGTAGCTGTAAATCTGAGAGCCATCGGCTCCTTCCACGATGTTTCCTTGCGTATTTCGAAGGAACCAGTCGGGATGCGAGGTCTTGATGGTGCAGTAATCGCCAATATTCCACGCCACCTGATTGCCGTAGGGTTGTGTGGCACAGGGGCAGGTGCCTTTGCACGGGTTATGAATGGCGTCGGATCGAACGTACTGAAACATGGGTGCGGTGGCCCCAGCAGCCCTGAGTTGATCTCGATAACTCTCATCCTTTTGCGTCAGGATGAAGTTTTGGAAATTGGCGGTGAGCTGGGCCGGGGTGGTCCCGTCGAGGGGAGGTTTATAGAACCATGCAAGCTGGGAGGTAGCCGTTGGATAGGTCCAGTCGGCAAAACCTGGATTCATGACAACAACCCACAATGCAAGTATTGAGAAGCATTGTTTCGCTAATTCCAAGCATGTGGGGGAAGCAGGGGGTGAGGGATCATGTTTGAGATGGTGTTCGAATTTCTGATTCATGAGGAATGCCTCGGTAAAAAAAGGTGTGTTGCGCGACGTCTTACCGCGCTGTGGTGTGTAGGCGGAAAGTAATTGGAGTCGCGCGAAGTGAACTTTTGAGTCGAGAGGGAAGGCATCACGCCTAGGCGCGGTGCATCTGGATGCCACTCTAGGTCGGTGCTGGATCAGAAGGCTATTCGCATTCGCGCCTAGATAACTCTGCTCATGCCTGTCGCTGATCGTGCGATGGGGGAGAGTCGATAGAGGGTGCGTGGAATATGCATGCGGCAAGTGACGCGATGTGTGACGAAGTTCAAGAACAGGGGATTAGCTTTCGAGATGGAATCAGGGAGCGTGGCCAGGAGCTTCCCAGGCATCCCTAGTTATTAATACCTATGGAGTTGTGCGATCGCTTTGTTAGCATTTGTTGCACACATAACCTCTCAGCTCTCTGAATTTAATAAGCCATTTGCTATTTTTATTTTAGCCGTGGCGATTTGTGAGATATGAGTGGTTCATTAAGGGTATTGGATAAACATCTTGAGGGCGATTTGGTTATGAGTTCACCCCTGTCGGACCTTTTGCCCATCATCTTCAAGCACATTAGGATCTTGAAGATAACCTTTGTCTCCACTCTGGCAACTGTGATTGCCCTGACCTATTTGGTTGCGCCGACCTATGAGAGTCAGGCAACGGTATTGGTGAAGTTTGGTCGTGAATATGTATATGTGCCTGCGGTAACTGATGAAAAGGACCCGGTTAACTACCTTAACCGCGAAGGTATTATAAATAATGAAATAGAGATACTTTCCAGTAGCGACCTTCTTGAGAAGGCGATTATAAAGATAGGTATCCCAACGCTTTATCCCGCCCTGGCTAAGAGTCCCCCAAAGAACAAACCAATCGTTAAGGTCGCTGAAAAGCTCTTTCGAGAGGAGCTCTCAATCAAGGGTGGCAAAGACATGGACATCATCAAGGTCTCTTTTCGCCACGAGGATCCACTGGTCGCCGCGAGGACTGTGAACCTTTTGATTGATCTTTATCGGGAAAAACACCTTCAGATGTTTGGCGATCAGGCCGCAACGGCGTTTCTTGAGGCCAAGGTCAGCGAGTATGAATCGGATCTTGCGATCGCTGAGGATGAATTCAAAACCTTTCGAGCCCGTCATTCGCTTTTTGCCATCGATGAACAGCGCTCGATTCTTCTCAAGCAGCAAGGCGAATTGAAGTCGGATCTCCAGGATGCCGAGAATCAGTTGGCAGGGTTGCGCGGGAGGTTGAGCATTTTGGTCGAGGAGTCTGGACATACCAGCCGGGATGCCAAAATCAGGACAGAAACCGGAACGACAGGCAATGACATTGTCGACAAGGCCAAGGAACAATTGCTGACCCTTCAGTTAAAGGAGCGGGAGTACGCCCGGACTTTGAGCGATGACAATCGGCTTTTAGTGTCGGTCCGTCATGAGATTGCTTTGGTTGAGCAGTTCATCTCGGATGAAAAGCGCACACCGAAATCACTTGTCGTGGTCGGCGCCAATGAAATTTTCCAAGAGCTTCAGAAAAATCTGATACTGACTCGCGCCGAAATTGAATCACAGAGTGAGCGGGTAACTATTCTAGGCAGGCAGCTCAGCGTGGTCAGCGAGCATCTCAAGTCGATGTTGGTTTCAGAACGCGAATTCCATGATCAGGAACGGCATGTCACCGTCCTTCAGGAGAACTATCACGCCTATCGCAACAAACTCGAGGCGCTCAGGCTTTCGGATGAGATGGATATCAGCAAGGTCAGCAATATCAGCATCATCCAGCCGGCCACGCCTCCCGTTAAGCCCATTCGACCCATCAAGAGCCTCAATCTCGCTCTGGGCATCCTGTTGGGGTTGCTTGCAGGCGTTGGGATGGCCCTTTGGAGAGAGTTGAACAGCCAAGTGCTGACCACACCGGGTGTTTGCGAGAAACGACTTGGCCTTCCAGTACTGGCGACGATTGATTTTGAGGAGAAAGCCGGGATGGCTCTCCTTGGTTCCTGAGACAAAACCACGGACATGACGCGGGTGAAACCATGATGCTGAAACTTTCGCAGCAGTCCCAGCTGATCCCTTTGTACCAGTGTATCGAGGCTATGATCGAGAAGCCACGGGGAAAATTGATCGTACTCTTAAGTGGACGTCCTGGTGAGGGGGCCTCAACGATTGCAGCGGGACTTGGTGATCTCTGCGGAGGGGTTCTTGGGCGATCCGTTTTGGTCATGGAGGCACGGTTCGATAAGCGGTCTCAGGCCATTCAGCAACAGGCTGAACCGGAGGCTTTTCACCGGCAGGAAATTCATGCCATAGGCACAAAGCCTGCGAGAGATGCTCTGCATTCAGATATTGCGCAGTTTCGTGAGGGTTACGACTACGTTCTTCTGGTTACTCCGCCGCTCTCGGTTGACCCTATGGGACTCGAATGGGCGCAGCATGCGGATGGGGTTGTGCTGGTCATTGAGGCGGAACGCACGCAATGGAAGACCTCCCGGAGGATGTGCGATGAAATTATCGGCACCGGCGGCAATCTCCTTGGCGTGGTCCTGAACAAACGTCGGCACCATCTTCCGTACTGGTTGGCCCGCTGGTTCTAAGACCGATTTACACCTTGATTCGATGAAAGTCCTATTGCTTTCCTCCAGCGATGGTATTGCCCTGACCCTGATGCGCTGTCTGGGCTTGGGCTCAGAATGGCCCATCGAATGTCATCTTTTTTCGATCTGGCCATCCCTGGGATTTGCCCGTCGTTCCCGTTTTTGTAAGGACGCATCGCATTTCGTAGTGTCTGATTTTTTACCGGACACAATTGACCCGGCGATCGACACCATCAATGCCTATTGTGAGCGCTGGAATATAGACGTCATTGTTCCTGCAGGGCTGTGGGGAACCTATTTCCTTTCGCTTTTTAAGGAACGTCTCAGGGTCAAATGCTTTCCTGTTCCGGATGCCGCGACCTTCCGAAACTTAAACGACAAGGGCCGCTTTAGCGAACTCATGCAGCTCTTTGAGGTTTCAATCCCTGCGACCAAAAGACTTGAGGCCATGGATCCTGATAGTAAAAGCTGGCCCTATCCGCTCGTCATAAAGCCCACGTGTGCGGGGCATTCGATGGGTGTTCAGATCCTCTATTCCCCAGAAAACTTTGAGGCCTATCAGGCTGGAATGGACCCTCGACAGCGTTTCATCCTTCAAGAATTTATCGAAGGGTTTGATCTCGTGTTTGGGTTCATTGCTGACCACGGTGTTATCAAGGCCTCGACACTGCACCGAAGAGAGTCTGGAAGCCTGCACTTCATCAGTCATGAGGGGCTGCTGGGAATGATTCAAAAAATCATTACGGACACAGGCTATCACGGGGTGGGTAATTTCGATGTGCGATGGGATCAGCGGCAAGAAAGATATCTGATCATCGAGTGCAATCCGAGGTTCTGGGGGAGCGTTGGGATTTCCCGTTATTTCGGTGTCGATTTTATTGGACTGGGGTTTGCCATCCTGGGGCTAGCCTCCTCGGAAAGAATCCCTTTCACAAGGGGTCATGCATCGGTGGTTTTGCCTTACCCCAATCCAATGCGTCACCTTGGCGCCTTTTGGAAGAAAGTCTCTTTCCTCCATCCGAGGCATCTTCCGGCGTATGCATGGCGAGAGCTCCTTGATTTTTGGCCCACTATTTTTGAGCGGTGGTTACGTTTTCGAAAGGTAAGGGCCTTGGATGATAACGCGATGATTCATCCTGCAGAGGGGGTTAAGCATTGATGAGAACGTCTTCCGCCTAGACCCTAACCCTGCATCGAACCTCTGTTCATTCCATCAACGAGGACATCCCATGATTGGTCTTATTTTTTGGTCTAGCATTTTCCTCATTATCTACACCTATTTTATCTATCCCTTGGTCTTGTGGGGGGTGACCGCTCTGATCCCTCGGCGGGTCTATCATGGGGTCGGTGAATGCCCTTCCGTGACATTGCTCATCGCAGCCTACAACGAGGCCGAGAGTATTTCGGCCAAGATTGAGAACAGCCTCAAACTCGATTATCCCCCCGACCGGCTTCAAATTCTGGTCGCCGCAGATGGCTCAGATGACGCCACGGTGTCGATTGTTGAGTCCTTCAATGATCCGCGCGTCGTCTTATGCTTTCGTCCGGAACGGCAGGGGAAAATGGCGGCCATCAATCGAGCGATGACGCATTCCACAGGAGAGATCGTCGTTTTTTCAGATGCCAACAACATCTATGCGACGGATACATTGCGACAGCTGATTCGGGCTTTTGATGAGCCTTCAGTAGGCGCTGTCAGCGGCGCCAAACGGATCCTCAAAGGGGACAGCCCATTAGGCCAGTCTGAAGGACTTTACTGGCGCTATGAGAGCTTTATTAAAGAAAGAGAGTCCCGGTTGGGCTGCTGTACAGGCGTCTGCGGAGAAATCTTGGCCTTGCGACGGGCTCTTTTTATCCCTCCCCCTGCAACGATCATCAACGATGATTTTGCCCTGGCGATGGGCCTCATACACCGGGGATATCAGATCCGGTATGCGCCCGAGGCCAAGTCTTACGAACAGGTCTCAGGGAGTGCGAGCGACGAGATCGCAAGACGAGCACGCATTATTGCGGGACGCTATCAGGCCATTGCCTCTGCGCATCAATGGCTCCCCTTTAAACGTCCGCTGCTCGTCTGGGAAATTATCTCGCATAAGATCTTCCGTCCCCTAGTGCCCTTAGCCATGCTAGCTGCGCTTCTGACCAATGCTATCGCGGTACTTTCGTTGGGTGCCTTCGAGAATCCCCAATCTCCGATGCTCTCTCTGGCTTGGCCATACAATTTGGGGTTTCTCATAGGCCAGATTTTCTTCTATGTCATGGCTTTTTGGGGGCGAGTCCATCCTCTCAAGGGAAAGATTGGCGCACTTTTCTATCTTCCCACCTTTCTCGTAGACAGTAATCTTGCGGCCTTGATGGGCTTGAAACGTTATCTTTTCAATGGGCAATCAACGACCTGGTCCATGGCAAAACGCGAGCCTCTTCATCTTGCAGCCATAGAACGTTTAGTTGAGGATCGAGAAAAAAAGCTGGATCAGGCGAGGTGAGTCTCGCCATAGATCGCCAGCAGTTTCTTGAACCAGACGTCCGCATCAAAGGTTTCAGCGATCGTTCTTTTTGCCTCAAGTGCTTTAAATGCTGCGATTTTTGGTTTTGAAAGTATCTCAAGCATTGCGTCTGCCAGTGCATCCACGTTTTCGCTCGGAATCAGTATTCCGTTGTTCTGATTGACCACTTCCGGAATGGACCCGACGGCAGTTGCAATCACGGGGACGCCAGCCGACATCGCTTCGAGAAGAGCTATAGGAAGTCCTTCGCTGTGGGAGGAGCATACGTAGATGTCCGCTGCACCTAAAAGCGCATGGACCGCATCTCTGGATGGAATGAGAAAGGCATGATCCTCAAGCTCCAACCGTTTTAGTTCGGCGCGAACGACCGCTGCAAAAGGGCCGCTGCCATCTCCGACGATAGCCAGAGCACACTCAGGCCGTTCTGATCGAATCTTTTTAAATGCCCTCAACAGGTCGGGGTAGCCCTTTTCCTCGGTCAGTCGCCCAAGGGACATGATTAGCGTTGCATGGGCATCGCCCATGATGTCTTTTCGAACCCATTCCCTCTCCTCACGGGTGATTGGGGGTATGGCATGAATGGCATTGGGGACATTTGAGATCGCTTGATGAGGGAGGTATCGCTGGTGACATTCAGCAACTTTTCCTCCAACGGCAACTACCCGAGAGGAGAAATGATCGAGCACTTTAAGTTCGAGACTGATTTTGAGGTCTCGGGCGGCTTGCTCTGTGATCAGACCATGAAGCGAATTGATCACCGGCATGCCGATTATGCGTGCCGCGAGGGTTCCGAGGATATTTGAGTAAGTCAGGTGGGTATGGACGATGTGACCCCGACTGGTTTTGAGAAGCTGAATCAGATTCAGAAAGCGTCGACTGTCCACTAAACGGTGTTTGCCGATCGTAGGGCAGGCCAACACACAGGCACCCGCCACTTCTAGTTGTCGCGCAATCGGGGAGTTCAAATCATTTTGAAGGGTGATGATCGTGGTGCAAACCCCGTGGGACGAAGCCTCCTCCGTAAATGTGAGCAAAAGGCGTTGTGCGCCTCCTACTCTGAGGTCGTCGATGATATGAATCACATGAAGCATCGTTTGATCTCGATCAGTGGAAGGTCCAAGAGGCGGGCCCGCGGTCCGCTTATCGCAATAAAGAAATATCACTAGCCACCTTGCTTGAAAGCTCGAAGGGTAATTAAGGTCTCTCGAATGAGTTGTCGCTGAAAGAGCATGAGGGCAAGGCTATAGGCCAGAGCGCCACTCATGACGATCAGAGGCAGACGCAGGGATGGGGCTATCGATAAGGTTAGAAGCGGTGCAAGGCTGGCTGCCATTGTCAGGACGGCAAGGGTCGGTGCGGTCAGCGCTTTGGCAATCGAACCAAAGGGAAGCTTGAGGAATCTGGCGGTAATGAGCAGCCGCAGGAAAGAGATGAATCCGGTGACGGCTACCTGTGCCCAGGCCACCGTCAAAATATCGAACTGAACCGCAAACCATAAAGCTGGAATGGCAAGTGCAAGGTTCAGTAGCGAGAGTTTGTTGGAGATCTTTGGCCGGCCAAGGGCCTTGTAGATGTCGCCTGCATTGAACCCGATAGTGAAGACCGTGGCATAAATCGCCAGCACTTGCATGACCGGGATAATCGGTAACCATCGTTCGGTGAAGCAGAGGCGAACAAAATCCTCCGTGATCAGCACCGTGCCGACCCCGAGAGGAAAACAGATCAACGCGATATACCGCGTACTATTCAGAAACGTCGCCTGCAGGGCCTTGAGGTCACCTTGAAGTCGCGCATAGGTCGGAAACAGCGCAGGACTGATCACGCAACAAATATTGAGGATGACCAATTCGGGAAGGCGAAAGGCCATCGTATAGAGGCCCAGTTGTTCGGCACTTTGCGCCTGTCCAACCAGAAGGTAGTCAAGATTCTGAATGAATGCACCCATCAGCAGCATAAGAGTGATTTGTCCGCCATAGCCCAAGAGTGATCGGCACAGCGCAGGATCAAACTCCCAGCGGGGGCACCAACGACTCAAGTTCCAATAGCTCAAAGTGGCAACGACGCAACCGGCCAGTTGTCCGTAAACCAGACTCCAGACGCCCAAGCCATTCAAAGCCAACGTAATCGCTACACCGGCTTTGGCCAGGCTTTTGAGAACCTCGGCAATAAAGCGTCGTTGAAACTGAAGGTTCTTTCTTAGTCGAGCCTCATGCAAATTGCCAAGGCTGGTCAGGACGAAAATGAGACCCATAACCTTAAATACAGGTTCGAGTCGAGGGTCATGAAAAAAAAGCGCGACATGGGGTGCGGCAAGGTAAGCCAGAATCGACAAAAAACTGGCCCAGACCAGATTGAAGTAGAAAGCCGTGCTCGCTCTTCGATCCTCGGTCACTGGATCTGCATCCACCTGATAGATGTAGGCGGCTCCCACCCCAAAGTCCCCGAGACCTTCGAGGTAGGTTAGGAAA
>CAZPCA010000118.1:0-4230 GCA_964584995.1 uncultured Bifidobacterium sp.
GGATTGGTATTCACCGACGCTCTTAATATGAAGGGGGTAGCCAGTTTCTACGAGCCGGGAGAATTGGAAGTTAAAGCGCTGCAAGCTGGGAACGATGTGCTGCTCTATCCAAGGGACGTAGGCAAGGCGCTTGAAAAAATCCACTTGGCCATACAGAATTGCGAGCTGGAGCAGGATAGTATAGACAACAAGGTGAAAAAGATCCTGCGTGCAAAAGCATGGAGTAGTTTGACCGGAAAAAGCCAGGTCGACACAACCGATTTGAATCAACAATTGAACGATGCTGCCGCTAATTGGTTGAATTGCCAACTTTATGAAAAAGCACCTGTATTATTGAAGAACAAGCATGGTGTCGTACCACTGAATACGTATTACCGTGATTGCATAGCGGCTGTATCCTTAGGCGATGTGCCGGGAAACAATTTTCACAGGCAATTGCAGGCATACGGCCATGTGGATGCGTATGCATTACCCAAAGATGTCAAGGATTCTGTGGCGGATGATTTACTGAAGAAATTGAAAGACTACGACAGGGTCATAGTGAGCATTCACAATACGTCTATCAATGCGCAGAAAAACTTCGGTTTATCCCCTCAGGTCATCCGGTTCACGGAGTTGATGGGGGAAATGAAAGGAGATATCCTTGTTGTTTTCGGAAATCCTTATGTGTTAGGCAGGCTTCAGGGTCTTGCCGGCTACGATGCAGTGGTGGAAGCTTTCGAGGATACATGGTGGCCTCAGGTTCATACAGCCCAAAAACTCTTCGGTGCAGGTGCATTCGAGGGGAAGTTGCCGGTCTCTGTAGAGCCCGGATTTTCACTGGGGACCGGACTTCGTTCGAGCGATGAGCAGCGTCTGAGATTCACATTGCCCGAAGCGGTTGGACTGGATGCGACTAAGCTGAAGCAAATCGACGATATGCTGCAAGCTGCCATCCGCGATTCCCTATTCCCTGGTGTACAGGTGCTTTTAGCCAAAGACAATAAAGTTATCTACCATAAAGCGATGGGCTATACCGATTATTCGTCACAGCGTAAGGTGGCCACCGATGATCTGTACGATATTGCCTCGGTCACTAAAATAGCTTCCACTGCACTTGCAGCCATGTACCTTTATGATAAACGTAAATTGGATTTGGATGCGAAGATTTCGAGGTATTTGCCCGAATTCAGGAACTCCAACAAGGCAGATTTGACAATAAGGGAATTAATGGCACACCAGTCAGGCCTCAAGGCATGGATTCCATTTTGGAAATCGACCGTTGATTCATCTACCGGAATCCTGGATGAACGATATTACCGTATGCAGGAGGAGAAGGGGTTTTCTACCAAAGTCGCCGACAGTATTTTTCTAAAAGATGATTATCAGGAAGAGATTTGGCGCGAAATCATGGAAAGCCCCCTCGATAAAAGAGGTCAGTATGTTTACTCGGATATCGGCATGATTATCCTGCAGAAAATCATCGAGCGGCAGTCGGGCAGGAGATTGGATAGGTTCGTGCACGATGTGTTTTACAAGCCACTTGGGATGTGGCAGACCGGTTATCATCCACTGGAATGGGCGGATTCTTCGAAGATAATCCCGACTGAATTGGATACAATTTACCGGCAGCAGCTCATCAAAGGTTATGTTCACGATCCGGCAGCAGCAATGTTGGGCGGTGTAGGTGGGCATGCAGGAGTATTCAGCAATGCACAGTCGCTCGCGATTTTCCTGCAGATGTTATTGAATGAAGGCTCCTATGCGGGAAAACAATACCTGCGTCCGCAAACGGTGAGGTTGTTCACTTCCAAGGCCTATCCCGAGTCTACCAACAGGCGCGGGCTCATCTTCGACAAACCGGATCCAACGATCAAAGAGAATGGCCCATCTCCTGCAGGGGCATCCCTTGCTTCGTTTGGTCATTCCGGCTTTACAGGTACATATGCCTGGGCGGATCCGGAGAACGGTTTGCTCTATATTTTTCTTTCCAACCGGGTGCATCCTAGTGCGGGCAACACTAAACTGGCAAAATCCAATCTCCGTACGCGCCTGACCAAGGTGGTGATGGATGCGATGAGCGGGAATTGATTTCCTTTTGCAATAACAATCACATCTGTTCGTCTGTTATTTGGTAAATTTGTTTTTATGAGAATAGGTATAGTGTGTTATCCGACTTTTGGCGGGAGTGGAGTCGTGGCTACCGAGTTGGGCAAATCCCTTGCGGATAAAGGTCACCGGATACATTTCATTACCTATAGTCAGCCGGTCCGGCTGGATTTCTTTTCAGAGAATATCTCTTATCATGAGGTCTCCATCGCCAAATATCCGCTATTTGATTATGTACCCTATGAAACAGCGCTGACAAGCAAGCTGGTGGATGTCGCCCGTTTTGAAGGATTGGATGTCCTGCACGTTCATTACGCCATTCCGCATGCATCGGTGGCGTATATGGCCAAGCAAATACTTGCTTCTCAGGGCATCCATCTGCCGGTTGTCACTACGCTTCACGGCACAGATATCACATTGGTGGGTAAAGATTCTTCCTATGAGCCCGTAGTCACTTTTGCCATCAATCAATCAGACGGTGTCACCGCAGTTTCGGAAAGTCTGAAGCAGGATACCTACCGGAATTTCAAGATCACCAGTGAAATCGAGGTGATCCCCAACTTCATCGACTTGCGCAGGTTCTCGAAAAAAGCGAAAGACCATTTCCGAAAGGCCATTGCTCCCAACGGTGAGCGATTGGTTGTTCACACGTCCAACTTCCGGAAGGTGAAGCGTGTGCAGGATGTGGTGCATGTTTTCCATAAGCTGAGGGATAAGATTCCCGCCAAGCTTTTGTTGATTGGCGATGGACCCGAGCGTCACAATATCGAAGAACTCTGTCGCGACCTTGGGCATTGCGACGATATACGCTTCCTGGGCAAGCAGGAAATGATTGAAGAGATATTGTCCATCGCCGATCTCTTTATCATGCCTTCCGAGACAGAAAGCTTCGGGCTTGCCGCTTTGGAGGCCATGGCTTGCCAGGTGCCGGTGATTTCTTCCGATGCCGGTGGGATACCGGAACTCAATCTGCATGGAATTACTGGATTTATGAGTCCGGTAGGGGATGTGGAAGGAATGGCACAATATGCTGTGGAGATACTGGGGAATGACGATGTGCTGAAAAAATTCAAGGCTAACGCCTTGGAGCAAGCACGGCGTTTCGATATCGAGGCTATCCTCCCCTGTTATGAAGCGTACTATCAGCGGGTGATTGAAAAATCGATGGCAAAAGCCGTATAATCAGCCGCCGGCTTTTTTCGCTTTGTACCCATACTTGAGCAGTAGTTGCACTACTTTTTCCCGTTGGTCGCCCTGAATAAGGATTTCACCGTCTTTGGCATTGCCACCAACACCACATGCCGATTTCAACTTTGAAGCAAGTGCCTGAAGCGACTCAGGACTTCCTATGCATCCTTTTACGACCGTCAGTAACTTCCCGCCTCCTTTCCTTTCCAGCCAAACACGCACATCCTGCATGGAGGGGGGCACATGAGCCTGTTCCTCCTCTTGCTCCAGTGGTTTGAAATCCGGATTGGTGGAGTAGACGAGGCCACCGGTGCCAGATTTTGGGTTTTGCTTCTTCATCTTAGAATTTCGCCTGCATTTTCACGTTCAATAAACGGGCGGTCAGGTAATTGGGTATACCGTATTGTCGTCCACTTACGTCCGTGATCCATGTGTAACTGATGGTATTGCTGACTTGTAAAAGATTGAACACTTCCAGACTGAAAATAAGTGAACGGAGAGACCGTACTCCGGGAAGGCGGCTCTTGTTCTCACCGTCTTCATCAATCACGATTTTCGAAAACCCTATATCCACCCTTCGGTAGGTCGGAGAACGAAGAATATCCTTGTACCGGTCATTCCCCGGAGGGCCAAACGGCAGGCCGGTACCGAAAACCAGGTTGAGGTGCATGCGTACAGTGGGGAACTTCGGCAGGTAATCCTGGAAGAACATGCTAAACGTTATGCGCTGGTCGGTGGGTCTGGGGATTTCGCCGGGCTTGACGAGGGTACTGTCTGTCGCAATATTGTTGAAAGTGTATCCGGGAATGATTTCTTCACCTTCCGAGTTGAAATAGCGGTAGTATTGGTCGTCCACAAGGTCTTCTGCCGTTTTCAGAAAGCCAATTGACACCCACGACTCAATTCCACTCACGAATTCACCGTTCACTCTTAAATCGAGGCCCGTTGCATAAC
>CAZPCA010000118.1:4251-5141 GCA_964584995.1 uncultured Bifidobacterium sp.
TCCGTGCGAGGTAGCGAATACGCGTATTGTCGAGCTTGTAAGGAATCAGATTGTCTAATTTTTTGTAGTAAGCTTCGCTGGTGAGTTTGAATTCACGTCCCCATGCAAGGAACTGATAATCGCTACCCACAACGAAATGGATGGAGCGTTGCGCTGTAATATCTTTATTTATGGTTCCTTCCAGACTGCGCAGTTCTCTGTAAAAGGCGGGTTGGTAATAGACCCCCGTTGCTGCCCGGAAGGAGAGGCGTTTGTTCCAGGAGGGTTTCATGGTCACAGAAAGCCGTGGACTTACGTTCAGTTCGTTGTTCAATGACCAATGAGTGGCACGGACTCCTGCGGTCATGCTCATACGGTCAAAGTTCCAGGTGCCTTGGATGAAACCACTGCTGCGGTAGGATACAAGGTCGATGTTGTTTTTAACCAGTCCGTTGACAACAAGCTGAGGATTGATGGAGATGGTGTCACCAGCCTGGTCTGGGGGGTGGGGGATGGAAAAATCGGCTGAATCACGGTATTGCCACTCATCCAGTCTGTCAGAGATCGATTCGTACTGGGTTTTGATTCCCCATTGCCACTGGTGATTTCGGACTCGGTAACTACCAAGATGACTGAACGATTGCACGCGCGCCTCCAGTTCGTTCCTTGCATGATCCAGGAATGCACCCACACCACGATTGAAAGCGACATCGCCGAACTCGCTCGAGCCAAGGTCGCGCTCCAACTCGTCCAAAAAGTACTGGCCTAATACATCGTAAAACTCTTTCTCGCGGGAATAAAACGCCGAAGCAATAAACTTCAGTTTAAGGCTGTCGTTTACGGAGTGCTGTAGGGTAATGGCTCCGGTAGAAGTACGGAAATCATCAATTTCCTGTCCATCAAAGTACACG
>CAZPCA010000118.1:5161-8260 GCA_964584995.1 uncultured Bifidobacterium sp.
AGGAATGACCCGAAACTGGTTCATGGAGTAATGTCCCAGGAAAGAGACATCTGTTTTCCCGCTCAGCTTGTAGGTCAGCAATGTCTGCACATCCGTGAAACGGGGTCTGTATTCACCTTGCGTGTCCAGCGTTTTCAATACGAACTGATTGGAACGGTGACGGACGCCAGTCAGCCAGGTGAACTTCTCATCCTTACTGATGCCTTCCAGATGGAGCCCTGCACCTTGCAAACTCGCAAAGGCACTTCCGGCAAATTTTTTTGGCTGACGGTATTTGATGTCAAGCACGGAACTCAACTTGTCGCCATACATTGCGCTGAAGCCTCCGGCACTGAAACTGATATCCGCCACCAGGTCAGGATTTACAAAACTCAATCCTTCTTGCTGACCCGCTCGTACGAGGAATGGTCGGTAGATTTCAATATCGTTGACGTAGACGAGGTTCTCATCAAAGCTGCCGCCTCGCACGGAATAGGTCGATGACAATTCATTGTTTGAAACAACGCCTGGCATGGTTTTCAGAAAACTTTCGAAGTTTCCGGAGATATTGGGTAGCTGCTCTATCGTTCTGGGCTCGATGCGAGTGACCATGATATCACCCGGTCGTGCCGCTTCAATTTCCACGGTGCCCAGATCGGTGGTAGTACTCCTCAGGCGAACATTCAACTCCCTAACTTCTCCGGGAGAGAGCTTTACTGCGATGGTTTCAGTGGTATAGCCGATGAATGAAAAGATGATGCGAAGTTCCTTGTAAGGGCTGACTTTGATTTCGTAATTCCCTCGCTGATTGGTGATGCTACCTCCGGGTTCGCCGTTAATGGAAACGGAAACAGCTTCTACGGGCTTGCCCAGCGAATCGCGGACGGTGCCACGCAACAAAGCATCTTGAGCAGCTACACACGTGCATGCCAAAAGGAAAACAATAAGTGTAAGGAAATGCCTGGTCAACGGTCGATGGGTTTCTGTACGTCCTTCTTCTTGAATGCACCGTCTTTCCATGCCTGGATGAAGGAGGCCCATGCCAGCGGGTTCAACAAAGTGATGCTGGGGAATTGGCCTGCGGTGTATAATTGTGTCTGCCGTTGTTGCAAGGCCATTTTATAGTTCATGCTGCCGTCGTAGGGGAGGTTCTCCTGTAACTCTCGCATGGTGGCAAGTTCCATGTTCCATTGTGCCCGACGCATATCGTCGTTGGGTATTTCCAGCTCTAAAAACGCACGTTTGAACGATTCCTTGCTGGGCCAGGGGTAGATGGACAATTCTTTCAGTTGGATCGTATCCCGCATCAAGACCTGAATCATGGAATAGTGGTTGTCGTCCAGTGAGTCGGGTATGACATATGTCGCGGTCTTGAATCCGATGAACTGAAAGTCGATGGTGTCTCCTTTCATGGCAACGAAGGAAAAGAAACCATAGAAGTCCGTCATGGTACCTCTGCGCGCGTTGCGAATGATGACATTGGTAAAGGGGACAGGTTGAAGAGAATCGGCGGATACCACAACTCCAGAAAATTGGATGAGATCCTGAGGGTTCAATTTGTTTCTGTCCTGCGCTAGTGCAGTCATTCCCGCGAAGAGCATGGCCAAAAACAATGTACAGACCCGTGTTTGGATGGACGTTGAAATCATCGGTACGAATTTACTGAATCAGCAGGATTAACGGCTTTTCACAGCGGTTTATTGGGCAAAACAGAGTGTTTTGTGGACATAAATCAGTTTTTTCACTGATACAAGTTTGCCAAGGAACTGTAATTTTTTGAAAAAATCCGTACTTCTTTGTAAAAGAAATATGCAATCAAAACGTTATACAATTAATAATTGTTCCGTCGAAAATTTGTTTGGATTCACAACCGAATCATTCTCAAAAGCGGGCAACTCCTTCTTGTGCAACTTCATCTTAAATAAGATGTTAGTGGCATAAAAATTGATGGTAAAAACACACACAACCAAAACAACCATGAGACAACTGAAAATCACCCAAAGCATTACCAACAGGGAAAGTGCATCTCTGGAAAAGTACCTTCAGGACATCGGAAAAGAAGCCATGGTGACACCGCAGCAGGAAGTTGAACTGGCACAGCGAATTAAACAGGGCGATCACGAAGCACTTGATAAACTGACCCGTGCCAATTTACGCTTCGTAGTTTCTGTTGCCAAGCAATACCAGAATCAGGGTATGACCCTGCCGGATCTCATCAATGAAGGGAACCTTGGGTTAATCAAAGCAGCACAACGATTCGACGAAACGAAAGGCTTTAAGTTCATTTCCTACGCAGTTTGGTGGATCCGTCAGAGTATACTTCAGGCCATCGCAGAACAGTCACGTCTGGTGCGATTGCCACTCAATCAAATAGGGGCCATGAACAAAGTTAAGAGGGCTTTGTCGAAGCTTGAACAGGAATATGGGCGCGATCCCAGTCCTGAAGAAATTGCGGAAGTGGTGGACCTGAGTACCGGACAGATCAAGGATGTGTTGCGTGTCAACAACCGGCCTGTGTCCATGGATGCGCCTTTCGATGCTAACGACGACAGCAGCACCTTGCTGGACATCATGCCCAACGATTCCATTCCCAGTACGGACGCCGTTTTATTGGACGAGTCCCTGGCCGAGGATATTCACCGCTCACTGACCTTACTTTCCAAGCGGGAGGCGGAAGTTGTACGGATGTTTTTCGGAATAGGCGTGAAGCACAGCATGTCGCTCGATGAAATCGCCCTGGAACTGGGACTTACACGAGAGCGGGTCCGTCAGATTAAAGAAACAGGGCTCAGAAAGCTGAAAAACAACTCCAGAAATAAGTTGTTGAAGTCATATCTCTGATAATCAATGAAAAGGGCCGAAAATCACTTCGGCCCTTTGCGATTCCGGGGCGATTCGAACGCCCGACCGTCTGCTTAGAAGGCAGATGCTCTATCCAGCTGAGCTACGGAATCTTCTACTGAGGCTGCAAATTTATTTCATTTTTTCGGGCTTTGGTGGATGCGGTTGGAATTTGATGTACTTTTGCACCTCGCAATAAACGTTCGGGGTGTAGCGTAGCCCGGTATCGCGCCTGCTTTGGGAGCAGGAGGCCGCAGGTTCGAATCCTGCCACCCCGAC
>CAZPCA010000119.1:0-4117 GCA_964584995.1 uncultured Bifidobacterium sp.
GCGAGATGATGAACTATCCGGGAGTACTTTTTTCGGATCCAGAAGTAATGCAGAAGCTGGAAGTGGCACGCAGATACGGGAAGCCGGTGGATGGTCATGCACCGGGACTACGAGGCGAGCAAGCCCGGCAATACATCGCCGCAGGCATAAGCACAGACCATGAATGTTTCACCCTCGCTGAAGCATTGGAAAAGATACGTTACGGAATGAAGATCATCATCCGGGAGGGCTCTGCCGCACGGAACTTCGACGCACTTCACCCCTTGCTTCAGTCGCATCCTGCATCTTGTATGTTCTGCAGCGATGACAAGCATCCTGACGAGTTGCTACTGGGACATATCAATCTACTAGTTGCTAGAGCGATTGCAATGGGCTACGACTTGTTCGATGTATTGTATGCTGCCTGTGTTCATCCGGTAAAGCATTACGGCCTCGACTGTGGACTGCTGAGACCCGGAGATCCGGCTGATTTCATAGTAGTTGAAAACCTGGCCGACTTCAAGGTCCTGCAGACCTTTATCGATGGTGAATGTGTGATGGAACACGGCGAAAGCAAATTACCGGAAAAACAGCATGCCATCCTCAACCATTTTCACACAGAAAAAATCTCTGCGCAGGACCTGCGTGTGCCCGCACTGGGAAATATGATCCGCATCATCGAAGCCTACGACGGCCAATTGATTACCGGAGAAAAAACCGAGGTGGCATCAATTGTTGACGGGCTTGCCATAGCTGATCCATTGCGTGACATCCTGAAAATAGCCGTGGTTAACCGTTATGAGAAACAAGCACCCTCCTGTGCTTTCATACGAAATTTCGGACTACAGCGCGGAGCCATTGCCTCCACCGTTGCGCATGATTCGCACAACATCATCGTTGTCGGAGCAGACGATGTATCCATGGCAAGAGCTATCAACTTACTGATGGAAAACCAGGGCGGACTCAGTCTCGTTGACGGCCCCGAGGAGCACGTCATTGCCTTGCCTGTGGCCGGATTGATGAGTGACAAGGATTGTGCGACTATCGGGAAAGCCTATGCGCACATCGACCATGCTGCGAAATCGCTAGGCTCCTCCCTGAGAGCTCCCTATATGACTTTGTCCTTCATGGCCCTGCTGGTCATACCGCAGCTGAAGCTTAGCGACAAAGGGCTATTCGACGGTGGCAGCTTTCAGTTCACCGGGGTATTCCCCTCCTGAATGCGGCTCTGCACGCTGCGGGATTGGACACCTTCACCGAGCAACTCCTGACGCAATTTCTTATCGTGACCGTAAATATCATTACGAAAATGAAGCTGACCCTCTTCGTCCACCCAGGAAGTAAAATAGGTCACGAAAACCGGCACAGGATTTTTCAAGGAAATCCACTTTTCTTTTTTTGAAGAAAAAAATCCATCGATTTGCGCAGCAGCATACCCCTCGGGTTCAAGGATGAAATCTGCCAAACGACGCGGGTCTGAAACACGAATGCATCCGTGACTGAATGCCCGCTGTTCTTTCTTGAACAAGTACCTGGAGGGCGTATCGTGCAGATAAATGCTGAAATTGTTCGGGAAAAGGAACTTGACCGTTCCCAATGCATTCCACGGACCGGGAATCTGGCGTATCGTGTACGGGAAGCCACCTTTGAGGTATTTTTTCCAAGCGATATCGTGCGAAGCCAGTCTTTGCCCTTTAGCATTGACCACTTCCATTTTATTCTTTCTGAGGTAAGCAGGGTCCTTCAACACTTCGGGAATTATCTCCTTGTACAGTATACCCGATGGAATCACCCAATAGGGATGAAACACCACCTGGCTCATCTTTCCACTGAAGATAGCCGTTTCGTGCATCGTTTTACCTACGACCACCGGCATTGTCCAGTCGATGATGCCATCCTTATATCCGTAAGCTGCGAATGCGGGAATATTCACCACTACACACCGTGAGGGAGACACAGACGGAATCCAGCGACAGCGTTCCATGTTCACCAGCAGCTGTTCGATGCGCACCGGGACTGGCACATTCAGGGCTGCGTAAAATTCCTTATCCGGTACACCATCGGGAATCAATCCGTGCCTGGTTTGAAATTTTTTTATCGCGGCCAAAAGTACACTGTCCATGATCTTCGTACTACGGTCGCTGCTCATATCGCCGTGCAACCATAAGCTCCGCTCCAGGTCAGAAACCGCTTTCCCAGTGTCACCCCAGTGGAGGACACCTTGTGGAAAGGCCAAGTCTGTCCAGGGAGAAGTTCGCTGTAAACTATCGTAACGCACCAGGTGATTCCGCAACCTGTAATATTGACTGAATACGGCTGTAGACAGTAACTCCCCTGTTGATTTCTGGGTCAATGCCGAATCCAGCCATTCCAGCTGATTCGTGTACAGCCGCGGTAAAAACCATCCCATCGCGCGCGACTTTTCCTCCGGCAAACCTCTCCAGGCTTTATCGGCATACCAGAAAAAAGCGATGGTCATGCGTACTTCGAACAATGGATCAGGGACGAGACTATCTGCAATGCTGCAAGCAACAATACTGTTGCTGAGAAAGTCAAGATAAGGGTATTCATCTGGAATTCCTTCCAGTTGCGCCGTCTCTATGAAATTCAGCAGAAAACCTGCGTGTTCGCGGCAGCCCTTTTCGTTCATCCATGCGAACACCCAATTGCGCCTGGAATAAAAACGACGTGCCAGATCACGGTAGGGCGTATACGCAGTATCAATACGCGACAAGCTGTCAAAGGCCATGGAGTCAAGTACAAAAGGGCTCAAGGCATCCTGAGGAACAAAAACAGCATCAGGCCAATTTGCAGAATCCGAATTCGGCTGCTGTTGATTACAGGCGATGTATGCACTGCACATCCATACAAACAGCACAGTCTGGAGGCTATGTAAAAAAAACGAGCGCGCCATCGGGATGTGACTTCGTTATCAGTTGCGCATTCTTTTCATGATCTGGGTGGCGAAAATGAAATCGTGGAGCTCGGGATTTTCCGCAGTCCTTATTTCTGCATAGGAACCTTCCCACCATTTGCGGCCCTTGTAGATGAAAACAATGTTTTCTCCCATCTCAACCACCGAATTCATATCGTGTGTATTGATCACCGTGGTGGTTTGGAATTCAGCGGTGATCTCCCGAATGAGTTCGTCGATGACAATGGACGTCTTCGGATCCAGACCTGAATTGGGTTCATCGCAAAACAGGTACTTCGGCTTCATGGAAATCGCCCTGGCAATCGCCACCCGCTTCTTCATACCGCCACTGATTTCGGAGGGGTAAAGCTTGTTCACATTGACAAGGTTCACCCGCTGCAGGCAGAAATTCACCCGGTCCAGTTTTTCTTCCTGAGACATGGTCGTGAACATATTTAAAGGGAACATCACATTTTCCTCTACGGACAAGGAATCGAACAAGGCTCCACCCTGGAACACCATGCCTATTTCCTGGCGTATAGGCTTCCGTTGCCTGAAGTCCATCTCACTGAAATTACGGCCATCAAAAAAGACAGCGCCTTTGTCCACCTCGAACAACCCTACCGTACATTTCATCAATACGGTCTTACCCATACCGCTTTGCCCGATGATGAGGTTGATTTTTCCAGAGGAGAAAGTGCAGGAAATGTCGTCCAGCACTGTTTTGCCTTCGAATCCTTTGCTGATGTTGCGGACTTCTATCATCTCAGGCGAGGATCAATTGGGTAAGGATGTAATCGAAGATCAGCACTACCACACTCGAATACACCACTGCGCGTGTAGAGCTTTGACCCACCTCCAGTGCACCGCCATTGGTGAAATAGCCGTGAAAGGCGGATACACTGGTGATGATGTAGGCGAACACCAGTGTTTTGATCATGGCAAACACGATGTTGAAAGGAAGGAACTGATCCTGTATCCCGCGGATATAATCTGCAGAAGGGACTGTACCACTAAGGTCGCCTGCTATCCATCCTCCAAGAATTCCCAGGAACATACTCAGCAATACTACAAATGGGGAAATGATCATGCCGGCGACTATTTTGGGCAAGGTAAGGTATCCGGAAGAATTGATCCCCATAATTTCCAATGCATCTATCTGCTCGGTGACGCGCATCGTTCCTATTTCGGAAGCTATGCTGGAACCGATTTTACCTGCCAGGA
>CAZPCA010000119.1:4127-8042 GCA_964584995.1 uncultured Bifidobacterium sp.
AAATTCGAGAATGATGGAATCCCGGGCAACTATGCCGACTGCGTAAAGGGGCACCATCGGATTGACAAGGTTGTAGGCGCTTTGAATGGTGATGACCGCGCCCATGAAAACCGAGGTCAGCGCAACTAGTCCAATAGCACCAACGCCTATACTGACCAACTCATGCATCACTTGGCGGTAATAAATGCTGAATTTTTCCGGCTTCATGAAAAGACCTTTCATGAAAATCCAGTAATCGCCAATAGCTTTCAGGTGTGCACTCATCACAGGTGCCAAAATAGGGATTCCTTTACTTTGCATCCTTGTCGATTTGTGTACTTTACGAACATCATCTCCAGCTGGCATCGACCTCCCATTTCCATCATGACTTCCGTATATTTGAAGTATGATTTCGCGAAAACACCTTTTAACCTGCTTTCTGCTGATTGTTCTAAGTGCTACCGGCAGCTCCTGTAAACTGGTGAAAAAAAAGTGTGATTGCCCTAGCTGGGGAGCTACACCTGGCGCTCAAACTGAGGGAACCCGCAAAGCCTGAGAAAAATCACCACCTTTCTTAATCTTGATTCCCAATCAGTTGAAATAAATTTCGAATGCCTTCACCCATTAATTTGTGCCCATTCATATCTTCGTGCAGTATTTAGAATCATTCTAAACAAGCACAGTGTATGCAAGTGGAAACCACGCAATTATCGAAGCTTCACAAGGGGGACCAGGCCGTGATAGAGTCTTTTATGGATGATGCCATGAAGCAGAAACTGCTGGAAATGGGCTGCCTGCCCGGAGAGACCATCACTATTGACAGGTTCGCCCCCCTGGGTTGTCCGATGGCGGTTCATGTGAACGGCAGCACATTGGGCATACGCATGGATGAAGCTGAATCGATTTTAGTCAAACCGATCGAATAAGTCATCGCTTTGTTTCCTTCAGTTTCAGCGGAAGCGGATTCCCGTCAACGTTATATACGTGTCGCCTTAGCAGGCAACCCCAATTCAGGCAAGAGTACGCTTTTTAATATCCTCACCGGCCTGCACCAGAAGGTGGCTAATTTCCCCGGTGTCACTGTAGAGAAAAAGACCGGCCAATGCCGGATTTACAACTCCAAGACCGGGCAGCCTACGCATTTCGAGATCATAGATTTACCGGGCACCTACAGCCTCTATCCCAAATCGCCGGATGAGCGGATACCCTTTGAAGTACTTTGCGATACATCCGGAGAAAGCCATCCTGACAAGGTGATCCTGATCATTGACGGGACCAATCTGAAACGGAGTTTATTCCTGGCCAGTCAGATCATCGATTTGAAGATACCCTGTATCATCGCGTTGAACATGATGGACCTGGTACGGAAAGAAAAAACAGAGATACACATTGCTGAACTGGAGCATCGGCTCGGTGTCCGGGTCATCCCGATCAATGCGCGCAATGAAGAGGGCATTGAAGAACTGCGACAGGCATTACTGGCTCCGGTAGTTCCTCCAGTGCATGCTATTTTTGATACGAGTGCACTCGCCCCTAAGCTGATCCGCGGACTGATGGATGTATTGTCGCTTCAAAGTCCGTATGCCGCCCTGCAGATCGCCCACCATGCGGACGCGCTGGAGGATTTCCGCTACACTGCTCCACAACGTGAAAGAGCGCTGGCACTCATCAAGGAAAACACACTGGATCAAAATAAAACACAGTCGTATGAGACACTGGAGCGTTACAAGGTCATACAAGACATACTTTCCAGTGTAGTTATTCAAGGCAACAAAACCCGCACTCCGGGCATCACGCATTCCATTGACAGGCTGATGATGCATCGCTTCTGGGGGTTTGCGATTTTCATCTTTGTACTCTTCATGATTTTCCAGGCCATTTTCACGATTGCAGAATGGCCAATGAATTTCATTGATGAAACCTTCACCCAGCTCAGTGATGCCGTGCGGGAAAGCATGCCCGGCGGCGTACTCAATGACCTGTTGGTTGACGGAGTCCTTGCCGGAGTAGGCGGCATCGTGATTTTCATCCCGCAAATTGCATTGCTGTTCATGTTCATCGCCATTCTGGAAGACACCGGGTATATGGCACGGGTCAGTTTCCTGATGGATAAACTGATGCGTAAATTCGGATTGAACGGCCGGTCGGTAATACCTCTGATGAGTGGTGCTGCCTGCGCGGTTCCAGCCATACTTTCTACACGAACCATCGGAAGCTGGAAAGAAAGGCTCATCACCATTTTCGTGACGCCCCTGATGAGCTGCTCGGCAAGACTACCGGTTTACACCTTACTGATTGCGCTGGTGGTACCGCAAAAGATGGTATGGGGAATCTTCAGTCTGCAGGCACTCGTCATGATGTCACTATATCTGATCGGCTTCATAGCTGCACTGGCATCCGCCGCACTGCTCAAGCATTTCATCCGCATGCGCGAAAAAGCGTATTTCATCATGGAGATCCCTGTTTACAGGATGCCGCGTTGGAGCAATGTCCTTTATTCAATCGTAGAAAAAGTCAGAATTTTTCTGTTTGATGCCGGAAAGGTCATTGTGGCTATCAGTATCATTTTATGGTTTCTCTCTTCCCGCGGTCCTGGCGATACCTATGCTCAACTGGAACAGCGGGCCGAGATGCTGAGCAATGCAGGGGGCACAGCTGAACAGGAGTTGTACGCTGTTCAATCTGAGATGCTGGAAGCTTCGTGGGCAGGACAGTTGGGGCATTTGCTGGAACCTGCCATCCGGCCTTTGGGCTTCGACTGGAAGATCGGGATTGCCCTTGTGACATCCTTTGCTGCCAGGGAGGTGTTTGTCGGTACCATGAGCACCATTTACAGCGTCGGGCAGAACGATGCAGATGCTCTGACCGTTAAGGATAAAATGAAGTATGAAATAAACCCGGAAACGGGAGGTCCCCGCTACACGGCAGCTGTGGGCTGGTCGCTCATGCTGTTCTATGCTTTCGCGATGCAGTGCATGAGCACGATGGCGGTAGTCCGAAGGGAAACGGGAACATGGAAATGGCCGCTCCTACAATTCGCCTACCTTTTCGTACTTGCCTGGCTGAGTAGTTTCGTGGCCTACCAGCTCCTGCAATAAGTGTTTGCACTTCTTTTTGCAAAAAGTAAATTTGCATTGAAGCCATGTCCAACAAAGTCACAGGAGAGGATGTCCGAAAGGTCTTACGCAAATACCTGCCCGAGGCTGCCGTGGAAATCTGCTTTGACTGGATACAGCACTATCGGATACGTGTCAGAATCACGCACAAGCGAGAAAACCTATTGGGCGATTACCGCCCTCCACGAGATGGGAGCAGCCATGCCATCTCCATCAACCACGACCTGAATCCCTATGCTTTCCTCATCACCTTTACGCACGAAGTAGCGCATCTGGTCTGCTTCACCAAGCATCAGTATTCAGTTGAACCGCATGGCGAAGAATGGAAAAGAGAATTCAAATACCTGCTGGCGGGACTGATCCATCGAAACATTTTTCCTGAGGATGTCCATTTGGCTCTCCTGCGCTTTTTAAAAAACCCACCCGCCACCAGCTGCGGTGATATCCATCTCGCCAAAACACTGAGCAGATACAATACACACGATGACGGGTATGTGCACCTGGACGAGTTACCGTATGGCAGCACATTCAGGCTGCGAAACGGAAAGATATTCACGAAGGGAGAAAAGCTGCGAAAAAACCATGTCTGTTTTGCTGCATCGGATAATGCCAAATACATCTTTCACCCACTTGTGGAAGTAAAATACCTTGGTTGACTCCTATACATTCAGGCCACAGTATCTGCAGCAGCCTTGTATTTTTCGTATAGCAGATGGACAATACCATCCGAAAGTCCGATCTGGGGCACGATGATTTTTTCTATTCCGGCAGTTTTCATGATGGTCATGAAGATTTTTGTAGCCGGCACAATCACATCCGC
>CAZPCA010000120.1:0-7950 GCA_964584995.1 uncultured Bifidobacterium sp.
GCACGCAAAGCTATGTACAGCAAACTGGTCTTAACGTTGGTACTCGCACTTACACTGAAATCCCTCAGTGCGCAGAATTTTTCAGTTCGCCTGGTGTACCCTGCTTCCGATGGGCGCGATTGTGTTTATTCCCTTCAAATTCAAAATACTGCGGAAGACAGTATCATGGTCTTACACACCCAGGAGGCTGCTCTTCCACCTTTCATCAACCAATACAAGCTGGAAGAAGCTTCGGCGAAAACGGGAGGTAAACCGCTTCTGCTTTTCGGCAAAAGCAACAACCCATTTCTGCCAGAGCAGTACTTAGCGACCAAATCACTGGGACCCAGAGAAACTCTTGAATTGTACTTCACCCTTCCTGTACGGCTGAATGAACATGAAAAGTACGTGCAGATTTATTACTCTATGTTAGACGATAAGTACCTGGCTGATTTCAACAAACTCGAAACCACCGGTACAAAAGCAGCCCTTAAAAAGTGTAAAGCCCTCAAGGAAAAGCATGGAGTTGTTCATAACCGTAAGGTTAAATTTCAATGAGTTGACATGCCCCTGAGGCCGAGTTGTCCGTTTTTTTTCAGTGAATTGCGCCTCCATTCACCATTCGTTTGGTGGAAAGCGAATTTACATTAACTTTGCCCTCCCGATTTAAGGGAAACGGTTCCATAGCTTAACTGAATAGAGCATCTGACTACGGATCAGAAGGTTGGGGGTTTGAATCCCTCTGGGACCACGGCTTAAAAGTAAAGAGGCCTCCATCGGGGGCCTCTTTTTCATTTTTCATACTGCGTCCAGAACCATATTTCTATTGCCAAATTGAGGCACAAGAACATCCTGAGAGGCGGAAGCATGCATTACTTTTTCTCCGACGCTCCACCGCCCGGCTTGGCAATGGATTCTCTCATGGCAGTATCTGCCTGCACATTCTGCAATTTATAGTAATCCATAACTCCAAGATTGCCACTCCGAAACGCCTCGGAAATGGCCAATGGAATCTGTGCTTCAGCCTCAATGACCTTTGACCGCGCTTCTTGCGCCTTTGCACGCATTTCCTGTTCGAAAGCTACAGCCATCGCCCTTCTTTCCTCGGCTTTTGCCTGCGCTACCTTTAAATCGGCTGAAGCCTGTTCCGTCTGTAGTTTAGCCCCGATGTTCTCGCCCACATCGATATCGGCGATATCGATCGAAAGAATTTCAAACGCCGTTCCGGCATCCAGTCCCTTGCTCAAAACGACTTTAGAAATCTGGTCCGGATTCTCCAATACAGTCTTGTGGTCGTAGGCAGAACCAATTGTTGTTACGATACCCTCGCCGACGCGGGCAAGGATGGTTTCTTCACCGGCGCCGCCTACCAATTGGCTGATATTCGTGCGTACAGTGACCCTGGCTCTTACAATCAATTGTATGCCATTCTTGGCAACAGCAGAAACCGGTGGCGTGTCAATCACCCGCGGATTCACTGAGAGCTGTACAGCATCCGCCACATCACGCCCTGCCAGATCAATAGCAGTTGCCATTTTGAATGTCAGCGGGATATTGGCCTTATCGGCAGAAATCAGCGCTTTGATGACATTGTTGACATTACCACCGGCCAGAAAATGGGTTTCGATTTCATTGGTGGTCACATTCAATCCGGCCTTGGTGCTGTTGATCATGGCATTGACCACGATAGATGGAGGTACTTTTCTCAGACGCATTAAAATCAAATTCATGATGCTGATGCGGACATTGCTGAAAACTGCTGTAATCCACAGGTTCACCGGAACGAAGTAGAGAAACAACATCAACAAAATGAAAGATCCACCGATGATCAACAGAAGAAATGGGAAGGGCATAGAGTATAATTTTTTTCGAAAGTACTGTTAATGTATGAATGACTCAAAAGATGAACAGTAAAGTCTCAGCGAACAGGCGCCACAAAGACTTTATTGCTCTCTATTTTAACTACCTGGACCGGGTAATTGGGAGGAATCATTTCGCCCTCTGAAGTCGCCTCCATTTTGATACCATTTATCCTGACAGTACCCATTGGACGCAAACTGGAAACTGCCGCTCCACGATCACCCACACTGATTTTTTCCAGGTCAATTTCATTCATCTTTCCATTCAGCTGATCCTGTAAACTGAAACGCGCCCAAAATCCGGTTTTGAGGGCCGACCAAATGGCCAATGCACCTATTAAGACCGTAATGACTGCTGTAAGAAGTGCGTAGTCGGCTCCGTAGACCTGCCATGTCCATCCGATGCCCATTACCAGAAAAACAGCACCCAGAATACCGGCTATCAGACCCGGCAATACCAGTATTTCCAAAACCAATAGCAGCAAGCCAAACAACAGGAGGACTGCAATAAAGAAAATGGTCATGATTTCTTCTTCTTGTAGTATTTGAGGGCCTGTGGCATGAAGGCATTAAGATCTTTCACACGTTTTTCGTCGCTTGGGTGTGAGCTGAGAATCTGGGGCGGTTTATTACCCCCCTTGGCCGCCATCCGTTGCCAAAATTTTGGAGCCTCCCTCGGATCGTAACCCGCCATAGCGGCAAATATCAATCCCAGTTTATCTGCCTCCGTTTCATGCATTCGGGAGTAGGGGAGCATGAGTCCTACTGTTGCACCCACACCGTAAGCGGTCTGAAACAAGGCCTGAGTCTCCTGGCTTTTGTTTTGTAGCGCAACAGTCAGCGCCACACCGCCGAGTTGTGTCAGCAGTGCCTGGCTCATGCGCTCATTGCCATGTCTGGCTACCGCGTGCGCGATTTCATGGCCCATTACCACCGCCAGTGCTTCCTGGTTTTGAGTGACCTCCAAAAGGCCTGTGTACACGACTACTTTACCTCCTGGCATACACCAGGCATTAACAGTTTTATCGTTCACGAGGTTGAACTCCCACTTATAACCTGCAATACGTGCACCCATTTTATGCTGCGTCATGTAACGGGTTACCGCACCTTTTATGTTGTTTCCTACATCCCTGACCATGGCTGCCTGGGCATTGGAAACGGGTAGGGGCGGATTCTTTTTTAAAAATGACTGATATTCGGTAAGGCTCAGTGAAATCAGGTCGCTCTCAGGAAGCAAACTCATTTGTTTCCGGTTCGTGATGGGCACCGTGGAACAGGCGAAAAGAAATGCCAGCACCAACAATCCTGCCGGCCATTTAAGATGTGTATGCATGTGTTGATTATTCGATGGTAGCACTCAGGCCGCGATCAAGCAGTGCCTCGCACATCGGTCTCAGCTTGACAAAACTTCCTTCCTTCACTGCACATTTTCCATTATAGTGAACGATGTAGGAACACTGCTCGGCCTGCACCCTTTCGTGCTGGCAAACGGCAATTAAACTATCGATTACATGATCAAATGTATTCACGTCATCATTGTACAGCACCAGCAGATTCTCCGGCTTTACGTCTTCCTCGAGTAGGATATCCTCGTCGTATTGGGGATTGTTAGTATTGTTCATAGCTGAAACATGTGTTCCTTCAAAGGTAGTGTAAACCTGTCTGAATAAAAAAACTGTTTTCTGTTTAAACGAAGAAAGGGGAGACATCTTGCATGCCTCCCCTTAAACAACTGATTGTGTTTTATTTAAATCCTATCGCTGTGCAACGCGTACAGCATCCGTCAAACGGATTGGTCTGTTTCCACGGAATGCAACGATGAATGCATCCTGAAATCCTGCCTGCCGGAGTGTTTCACGAAGATTGATAGCGGAGTCATAGTTCATTTCCTGACCCATGAAAAAACGCAGCCAGGTACGATCATCGTAACTTGAGAGCATGGTTTTATCCGTTTTCTTCTCCAGTCTTTCCTGAACAATTTCTCTTTTTCGTTTGGTAAACGCCCCAATCTGCACTTTGAAAACAACTGAATTATCGGAGATCATCTCCGAAGTTGCTTCCTTCGGATCGACTGCTGCCGTGTGGTCATGGGCATGTGAAATCTTCACACCTGAGATGCGCATTGCGGCAAGTTCTGCATCCGAATATTTGACTCCCGAAGTATTTTCATCTTCGTCAAACTGTGCGGTCATGCTTTCATCGATTATGCCTGTTTCGGTAAGGCGACGATTGGAAATGGCGATATCTTCTACTCCGTTCACACTTTTACTGAGGAAGATGTCCTGCACGTAGATGCGGTCACTGAATTCGCCGAAACGTACCTCTTCAGTATGAGGATTGAAGCCCGCTGCTTCAACCAGAAAGGTATAGCTTCCGGGAGAGGGTAGTTCTACTGCATACGCACCTGTAGCAGCATCTGTGGTCAAGTTGAACAAGGGACTCGTTTCATTTTCCCTGGTAATGGTAAGTTTAACAGATTTCACATCAGGCTGACCTACACAGTTGAATTTACCGTTGATGGCGATGGGCAGGTTTTCCGTACTCACATATGGAATTTTGTATACAGTATACGTTCCTGGTCCAGTAGCACGCTGACTTGTAAAATAGGCGGTACGATCATTGTCGGATGCGACAAAACAAAAATCATCGTCGGGCGAATTGTAGGGACTGCCCATGTTTTCAGGCGCAGACCATGTTTTATTCATTGTATTGTAATAGCTTTTGAAGATATCAAACCCACCTGTAGAACCCTGACCACGGGAACTGAAATACAGTACGCGACCATCGTTGTTGCAGGTTGGGAAAAGTTCATCGCTGCCGGTATTCACTATTCCATCGAGTGCAACCGGCGCCGTCCAGTTACCGTCTATGTCCTTTTCAACCCGGAATATATCACGGCTGTTGGTCGCGTCATTCATGGCGCTGTAATACATTACACGGCCATTGGCACTCAGGAAAATCGTAGGACGCTCGTCTTCATCTGCCTTTGAGGATTTAATGAGATCATCCGGCATGCTCAGCAGCTTGCCACAGGAGGCCGTAAAGGTGTACTTGGAGTAGAAATCATAGGCTGCACTTTCTGTTTCTCCCGTCACCATACTCAACTTAGTGACATCTAAGTGCTTTTTTGCATTGTTGCACATCTCCATCAATTGTGGGGTACCCCAACGTGGAGCATCCTTGGCACCTATGATGCTGTTGAACTCAGTAAAGGACTGTAAGGCCTCGTCAAACCGATAGGTATAGTGCAAAGCCCTTGCGTAGTAATACTGGATATCCTCCGGCGTTTTAGGGTGTTGCATCGCATTTTCCAAGTAGGGAATTGCTGCATTTTTATCCTTCCCGGTGATAAGCAGACAAATACCATAATAGTAATTGTATTTGTAGTTTTTGGGATTGCTGCTCAACAATTGTGCAAATAGGGGAGCGGCCTTGTCGTATTGTTTGGCCACAAACAGCTTCTCAGCATTCTTGGCCCTGGAATTTTCGGTTTCACCTGTTGCGGAGGCGACGAAGCTGATCAGACAGAGGGCACAAACAGTCATTACAACTTTCAACATAGAGTTTTTCATGATTCGTTTAGTTTAAAACGTATCCTCTATACGCTCTACATGCGTTTACAGTTGCATTGGCATTGGCCCGACTTCGGTACTCAACCAAAAAAATTAATACATGTACATTACCTTCCTGAAAAGCCCTCAGGGCGACCCAAAATAACCTAAGTTACTAAAAATAATGCAGTTGCGAGAAATAAATGAGACAAAAACAGGAGAACCTTACACAATCAGCCCGCCTTTCGTTTTTGAAGGAAGCCGACTTTACCTTCCTCTCCACGCAACAATCGCTCAATGTTTTTCTGGTGGGTGATGAAAACCAACGCACAAACGAACATGGCGAAAATATTCAGGCCGGGAACAGTTTCATGATAAATGAACATGATAGAAACCGGAAAGGTAAGAGCGGCCATCAGGGAACTCAATGAAACATACTGGCTGAAAAAGAGCGTAACAGCAAATACTGATATACAAATCAAAGCAGCTCCCAGGTGCACCCCCATGAGTATGCCCAAGAGGGTAGCCACGCCCTTTCCCCCTCTGAATCCGGCAAAAACCGGGAAGATATGTCCGAGGAGAGAGGCGAGTCCGAGCGTGAGTTGAAGGTTGATGAACTGCTGACTATCAGGCATGTATTTGGCAGAAAGCCAAACCAGCTTCACGGCAGCAAAGCCTTTCAGAATATCCATTAATAATACCGGAAGGCCTGCTTTTTTACCCAATACCCTGAAAGTATTGGTAGCACCGGCATTGCCGCTGCCAAAATCACGTACATCTATACCGTACCACATTTTACCTATCCAAACCGCAGAAGGGATACTTCCAAGGAGATATGCCAAAAGAACTAAGCTAAGATTGCTAAAGCTTAACATGTGAAGTCAAATATATTACATTAATGTTAAGAACCTATCGTATTCTGTATTCGAAGCCATAGCCAAAATATCTATTGGCTTGAATAACAAACACTTCAAATGAATTCGCCACTTATGGAGTTCCTTTTAGCTTCTTAATGAACTCTGCCTTTTTCCTGTCCGTACTCAACATGTACTCGTAGGCAGGTTCATCGTTCTTGGTTTCGGCCACACGCTTCTCTGGTTTCAGTCCTGCAATGGCATCGTTGAATTTAGCGTCGGAGGAGATCGCCTGCAAAATACCACGGCTGTAATTGAAATACCACCAGGTGGCATTGTCTGATTCGAGGTAAAGATGGAACACATCTGCGCCTTTCTTTTTCTGAATCTCCAGATGCCCTTTGAGAAGTCGACCGATTGTTTCTTTCCCAATAAATCCGACCCCTATATCACCGTAGGAGCGATAAGATTGTGTTTCCCTGTTCCAGTACATCCTTAGCTGCGTCAACTGAAGAGTTTGCTGCAATTCTTGCGGCAGTTTTTTTGGGGCCCCATATAAACTCAGCTCTGAAATCAGCTTGTCGGCTTTTCCAATTCCTAAAATTTCCTTCATAGCCCTGGTTTGAGTGTGGGATTGCCCGAAATCATTTCAACCATGCTCTTCATGGCATCGTTGCTGAACATGAAATCGAGCCCCAGCAGCATATCGAACACCGTTGAGTCATTGTTCGTATTGTGTAGCACATTTCCTGTAACAGATGATTTAAATTGTCCGAAATCCAGTTTCAAATCCAATTTCCCTTCGGCATAAACCGTACAGTTCTCATCATTGAGCTGAACCAGCTGCCCGGGGGCGTCGGGCGAAATGACTTTCTCCGGAGAACATACTCTGTAGACTTTCGCCTTTTGGTCGTAACTGAGTACACCTGAAGCGGCGATCAGGTCTGGATCGTTGTTGTTTCTTTTAGCGGATAAAAAGCTCGGATAAATCCCGCTGCTGTCTGCTGAGATGGACAAGGCCACCGCGAGTTTTTCAGCGTTTTCGTTTTTGGGAGATTGAATGGGAATAGTGACTCCGTTGGGGTCAATATCACTTTTGAATCCGAACCAGTTCTGAGTGAACGTATCGTTGCAGCGGTGATTCACCCTGGCAAATCCTTCAAAATTGAGCAATGGATTGGCAGCGGTGATATTGACGCCACCCTTATACTGGATGTTGGTACTTAGCATGAACTGCAGACTATCCGAGATCACGCCGGAAGCATATGTTTGCCTTGACGTGTCAAGGGCAATCCGCTGGAGCTCGATGAGATGCTTCACCTTGGCCTGATCGGTATAGGCATATCTGCCACTGGCGGTGTAATTCTTACGTCCCAAAACATTCACGGTTGCTTGAGTGATGGTATGATAGCGGGTGGTGGTATTGGCAATAATACTCGCTTCGTTCAAGGGGCGCATTACAGCATTCCGCTCCACCACAATAGTTGCAGTATCGTTGGGAAGAATTGCAGCATCGGCTACCAGTATCTCTTTTACCTTGCGTGCTTTAATCAGGTAATCAATCAGACTATAGCGTGCAAGTCCCGCATTCCAGCGAAGGGAGTCCTGGTAGGGATTGATGGAAACGAAATCCGAACCTTCGATATTGAGCTTTGTATTGTCTTTGTAATCATCGCCGAATTCCACATCCTGCTTGTCGATGAACCA
>CAZPCA010000121.1:0-7836 GCA_964584995.1 uncultured Bifidobacterium sp.
CTCTCCGCACAGAACAATGCCCTGGCATTCGACGGAGTGGATGACTTCGCCGGCGCTCCGGCTGCTTCAGCACTGATCGCAAACGGAACGGAGATGAGCATGACCGCCTGGGTCTATCTTACGAATAACGCTCCTGCCTTTCCGAACTTTGACGGCATCGTAGGTTTCCGGAACGATATCGACGCGGACTTTTACCTGCTCCAACTGACCGCTACGTCGGTGGAGGCGCGTCTCCGGGGAGCATCGGGTGTCGATTATACTTTGGTAAGTCCGGTGCTTTCGCTGAACACCTGGGTTCACCTCGCCCTGACCTATGACGGCTCCATGATGCGCCTTTACAGAGATGGTCTCAAGGTGGATTCGCTGATGGCTTCGGACGTGATCAGCCAGACCTCCGCTGATTTTTTCATGGGCAAGCTTCCATTTCAATCGACGAATTTCAGCCTTACCGGCCGCCTCGACGAAGTGAGCCTGTGGAACCGGACTTTACAACCCGAAGAGCTCACCTGCATACACATCAACGGTATTGATACGGCCACCGCCAACGGCCTCCAATTGTACTATACCTTCAACCAGGGCGTAGCAGGAGGTAACAATACCGGCATCACCAGCCTGAACGATGCTGCAGGAAATGTCAATGCCGGACTTAACTTTTTTTCCATGGCCGGAGCCAATTCCAATTTCACCGCCGGTGCGGCGCAAATCACTGCTACGGTAGCGTTCATTTGTCCGGACGCTACCTATAATTTCAATGGTACCTTGCTGAGCGCACCCGGTGTTTACTTCGACACCCTGACCAATGTTTCCGGCTGCGACTCGGTGGTGCAGCTCACCTTGTCACAGCTGCTGGTCAATACTGCAGTCACACAAAGCGGAGCTACGCTTACCGCCAGCCATACAGGTACCTTCTATCAATGGCTCGACTGTAACAACGGATTTGCACCGATAGCGGGCGCTACCTCTAAATCCTATACGCCGGCTGTGAATGGCAGTTATGCAGTGATTGTCTTGCAAAGCGGGTGTTACGATACTTCTGCATGTATTACAGTAACCACAGCAGGACTTTCCGACCAGGTCTTGCGGGAGCAAATCACTGTGAACCCCACTGCATCTTCCGGTATCATCACCCTGCGCTTCGGTAAGGCTGTGGGAAGGTATCGTCTGGAATTGACCGACATCTCCGGCAGGACCATGGCTCAGGAAAGCATCGAAGACCAGGACGAATACCCATTTGACATCAGCCGTTTCGCCCCCGGCAATTACCAGCTTATTCTGTCCGGCCCGCAGGACCAGCGCCTGCTTTTCCGGGTAGTACGCAACTGACAATATACACGTCAACCCGGAGCTCCGAAGGTGAACCCACCTTTCGGGGTGCTATGATTTCATTTTTGTAAAGTGTATATTTACCCTTCTCCTAAAAATCATTCAAAAAGCTTATGCAAAAGCAATACCTGTTCCTGAAAGTAATTATTGCAGTGGTGATCGCTGCAACGGGCTTCTCCACGTTGAGTACGGAGGCCGATCCGCACATCTCCGGTGACACCACCGTGGTCCAGACCTTCCGGTATGACACCACGATGCGTGCAGGCATGTTCGACTTTCCGGATGACACCACCAAAACCTATGAGAAGATCATCATGCTCTACAGCATGCGCTGTAAGAACGGACTGATCTCCAGCGGCAGTAACCCCAACCTGGGTTGCGGGGAGTGGGACTACAACTGCTACACTTTCCTCATCGATTCCACACAGACCGATTCCCTGCGCCAGACGGCCGGTGACCATTTCATCAGCAATTACAGCGACACCCTCTATCCCTATACCACCACGCCGCAGTGGAACGTAATCCGCTCTACACAGCAGCAGGTTCTTTATACCTCCACTGTATCCGAGACCCTGACGCCCGTAGGCACTGGTACAGTGTCTGCCACACATCCTTTTGCGGCGGCCGGGCAGGCCCGTACACAGTATCTTTTCACTCCCGCTGAATTGCTCGCTGCCGGATTTACCGCCGGCGACATCACCGGTCTAGGCCTGAACCTGAGCTCACTGGGCTCTTCAGCGCAAAACCTGCGCATCAGGATCAGGGCCACTGCACAGACTGCACTCAATGCTGCAACACCGGAGCTGAGTGGTTTCACCGAAGTGTATTTTCTGAATACCGGCTTCACCTCCACCGGCTTGAACCGTTTCAATTTTCATACACCTTTCAACTGGGACGGAATCTCCGGATTGTTGCTCGACATCAGTTACACGAATCCAACTCCCGGCGCAGCGACAACGATTGGTGCGGTCAATACCGGGTTCAATGCCGCGCTGCATTCCACCGGGTACGACAACTACCTCGAGAGCGATGGTGGTGTTTCCGGAGTCACCCTGCCGGCCAGCAGCGGAGCAGGTATCAGCAGCCAGGTCACCGTTGCTTTCTGGTGCTATGGAAATCCCTCCCGTATGCCGGCCAACACCACCATTTTCGAGGCCCTCGGACCCAATGGTGAAAGGCAGATGAACCTACACCTTCCCTGGAGCGACAGCAACGTGTACTGGGATTGCGGTAACGACGGAACCGGTTTCGACCGGATCAACAAGGCCGCCACTACCAGTGAAATCGAAGGGCAGTGGAATTTCTGGGCCCTCACCAAGAATACCACTACGGGTGAAATGAAAATTTATCTCAACGGCACTCTCTGGCACAGTGGCACGGCGAAGACCAAGCCTATCTCCATTGCCCAGATGAATGTGGCCCGCTCCGCTTCCGGTGGGTTCCCCTACTTCGGCGGAGTGGACGAGTTCAGCATGTGGAACGTGGAACTGAGCCAGTCCGCGATACAGGGCATCATGCAGAACAGCATCACCGGGGCGCATCCTAATTACGCCAATCTGAAAGCCTATTACAAGTTCGACGAAGGCAGTGGTACTACTATCGGTGATGCCTCTCCGAACAATAACCACGCTAGCCAGTTCGCCATGAACTGGGCACGCCGCAAAGGCAGGGACCTCTTCCGCAATTTCCAGACCGACCAGGTTCGTCCGGCCACCACCTTCATCCGTGGTACCTACACCAGCAATATCATCACCACGGATGTGTTCGACAGCATTCCCGTACCGGCCAATGCCGTGATTGCCTATACCACCATCAACAACGACCTGGCAGTGGTCGACACCAATCTCTACTGGCTGGCCGGGGGCTACACGTATCTGTTCGATGAAAACGGCATCGCAGTGGATTCCTTCCCCGTGGTGGCAGACGACACCATCGACATCAATACACTCACCTATTACCAGCGCAGGCCTATGGCAGTGGAGATCATGAACTTCATCACGCCATACGGCATCAACCTGAACATGAACGGTCTCATCGGTAAGACCTGGGAGTTCGATGTGACCGACTATGCGCCCATTCTCCGCGGTCGCAAGTACATGGCCATGGAGGGAGGAAAATACCAGGAAGACAACGACATCAAATTCGTTTTCTACGAGGGAACTCCTCCGCGCAATGTACACAGCCTCCAGCAAATATGGCCCAATGCCGTGTGGACCGAAGCGAACTACAGCCAGATCGTGAACAACACACGTTTCGAGCCCCGCAACATTCCGCTGTCGAATTCCTCTTCCATGTTTAAAATCCGCTCTGCTGTTAGCGGGCACGGACAGGAGGGAGAGTTCATTTCCCGTAATCATACCATCACCCTCAACGGCAGCATCAATTTCACGCGTGCGGTGTGGAAAGAGTGTGCGGAGAATCCGGTGTATCCGCAGGGCGGCACCTGGGTTTATGACCGTGCCGGATGGTGCCCGGGAACGGCTGTGGATACGCGTGAGTACGATATCAGCTCCAGCGTTTCTCCCGGTCAGACCATCACCCTGGATTACAGTCTGCCTGCAGCCACCAACACCGGCACTTCCAACTACCGTATCAACAACCAGCTGGTCAGCTACGGTCCGGCCAATTTCACCCTCGATGCCGCGGTGAATTATATCAAGAACCCCAGCAACCGCGTTGAATTCGAAAGGACCAACCCCTTGTGCAATCAACCGGTCGTGTCTATCCGCAATACAGGCTCCACACCGCTCACTTCCCTGGATATCACTTACGGAAGAGTAGGAGGGGTGATGAGCACTTTCAACTGGACCGGCACACTCAACTTCCTGCAGGCAGCGGAAGTAACGCTTCCTCAGCCCAACTGGTTAAGCTCCAACACCAATCAATTCATGGTCATTCTCAGCAACCCCAACGGAGGAGCGGATCAGTATGCACTTAACGACACATTGCTTTCCACGTTCAACTATCCTACTGTTTATCCTTCCGGGCTTGTATTTGAGCTGCGCACCAATAACAATGGTTCACATACCACCTACACCCTCAAGGATAGCCAGGGCAACAACGTTCTCAATAAACTTGGACTCCTGCCCAACACCATTTACAGGGACACCGTTTACCTGCCGACAGACTGCTATACCTTCAAATTGCTGGACGCCGGTGATGACGGCCTGAGCTGGTGGGCGAATACAGCACAGGGCACCGGATATATGCGCATCAAAAATGCAAGCACCGGAGCCGTATTGCGTACATTCAACCCCGACTTCGGCGATAACATTTATCAGCAGTTCACCGTGAACTACACACTTCCAACTGTTGAGATTGCTGCTGGAGCAAAAGGCGTACTGGCTGCGTATCCGAATCCCGCCAGCGACCTTTTGCAGGTGGAGTTCACCTTGCCCGGCGCTACTGAGGCAAGCCTTCAGCTGACCAATTTGCTCGGTCAGACACTGCTTCGCCGCCAGGTTCAGGTCACCCAGCCCAACGAAAAAGTACAGTTGGATGTAAGCACTCTAGAGGCCGGTATTTATTACGTTGTTTTGATCTCCGGCCAGGAAAAAACACAGCAAAAAGTGGTGATTTCGCGGTAAAATCACCCTTTTACACGCTTCAACACAAGAGGTCGTTCTCCATGAACGGCCTCTTTTCAATTAAGGAGGCCTTCAAACGTCTTAGGTGTATCTGTAATCCCTATCTTTCGGGAAACTTAACCACCGCCACATTGAGCACTGTAAAAGGCAACATCAAATTCAGAGGAGAAGACCAACAGGAGTTTTTCCGCGTACTCAAGTCGCGGGTAGATGATTATTTCCGCGAAAACCATATTTCGAAGCATGCCAACCTGGAAATGGTCATCAAGACCATTGTCTTCCTGTCTTTGTATTTCTTACCTATGATAGCCATGCTTGTATGGACTTTACCCACCCTTGTCCAGTTGGTTTTGTGGGGCCTAACGGGTCTGGGACTTGCAGGTATCGGCATGAGTGTGATGCACGATGCCAACCATGGTGCCTATTCTTCCAAAAAGTGGGTCAATACGCTCATGGGCTATACGCTCAATCTGGTCGGAGGTAGCGTCTTCAACTGGAAGCTGCAGCACAACATCCTGCACCATACCTATACCAATATTTCCAAATACGACGAAGACATCGACGATAAGCTGATCTTGCGCATGTCGCCTCACACCAATGTGAAGGGCGTACATCGTTTCCAGATTGTCTATGCCTTTCTGTTTTACGGTATTCTCACCTTGTACTGGGCCCTGGCTAAAGACCTCATTCAATTCAGGAGGTATTGCAAGAATGGCGTGAACCCCTTGAGCGGGCGCGAGAGCAATATGGCTTTGCTGAAAATCATTGCCGTCAAGATATTTTACTTCCTGTACACCCTTGTCATTCCCATCTGGTATTTTCAGGCACCTGCAGGCGCCTGGATCGGCGGATTTCTTTTTGGTCACATGGTGGCGGGCATGGTGCTGACCGTGATCTTTCAGCTCGCACACACCGTAGAAGGAACGGCGCATCCCCTCCCCGATCAGCAGGGCAATATCGAGAACAGCTGGGCCGTACATCAGCTATGCACCACCGTTAACTTCGCCCGCAACAACCGCCTGCTGTCCTTTTACATCGGAGGACTCAATTTCCAGGTCGAGCACCATCTTTTCCCCAAGATATGCCATGTGCACTATCCCAAGCTGGCCCCCATAGTGGAACGTACAGCCAGGGAGTACGGCATTCCCTACATGGAAAACCGCACCTTCATGGAGGCCTTCATGTCGCATGTGCGTACACTGCAGCGCTTCGGTGTGGCATCGGTCGAGTTCGGGTGATTTTAAAATAAATTTGCTTTTCGCTCTTTCCGACCGTATCTTTGGATTCTCGACGCGTGATTTCTATCGTTGATTCCTCTGGCGAATCACACGCAGCCACCCCCGGTTTTAATAGAAATTACCATTAACGGGTATCCCGTAACGCAGCTTCTGAACGTTTCAGCGGCTTCAAACGATTGCGGCTTGAATTAACATGACCTTTCAGGAACTCGCTTTGCATCCTTCCATACTGGATGCCTTGCAGCAAAAGGGCTATCAGACACCTACTCCGGTGCAGGCCCAAACCATTCCGGCTGTGATGGCCGGACGCGATGTGCTCTCACTCGCTCAGACGGGAACCGGTAAAACGGCAGCCTTTGCACTTCCCATCCTTCATCGGCTGGCCACCGGCCAGGTATCCTCCAGGGGGATACGTGTGCTGGTATTGGCGCCCACACGCGAGCTGGCCATTCAGATCCACGACAATTTCACGGCCTATGGCAAATCCCTGCCCTTCAAAATCGCCCTGTTGTACGGTGGTGTGGGGCAACAACCCCAGGAGCAGGCCTTGCGCCGGCAGCCCTCGATTGTGATCGCCACTCCGGGACGGCTTTTGGACCTCTATGATCAGGGTCACCTCAAGCTCGGCGAAGTGGAATTGCTCGTGCTCGACGAATGCGACCGCATGCTCGACATGGGTTTCGCCCGCGACCTCAATAAGATCCTCGGCCTGCTGCCGCGCCAGCGACAAACCCTGCTGCTAAGCGCCACCATGCCCGAAGACATCCGGGCCATGGCGGAAAAGCACATGTCCGATCCCGTTAGGGTGCAGATAGTTCCCGACCAGAACAACCTGCCCAGGATACGGCAGCGCATGTATTACGTGAACCGTGACCGCAGAATGGATCTGTTGCTGGACGTGCTCCAACAGGAGGCCGCTGCCCAGGTGCTTATTTTTACCCGAACCAAACGTGGCGCCGACCGATTGGCGAAGGTGTTGTCGAAAGACGGCCACTCCGCTCAATCCATCCACGGCGATAAATCACAGAGCCAACGCGAAAAGGCCCTGCTTGCGTTCCGGTCCAAGCGACTGGAGGTGCTGGTGGCCACCGACCTCGCTTCACGCGGCATCGATGTCAAGGAACTCGACTTGGTCATTAATTACGATATGCCTGCAGAGGCGGAAACCTATGTGCACCGTATCGGCCGTACAGGCCGTGCCGGGCGGGAAGGCGTATCCGTTAGTTTCCGTGGCTTCGACGATGCCGATGTCGAAAAGGACCTGGTGCGCAAATACGGCAGTGACCTGGACATCATCCGTCAGCACCCCTTTCTTCCCGACGGCGTACTCATTCCGCCGGATCCTGCACATGCACAAAAGATGAAGGAGCAGGCACAGGCCCGCCGTCAGACGAGGCAGCAACAGGCAGCCGGTGGTCAGCGCGGAGGAAGGCAGCGCGGACGCTGATGTATCAGCGCTTCATCACCTGTTGCCGGTAAGTACCGGACGCTCCCCGCAATTCGATGATGTAGGAGCCCTGCGGTATTCCTGAAAGGGAGATTTGTGCAGGCCATGCATCTATGCTTCCTCCCGCTACGCGCCGCCCGCGAATATCGAGCAGGAGGTACGTTGCAGCAGCGGTGGAGTTACGGTGATGGATGTTCAGCACATCGCCTGCAGGGTTGGGAAAAATTGTCCAAGGATTCAG
>CAZPCA010000122.1:0-5988 GCA_964584995.1 uncultured Bifidobacterium sp.
GAACAAGTACATCGTGGATCCGGAAGGCAATCCGGTAGGATTGCCACCTGTCAAATCCGCTGCCGATACCGTTTCTTCTTCCAATTCCACTCCCACCAATTATGGTAAAATGGGACTGATTGCCCTGATTGGTATGGTACTCGTTGCTGTATTCCATATCGTGCTGGAGATGGATTTGATCGGTGCTTTCATTTTTGCCTCTGCATTGGCTATTCCGGCGCTCATCATCACCGACAGTTCTCTGACACCCGACGAGAAACAGCGAATTTGGGTGATTTTCATACTTGCCTTCTTCGTTGTTTTCTTCTGGAGTGCCTTCGAACAAGCCGGAGCATCGCTTACTATTTTCGCCGATCAGCAAACGGAGAGGCACATTGGTAGCTGGGAAATGCCGGCATCCTGGTTCCAGTCGATCAATCCCTTGGGTATTATATTACTGGCGCCCCTGTTCAGCTCCTTGTGGGTAGGGCTCAATCGTCGTAAAATGGAACCATCCTCTCCTCTTAAGATGGCCATCGGGCTGGTTTTGCTTTGTCTGGGATATGTTGTGATCGCCATGGGTGTTAACGGAGTGGATGCTGGAACAAAGATTTCCATGTGGTGGCTGATCGTACTGTATGCCCTGCACACCATGGGAGAACTTTGCCTGTCTCCGATTGGTCTCTCACTGGTTTCAAAACTGGCGCCTGTCCGTTTTGCCAGTTTATTGATGGGTACCTGGTTTCTGGCGAATGCAGCTGCTAATAAGCTGGCGGGTACTTTGAGTGCACTCATTCCACCGGGAGCCGGTGAAGCCGGAGTAGTACCCGAGGGAGGATATCCGAGTATATTGGGCTTCGAAATCACCAACTTATTTGAGTTCTTCAATATTTTCATCGTTATGAGTGGTGTTGCCGCCCTGGTACTTTTGGTGTTGTACCGCTACTTGCTCAAGATGATGCACGGCGTCAATTAAACCGCACAGCGCCTGGTAAGAACTGCTATGGTCCGTATTACTTGCGGATTATAGCAGTTTTTATTTATTATTGCTTATAGCCACTAAATCCATTCTCTATGTCAACAACACTTGAGCAAATACAACAGTTCAAAGGCAAATACCCCAAACAGTTGTGGTACCTCTTCTTCTCGGAGATGTGGGAACGGTTCTGTTTCTATGGTATGCGGGGCATGCTGACCGTTTTCATGGTGAGCGAATTGCTGATGAAGGAAGACGAAGCCAATCTTCAGTACGGAGCCACACAGGCCTTTGTGTATGCGTTTACCTTTATCGGTGGCTTGTTTGCCGATAAGATCCTTGGCTTCCGCAAATCGCTTTTCTGGGGCGGCTTGTTGATGATTACCGGCAGTCTCATTCTTGCCTTCAATCCGCAGGAGTTTTTCTTCCTCGGTATCAGCTTCACCGTTATCGGCACAGGATTTTTCAAGCCCAATATTTCGACCATGGTCGGAGCCCTCTACAGCGAAAAAGATCCGCGCAGGGATGCCGGTTTTTCATTGTTCTATTCGGGAATCAATATCGGTGCTTTGCTCGGTGGGTATGCCTGCATCGCCATTGCTCAAAGCTATTCCTGGAACCTTGCATTCGGACTTGCTGCCATTGTGATGACCATCAGTTTGCTCACGTTCGTCTATACCCAGAAACTCCTTGGACCCATCGGCCTTGCTCCTGCGCATGCCCTCGGAGATGGAAAGGGCAAATGGAAAGAGTACGCCACTTATGCAGGATCCCTGCTGGCCATACCCCTGATCATGGCAATGGTGGCGGAGACCACGTATACCGATTATTTCATGTATACCATTGGTCCGGTCACGCTGCTCTACCTGTTCTACGAGATGAGCAGGTTCAGCATGCAGGAGAGACGCAAACTGATGGCGGCACTTGTCTTCATTCTCTTCTCCATACTGTTCTGGGCGTTTTTCGAGCAGAGCGGCGGTTCGCTGGCCTTGTTTGCTGCCAATAATCTTGATGATAAAATTCTGGGCGTAACCTTCAATCCAAACGGAGTGAACAATGCGGCGAACGCGCTGTTTGTAATTCTGTTTGCCCCCTTGCTCGGGATTCTATGGATTTGGATGAGCTCCCGCAAGGCAGAGCCCAATACGGTGGTGAAATTCGGGCTAGGCTTCCTTTTTCTCGGAGCCGCTTTTTATACTTTTTACGCATCGCGCTTTTTTGCCAATGCTTCGGGAATCACCTCATTGGAGATTTTTACGGTGGCCTATTTCATCATCACGTTCGGAGAACTGTGCCTTTCCCCTATCGGTTTATCCATCATGACTAAACTTTCACCTCAGCCTCTGCAGGGAGTGATGATGGGTATGTGGTTCCTCGCCAGCGCCTACGGACAATACGTTGCCGGTATTTTGGGTGCCGGCATGGTATCTCCAAACCCTGAAGCGGGAGCCATGGAGAAACTGATTTCGTATACCGAAGGGTACCAGCAGCTGGGCCTTTATGCGCTGGTGTGCGGACTGGTACTGATTCTCATATCTCCTGCCGTCAGAAAGCTAATGGGTGATGTGAAATAGATGAAACTGTAACGATAATCAATCGTAGAAATGAAAATGAAAAACAATGTTTTTTATTGTCTGCCCCTGGCATTCTCGCTGTTGATCAGTTCAGCTAGTTCCGCCCAGCAGGCATTGCCCAGGGATACAGGAAAAATTGAGTGGATAGGATTTGAAGAGGCCGTACGTCGCAACGACCTAATGCCCAAAAAGATATTCATAGACGTCTACACCGATTGGTGCGGATGGTGTAAACGTATGGATGCGTCCACTTTTCTGGATACGTCAGTCGTTCGTCAGTTGCGCAGCGATTATTACGCCGTAAAACTGAATGCAGAAACGAAAGATACCATCAGGTTTCGTGATAAAGTATTCGTCTTCAAACCGGAGTTCAAAGCCAACGAGATCGCACTCGCGTTGCTTAATGGGAAGATGGGGTATCCCAGTTTCGTGCTGATGGACGAGGAATATAAAATTTTACAGCCATTATCCGGTTTTCAGACTACAGAGGAACTCATGCCATTGCTGAGGTTTTACGGCACCAATGCCTACAAGAGCATGAAATTGGACGATTACCTAAGGCCTTGATAATTGGACGGAATGTCTGCGATTTAAAAGTAAAAGTTCAATTGGATGGCACCTTCAGCGTTGTCATTATCGAAGTAGAACGAAGATGATTTCCCTGTTTCCACGATGTTGGTTTCCGCCTGCACGCCGTTCCATGTTTCCGTTTCCTGAGCTCCTCTAAGCGCTACTTCAAACTGGGGGCCCCAACCGAATTCAGCGCTCAGCGATGCTTTCGCAGTAAAGAAATACTCCACACCGATGAATCCACGTATATTGAAGCCAACTACATTGCCCGGCTTTTCGGAAGAGATGCGCGGCGTTTGGTTCTCATTGCTTAGTGCATTACCGTACGTGTAAGTCGTTTTTTCCGTGTTCACCTTGAGCATTCCTTCTCCACCGTAAAACCCACGGATGCGACCTTTTCCGCGCCATTTCTGTACGCCGGCACCAATAGCAATGGACGAACGGTTCGTTTTGGTTTCGTTGGAAACCTTTTCTGCCGTATTGGTGCTTCCTACGCGTGCGACCAGTGTATCGCTTTTTTCGGTACCGAATCCGAGTCGCACTTTCAGGCGGATAGCCATATTGTCTTTGTGCACGTACTTCCCTGAAATGGTCAAAGGATTATCGGCTGTGAAACCCGCATAGGGTGCATCGTTCTGGTCATTGAACAGGCTGCCGGCAAATTTCAGTACCGGTACGGCATCAAATCCAAGACTGATTTCACCTTTTTCCGGAGTCACCGTGATGCCGCGTTTATTTTTAAATGCTTCTTGGGTGAATCCTACCCGAACTATGCTACAACAAAGCAGCAGCAGAATGATTTTTCTCATTGTATGTTATAATGTATTGGGAATTTTCAGATGCAAATTTAATTCAGGAAGCTAAAATCCTGTTTATTCGGAAAAGCTCATTGTCGAGTGGATTTTCCTGCCGGGTAGCCTCCTTGAAGGGAATCCGCATCGCTGCACCTGCTTTCACTCCAATCATGATACCTGACTCTCCATGCAGCAAGGCTTCAACGGCCCATACACCCATTTTAGCACCCAGGATACGGTCGTTGGCCGTTGGACTTCCTCCTCGCTGAACGTGCCCCAAAACAGTAACCTTGGGTTCATAATCCGGTACACGCGCCTTCAAGGCAGCTGCCAGCTCATTCGCACCACCGTTTTTTTCTCCTTCCGCGACAAGAAAAATACTTGAAGTTTTGTTTTTGTTTTTGCCATCCTCCAATGATTTCACAATGCCTTCGAGGTCGGTGGGTATTTCGGGCAGTAAGATTTCTTCCGCACCACCTGCAACACCGGCCCACAATGCGATGCAACCGGAATCCCTTCCCATCACCTCGATCAGAAAGCAACGGTTATGGGAGGCCGCCGTGTCCCTGATTTTATCCACTGCTTCGATTACGGTATTCAGCGCCGTATCAAAACCGAGGGTGAAATCGGTTCCTGCGAGGTCGTTGTCAATAGTACCCGGAATACCCACTATTCTTACATCCGGATATTTTTCCATGAAGGCAAGGGCTCCTTTGAAGGTGCCATCTCCACCTATGGCCACCAATCCATCCAGTTGTTTTTCCTTGTAATGCCTGTAGGCAGAATCCATGCCTTGTTCTGTCATGAAATCCTTGCTGCGTGCGGTTTTCAGGATCGTCCCTCCCAGTTGTATGATGTTGCTGACGGAGCGAGATGTCATGGGCTTTAATTCGCCCTCCACCAGACCCTGATAGCCTCGCAGAATACCATACATACCGACACCGTTCGTCAGACCTGTTCTGACCACAGCTCTTATGCAGGCATTCATTCCCGGAGCATCTCCGCCGGAAGTAAATACTCCTATTCTTTTTATCGGTGCCATTGATTTCGTTGCTAAGCTACACATTAACGTCAAATGCAAACGCAAAGTGTACTTTAGTTAAGAAGAAAAGCAAATACCTGTAGCTTTGCTTTACTGATGACATGAACATATGGAAAAACCTGGCACTGACAACCCATGGACCACACTCGATACAACGGTCAAGTACGATAATCCCTGGATACGTGTTCAGGAATCGAATGTCATCAATCCGGCAGGTAACAGGGGAATTTACGGCGTGGTGCACTTCAAAAACCGCGCGATTGCCATTGTTCCACTCGATGAAGATTTGAATACCTGGATTGTGGGGCAGTACAGATACACCCTAAATACCTATGAGTGGGAAGTCCCCGAAGGCGGGTCTCCGGAGGGAGAGGATCCGCTGGAAGGCGCCAAACGAGAGCTGGCCGAAGAGGTTGGACTAAAGGCAACAAATTGGCAGCGGGTGCTGGAAACGCAATTGAGTAATTCTGTTTCCGATGAGGTCGGCTATACCTATGTGGCGCGGCAACTTGAATATGTCGGAAGTAATCCGGAGGAAACAGAGGTGCTGCACGTGCGGAAGCTCCCCTTTTCGGAGCTCGTGGAAATGGTGCTGCGCGGAGAAATCCGTGATGGTCTCAGCGTCTCTTCTATTTTAAAAGTTCAGCTCATGTTGGAGCGAGGCTTGCTTTGAGCCAACCAATTTTTGCCTTAAATCAGCGGACGCCTTGCTTGAATTTTGCGATAGCGTTGCGGGTGAAATCACTCAGCACGAGCTTACCGCTCATACCGGCTCGCTCAATGAGGAGCTCGTCCCAATTCTCGGTTCCTTCCCACATGATGCTTTTGAGCATCGACATCGCTTCAGGATTGGAAGTGGCCAAGGTCATGGCTAAGCGGTTGACCGCCTCGTCCAACGCTTCGTGGGTGTCGAATACAGCTGCATACAGACTTTTCTCGCGCGCCCAATGCGCATCTTGCCAGGAAGCCGCATCAATAGTGAGTTGAGAAAAAGCGGCAGTTCCGATTTTTCGCTCTACTGCAGGACCGACCACAAAAGGACCGATGCCCACT
>CAZPCA010000122.1:5998-7776 GCA_964584995.1 uncultured Bifidobacterium sp.
CACTGCAAGTTCACTCAATTTCACGGACGAAGAACTATGCGCGAGTGTATAATCAGCTGCAGAAGCTAGCCCTACACCTCCTCCCACCGCTTTACCCTGCACCCGGGCGATAACGAATTTTGGGGCTTTACGCATTGCATTGATGACACCCGCAAAACCGCTGAAAAAGTAAGTTCCCTGCTCCATGTTTTCGATGGACACCAGTTCGTCGAACGAGGCCCCGGCGCAAAATGATTTATCACCTGCACTTTGAAGAATAATCACTTTCGCTGCCGGATTGTTGCCTGCTTCTGTCACTGCTGCTGCCAATTCGCGCAGCAATATTCCCGGTAAAGAATTCGATTGTGGATGATAAAAGGTGATACGGGCGATGCCCTGCTCTACCCTGGTGTTCACGCTTCCTGCTGAAGTAGTCGACATTATTACCTTATTTACGTTATGTATTTTAAATAATCACGAATATGCAGGAATTCATCAATCCTGCTGTATTTTTTTCACCATGGTAAGAATGGTAGCGATGGCTACGGTCTCACCGGTTTCATCATACACATCCACCAGCCATTTCACAATTCCCTTGGCAATATCCTCAGGCGTCCGTTTCTCCGTATCCACTTTTTCCTTCACAGTAAGGCGCACCCCGATGGTCATACCGGGATAGACAGGTTTGGTGAAGCGGCATTCATCAAGGCCGTAGTTCAAGAGTACAGGACCTTTTTTGCCGTCCACGAAGAGCCCCGCAGCCTTGGAAAGGATGAAGTACCCATGGGCCACGCGCTGGGTAAAGATGGTCCCCTCGAGTGAGGTTGCATCCATGTGTGCGTAAAAGTTGTCGCCGCTTACATTGGCGAAGTTGACTATGTCCGCCTCACTCACGGTATGCTTATGGGTCACCAGGGTTTCGCCGATTTCCAGTTCCTCAAAATGCTTCTTGAAAGGATGTTTGTCGTACTCCTTCTGCTCACCTCCGTATTGATAAACGCCGGTGATACGGCTCAAGGTGGTGGGGGAACCCTGAATGGCTACGCGTTGCAAATAATGGAACACACCGCGCTTTCCACCCATCTCTTCCCCTCCTCCTGCTCTACCAGGGCCACCGTGTGTCAGCAGTGGCATTGGAGAACCGTGACCGGTACTTTCTTTCGCACACTGATTGTTCAGTACCAGTATACGACCATGCATAGAGGCTGCGCCCAGTACATAAGCTTTGGCCACCTCATCGTTTGCAGTGCAAATACTGGACACCAGGGAGCCTTTGCCCATTTTTGCCAGTTCAATGGCATCATCGATTTGCCTGTAGGGCATAATGGTGGACACCGGTCCGAAGGGTTCCACTTCGTGACAAGCAGTATTTCTGAAGGGCTCTTTGTTCAGCATCAGAATGGGCGACAGGAAGGCGCCACGTTCACTTTTTCCCTTACTTCCTGCACCTGACCTTTCGAAGCCAGGGCGCCCATCCTCACTCCCTCTACATTGGGGTCTCCAATGCTGGTGGAAGCAAGGCGCTTACCTAAGGCAATTTGCACATCTTCCATGCAGTTTTCCGGAACCATGATTCGGCGTACCGCAGTACATTTCTGTCCGGCTTTCACAGTGATTTCTTTTTGCACTTCTTTGATGAATAAATCGAATTCCGGCATACCCGGCTTCACGTCCGGACCAAGCACCATACAGTTGAGAGAATCCGCTTCCATGTTAAAGGGAACGGCTTCGTCGACAATCCTGGGATGTGATTTCAACATTTTGCCCGTGGAAGCGGATCCTGTGAAAGTGACGACATC
>CAZPCA010000123.1:0-3541 GCA_964584995.1 uncultured Bifidobacterium sp.
AGCCTTCCGTGAATTCATTCTCCGATAGCGCAGAGGGCTGCCAGTTCGAAGTGCAATGCACGATTCGGTAACTGAAGTCTCGGATGTCTTCCTCCAGCAGGTCGAATTGCAGCTGCAGCGTCTCCGTGCTGTTGAGGAAAATGACCGGATCGCTCAGGGGGATTCCTGACTTTTCGAATAGGACAGAGCGTACACTGTGCAGGTACCTGTGGTCGCCGTAGCGGAGAATCCGCTCGGAAAAATAGTCTTCATCGCTTTGGGCATTCAAAGCGATTGCTGAAATTAAAAACAGAAAAGTCAGAATTTTTTTCATGCTTCCAGTTCCATCAAGCGCATATACACTTTTTCCCACTGTTCTTGCAACTGCTTAAGTTGTTGGTCGCAGTTCTCGAATGCATGCTGTAAAGCGCGGAACCTTTCCTTGTCTTTGTAGATATCGGGCTCGCTCATTTGTACACTGAGCTGTTCGTGTTCTGTTTTCAGCGAAGCCAAGGTGCTATCCAGTTTTTTGATTTCCTGTTCAAGTTGACGCTTCTCTTTGCTGTTGTTATCTTGTTTGACCGGAGGAGGAGAAGCTTTCACAGGTTTCACTTCAGGAGCCGCTTTTTTAGGAGCCGATACCTGCTGATTTTTCTTCTGCTGCTCTTTTTGCCAGGTTTCGAATTCATCGTAGGTGCCGGGATATTCTTTCAATTCACGATTTTCGATGTACCAGATTTTGTTGGCTATCCGGGTAAGGAAGTATCGGTCGTGCGACACAACCACATAACTGCCCTCGTATTGGTTCAATACGTCCACCAAAACATTTACGCTCTGTATATCCAGGTGGTTGGTGGGCTCATCCAGCAGGAGGAAATTGGCTTTTTCAAGGATGGTCTTGGCCAACGCCACCCGTGCTCGTTCTCCTCCGGACAATACTTTTATTTTCTTGAATACATCGTCCCCTTTCAACAGGAAAGCTCCAAGCAGTGAACGCAGATAGGTGTCGCTTTCTTCCGGAGCCATCAACTGCAGTTCTGTCAAAGGGTCATTATCCCGGTTCAGGCTCTCCAGCTGATGCTGGGCATAAAAGGAGGGTACTACATTGTAGGTGTCTTCACGTTTACCGTCAAAAGGTTCCGTTCCGCTCATCATGCGTAATAACGTGGATTTCCCTTTGCCGTTGGCACCGATGAAGGCGATTTTGTCTCCCCTGCTGATTTCAGCCGTCGTGTTTTGGAGCAGGACGAGGTCGCCGTACGCTTTTTCACGGATATCGAGCTTGCCGATGATCCTGCCGGGCTGCTTCTCTACGGCGAAACGAATCCGTATGGCGGCCAGGGGGCCTTCCACAGCATCTACGCGTTCCAGCTTCTCCAGCGCCTTCACCCTCGACTGTACGGCCGAGGCTTTGGAGGCCTTGGCTCGGAAGCGCTCGATGAACCGCTCTTGCTCCTTGATGTACTTCTCCTGGTTTTTGAAGGCGTTTTGTTGCAATTCTCTTCTCTCTGCTTTCTCCACGAGATAAAAGGAGTAATTGCCGCTGTAAAGGGTGAGTTTTTCGTATTCAAGTTCTGCAATACGGTTCACGATTTTGTCGAGAAAATACCGGTCATGCGATACGATGAGTACGGCCCCTTCGTACGATTGCAGATACGTTTCCAGCCATTGGATGGAGGGTAGATCCAGGTGGTTGGTCGGTTCGTCCAGTAACAACAAGTCGGGTTGTAACAACAGTGTTTTTGCGAGCATCACCCGCATCCGCCAGCCTCCGGAAAACTCTTTCAGGGGACGGGCCAGGTCCGAGGTGGTGAAGCCCAGTCCTTCAAGAATAGCGGATGCTTTGGACTCGAGCTGGTACCCGTCCAGGGCTTCGTAATCTGTTTGAAGCTTGTGTAGCCTGTTGAGAATGTCCTCGCTGTAATCTGTTTCCAGTTTAGCCAGGATTTTTTCGATTTCCGCATGAATGGAGTTGGCACGTTCAAATGCTTCCAGGGCTACCTCCAGGATAGACTTGTCGCTGAGATAGCTGAGTAAATCCTGGTTAAGGAATCCAATGACCAGGTCGTTGCGCTTGGAAATGTTTCCGCTGCCCGGGGAGTATTCTCCGCTGATGATGCGCAGCAAGGTGGATTTTCCTGTGCCGTTGGCCCCGATCAGGCCGATTTTTTCTCCAGGCTGAATATGCCAACTCAGTTCACTGAACAAAGTCCTGGAACCGAATTCGAAGGTGATATCGTTGAGTACAAACACTTTTTAAAATTTGATGAGCCGTCCGTTTCCATTGACGGTTTGAATGATGTTGGCAGGATTGCCTCTGTAGTATATGTTCCCGTTATATTCTATTTTAACTTCTAGAACATCTGTTGCATACAAGTAACTATTGTTGGTGCCTTTATTGGTCGCGTAGCATTGCACACTTTTCAATGCTTCGGAATTCAATTCGCCGAATCCCGCATTGTATTGGTAGAGTGTTTGAGTTGTACCGCTTGCGATGAGGTCCGCGGGGCCGTTATGTAATGCCAGCGTAGTGATATTGTTTTTCAATTTTAGCGTGTAGGATCCCATGGAAGCATAGCTGTCGAGTCTGAACTCATTTGATTCCATCGTATCTGCGAAAGTTATATTGCCGGTGGCATCCTCGCAAAAAATCGAGAGGAGCTCAGGAGTGTACACGTCAACGGTAAGTTGGGGGTTTAATTTCCTGACCCAGTTGCAGGTATTGGTGTTCGTTATTTTGAGCGCGCCGTTTTCGTTAATGGTTTGAATGCCTTTCAGCAGATTTTCTCCCGCCGTCACAGTGATACGTGCGGTACTGTCCTTGTGAACTATGACATCTACGTTGCTGCTCAAGTTCAAGCGGTTGAAATTTCCGGTAATTCGGTCTTCTGAAATGATTTCTCCTGTTCCCCGAAAACAATCGTCTACACTGTTGCAGGATCCCAGACAAATGAAGGCCATGATAGCCAATACCCATGTGTTTCTGCAGCGATTAAAACTCATATCCGACCCCCCATTCAAAATAATCGGCTCTGGCAAAATGCGATTTTAATCCCCATGAAAAACTCCAGCCGGATGGAATATGGTATTTGAGTTGTAACCTGTTGTATACATCTCCGTCTTCCTTCACTTCGTTCAGCAGATATATGCCCGGCTGCAAGGACATGTCCCATCTGCCCAGCCTTAGGCCGGCTCCCGCGTATACACCAATTCTAAGCTGCCCATCCATGATTTTTCCTTTCAGATTGTCTTCTTCAAGTTTTGCTGGCAATGAACGGTCGATTATAGTTTCGGCACCTGCCATGAAGAGGCCCTTGTGCCCTCGTGTTAGGTTGACCTGTACTTGAAGGCTGCCAATTGCATAATTCGGTCCTCCGGGAGGGTATTTCTCTTTCACTCCCGTCACCAGCTGAACAGAAATTACTTTTCTGTCATTGGTTGTAATGAGGGTCTCGGCAGTCGATTCAGTGGGCTTGTGTTCTATCAGCGAATAACGGATACCCCCGTAAAGACTTGGTACATTGATGCCCAGATTCGGCATTCGAGCTGCCCCGTTGGAGAA
>CAZPCA010000123.1:3641-7624 GCA_964584995.1 uncultured Bifidobacterium sp.
TGGTAATCAGGAAAATCAACCTTGCCGGACGGATGGGAGATTTCATCGTCTGCAAAAATAGTGAATTCACCTGCTGCTTTCTTGCCTATTTTTGGAGTATGAGCAGCAGACAGGAAAAAATGGAAGCATTCGGCCGATTGCTGGATATCATGGACGAGTTACGCGAGAAATGTCCCTGGGACCGAAAGCAGACTATGCAGAGTCTTCGTCACCTTACCATAGAAGAGGTGTACGAACTTGCGGATGCGATTTTAACGGAAAACAGCGAGGAAGTCAGGAAAGAGCTTGGAGATATCTTGCTGCACATTGTTTTTTATGCACGAATCGCCGATGAAACTAATCAATTTGATATCCGGAAGGTGATCGACGCTGTTTGCGAAAAATTGATCCACCCGCATCCGCATATTTACGGAGATGTAGTTGTGCAGGACGATGAAGAGGTGTCGCGCAATTGGGAAAAACTGAAGTTGAAGGAGGGCAAAACTTCCGTACTGGAGGGCGTCCCCGTTTCGCTGCCCGCTTTGATAAAATCCATGCGCATACAGGAAAAGGCGCGCGGTGCTGGTTTCGACTGGGAGGAGAGCGGACAAGTATGGGCCAAGATTCAGGAGGAGATGCTGGAGTTACAGCAAGAAGTGGGAGCAAAGACAGAAAAAGTAGCAGACGAATTCGGAGACGTGCTTTTCGCATTGGTCAATTATGCCCGCTTTATTCAGGTGAATCCCGAGGAAGCCCTGGAAAGGACAAACAAGAAGTTCATGCGTCGCTTCCGTTACCTGGAAGAGCAGGTGAATGCGAATGGGCTTCGCCTCTCGGAAATGAAGCTGGCCGAAATGGACGTGTTTTGGAACGAAGCTAAAGCTAAGGGCTTGTGATTCGTACCAAAGGTTTGTATTCAATACTCATCAGCACATTGTTGCTCTGTCAGGTTTCCTCGGCGCAACAATCACCTATCGATAGTTTTCCTTCGAGTTGCTGGAGGGATGCACGCAATTTGTTTCATTTCCCCCGGTATTATCAGTCAGGCGATACCTGGTTGTTGGCCGGTGGCGCTATTTGTACAGGCGCAGGTTTCTTTGCTGATGAGTCCCTGGAGCATTACTTGCGTGATCAGGGCATTCGGGAGGAGAAGTGGACAAAACGAAGCGATATTTTCTCGGCAGTAGGGAACGGCATCCTGCCCGGAATAGGTGCGGTGGTTTTGTATGCTGCTGGTGAGTACGGGCATCGGGATGAGTGGAAGCGTACGGCACTGCTGCAAATGAAGACACTTGTTTTTGCCGCAGGAGTCAGCAGAATCCCTAAGGTGCTGGCGCAACGCCACCGTCCGGAAACAGAGATCAATGCATGGAGATGGGAGGGCCCCTTTAACGGATTCACCGGCAACTATTCCTTCACCAGTGGACACACCTTCATCGCATTTTCCTGGGCCGCCGTTACTGCGCAATCTATGAAAGAAAATCGGGGCTGGGGGATTGCAGCTTATGCTTTGGCCGGACTTACAGGTGCATCGCGCATTTACCAGGGCGAACACTGGCTGAGCGATGTGGTAGGAGGTGCCCTGCTTGGCACTCTGTTCGGTAAGTTGATGTGGCGGATTCAGCAACCCTGCGAAACAAGAAAAAAGAGGAGAGTAGTGGAAAACAACCCGTTCCAATAGTTGTTTTACACGGGCAGAATTCGTCAATTTGTACCTGAATTTCTAACATCTAAAAAATACAATCATGTTGACCATCGGTTCCAAAGTACCATCTTTCGCTGTGGTGGATAGCGAAAAACAACCCCTCACTAACGAGACAATCGCAGGCAAGCGTACCCTTATCCTCTTCTTTCCGGCTGCCTTCACCGGTGTTTGTACCAAAGAGCTTTGTTCTGTCAGAGACGATATCGCCCGCTACAACCAGTTGAATGCAAACATTGTGGGTGTCTCAACAGATACGCTATTTACGCTCGCCAAATACAAGGAAGAGCAAGGCCTCAACTTCACCCTCGCTTCCGATTACAACAAAGAAATGTGCGGAGCGTTCGGTGCGCAGTACGATGATTTTGTTTTCGGCATGAAAGGTACCGCCCGCCGTGCGGCCTTCATCATCGATACCGATGGAACGGTACAGTACGCCGAGGTGCTTGAGTCAGCCGGCGATTTGCCCAACTTTGATGCGATCAAATCGACCTTGGAAAAGTTGTCTGTAACGGCCTGATACCTAATTGATAAATGTGGGAGCTCCTTCCGTTGGAAGGGGCTCTTTTTTTAGGTTGGAGCTAAAAAGGTACATTTGACAATCTAATACATACCATGAAAAAACTATTTACCCTCCTTAGTGTGTTGATGTTCGGTTCCCTGTACGGCCAGATCACCATCACCAACGCTGACCTTCCTTCTGCGAACGATACGGCCCGCATCAGCAGGGCAGATGCCAATACACCTGTGGATCTTACCCTTACAGGTGCTAATTATACCTGGGACTTCTCCTTCCTGACCCCCGTGTCGCAGGACGTGGATTCCTTTATTTCGGTGTTTTCGACCCCCTTGGTGTACAGCTTCGTGTTCGGGTTCAATTCGAACCTTGTCCAGCGCGGGGTGGATGTGGCTGCATTTCCAGGCGCACCCATTTCCGATGTTTACGGGTTTTACAATAAGTCCAGCAGCAACTTCAAGCAGACCGGCTACGGTGCAAGTATAAATGGTCAATCCGTCCCTGTAGATTTCAATAGTGACGATATCATTTATGATTTCCCTGTCAATTTCGGCAACATCGATTCTTCCGACAGTGATTATTCGCTGATCATTCCCAACCTGGCCGCCGCCGTGGGTAACCAGCGCAGGGTGAATGTGGTGGATGGTTGGGGCAATGTGACGACTCCGTATGGTACCTTCAGTGCTTTGCGCATCGTTTCCACCCTTACCGGTGAGGACTCCCTCTACCTGGATACCTTAGGACAGGGCTTTTCTGCGCAGCGACCATTGACCCGCGAGTACAAATGGATGGCCAATGGACAGGACATCCCTGTTTTGCAGATCAATACGGTGGATAATTTTGGTAATGAGAATGTTACAGCAATTATCTACAGGGATAGTGTCAGGGTTTTGAGTGGCTTGATGGACCTGCCGACCCCTGCGGCCTTGAACCTGTATCCCAACCCGGTGAAAGATGCGATGGTAGTAGCGAGCATCATGGTCGAAAAAATGGGACAGGCTACCATCGATATTCTAAGTTACGATGGGCGACTGATGAGCCGTAATTCGGAATGGTTGATGCCGGGAACCCAAACATTGGCAATCCGTGCGGCTGATCAGCACTTTGAGGCTGGTGTGTACATGGTCCGGATTTCTTTCGACGGCAAACAATTCCTCGGACGATTGATGGTGCAGCGCTGATAAAGGCGCTATTTAATCGTTGCGGGTTGGGAATTGGTACAGATGTCCTATATTTGCAGCCCCTTTGGATAAAAAAAATATCCACCTGCCCAGGTGGCGAAATTGGTAGACGCACCATCTTGAGGGGGTGGCGCCAACAGGCGTACGAGTTCGAATCTCGTCCTGGGCACAGAGTTCTTTAGACAAGTGATTGCCCAGGTGGCGAAATTGGTAAACGTTGCGGTCTCAGAAGCCGTTGGTGTAACTACCTTGAGAGTTCGAGTCTCTCCCTGGGCACAATAGCTACTGCGTATTTTTCTTTGTTTTTTGGCTTTTTCAATGCGCGTTTTCTCCACTTTGATGTGATACCTGTCAGCTTCCGAAGGGCGGTCAACGACCGGGGTTTCGATTCGCCTGCGGCGGAACGGGTTCGCCTGCGGCGGAACAGGCATCCGCTCAACCACCGGCTCTTTTGTCTCCGTGGTAAAAAATCCGCGTCCATCCGGGAGGCGGGGCTCCATGTCCCTCCGTGTTCTGAGTGTCTCAGTGGTAAAAAATCCGCGTCCATCCGGGGAGAGTGGCTCCGTGTCCCTCCGTGCTCTGAGTGTCTCAGTGGTAAAAAATC
>CAZPCA010000124.1:0-2255 GCA_964584995.1 uncultured Bifidobacterium sp.
GGATTTCTGAGGAGATGAACAGAACACGGGCTTTTCTCATTGCTTACTGCTCGGTGTGGGTTTGACAGGTGCAAAGATACGAAATATAGAAGCATTTTTTACATTCCCAAGCCTATTGACAAATTAGTTTTTTTTTCGTATACGGAGGTAAAGAAAACGAGCATCCGGTCATTTTCATTTATTACCACCGGCATAAAGCCGTGAAATCAGCATCAGAACGCCCCAGGTGCAAAACACACTGGCTGCAAGCAGCCACAACTGCCCCTCTTCAGTACCGATAGTATCCGGGTTCCATCCCAGGGTAACTCGGGCACTGATCCAGGCGAGGAGTACTGATGTGGCGTTGTTGACGAAATGGGCCAGTACGGGCAACCAGATTGATCCGCTCCAGCTGTACAGCAGACCCAGTACAATACCTAATGCGAAGCGGGGTAAAAAACCGAAGAACTGCATGTGGAGGGCGGAAAACACAAAGGCCGTCAACACCACTGCTGCAATCCGATTGCCGGCCAACTCCTGAAATTGCCGTTGTACCAAACCCCTGAAAAACAACTCCTCGCCGACTGCCGGAATCAAGGCAACAACAAACAGGTTGGCCAATAAATCCATCCAGGAGGTGCCGCCCAGCAGCAGTTCGGTGAGCCGTGTAGCCTGCTCCTCACTTACCTTCATCCACTCTTCCACGGCACTCATGCTTGCCGGCAAATGCAAGTCAGCATTGACCATCATCATCCAGTTGATGAAGGGAATTGCTGCTAAAAACAATACGGTAACCAGCAGCAACGCCTGCCTGTCCGGTCTGACCGTCAGGCCCAGATACCCGAACGGATTTTCGGTGAATAGAAACGCTGCAGTGAAAGAAGCGAGGATGAAAGTGCCGATGGCAGCGATGGCCTGAAAGAGACGCACCGCTCCGACGGTATCAGAACCGGCATCTCCGGGCAGCAAGGAATCAGCGGTGACATCGATGCCGAAAAAAAGTTTGCTGAAGAGTGTTCCCAACGCGGAGAACACCACCGCGGAAATGAGCATGATACCGACAATGATGAGGAATTTCCTGTAAGGAGTACGGTCGGCTAATGCGGCGCGGAGTTGCATGGTTTCGTAATTTTGCACAAAGATAGCCGGACGAGGCTGACCATACTCAGGTCGGATTGTTATCCTGCTTATCAGTATTCAGATGCCCAACATCGGCCCCCTCGAACTACCTGCATTTCCGCTACTGCTGGCGCCAATGGAAGACGTGAGCGACCCGCCCTTTCGCTACGTCTGCAAGCAGAACGGTGCGGATCTTATGTACACGGAGTTCATTTCCAGTGAAGGACTTATCCGAGATGCACGCAAAAGCACCATGAAACTGGATATCTTTTCATATGAACGGCCCATCGGTATTCAGCTTTTCGGCTCCGATATTGATTCCATGCGTGAGGCAGCCATCATTGCGGACGGGGCCCAACCCGACCTGATTGACATCAATTACGGCTGCCCGGTAAAAGCAGTAGCCTGCCGTGGCGCCGGAGCGGCCCTGCTGCAAGACATACCGAAAATGGTGGCGATGACGGCAGAAATTGTAAAAAGTGTGTCCAGACCCGTCACTGTCAAAACCCGGCTGGGTTGGGACGATTCCACCAAGAACATTGAAGAAGTGGCTGAACGTCTTCAGGATATCGGTATTCAGGCACTCACTGTACACGGCCGCACACGGGCTCAATTGTACAAAGGCCCTGCAGACTGGACACTTATCGGCAAAATCAAGGAGAACCCGCGCATCACCATTCCCATATTTGGGAACGGCGATGTCGACTCGCCCGAAAAAGCAGTGGAGATGAAAAACAGGTACGGTGTGGACGGCGTCATGATCGGTCGTGCCAGTATCGGATATCCGTGGATATTCAAAGAGATCAAACATTTCATGGCTACCGGTGAGCACTTGCCTGCACCCGATATCGGACAACGTGTGGACACCTGCATCACCCATCTGGATTACTCTATCCGATGGAAGGGAAACTATGTAGGCATTGTAGAGATGAGACGCCACTACACCAATTATTTCAAGGGACTGGATCATTTCAAGGAATTCCGCATGAAACTCGTCACCAGTAACCACTACGAGGAAATCCGTGAAACACTGGAAGCTGTGCGGGAGCGCTACGGGAGCAGCATACGCGTATAAGCGCTGCAAATCATTGCTTTTCAATGGATTTTGAATTATTTTGAGATAAACAAAGTCCTGTTCATAAATTTTAGTGAAAAAC
>CAZPCA010000124.1:2265-6416 GCA_964584995.1 uncultured Bifidobacterium sp.
AATTTCGTCTATCAATCAGAATTCTTTAAAGTGGAAAAATCATATTTTTGCTTTCCCATTGCTTACTAAACTATTCACTACCATGTTCCAGCAATTGAAAAAGAACGGCGTAATCACCCGTCCGGCAGATACCAACGGAAACAGTGCCATCAACATCATCGGTGCAGGCACCGTGATCGAAGGAGAAATCAAATCCAATGGCGATGTTCGTATTGATGGAACTATACGTGGATCAGTGACTTCCAAAGCCAAAGTGGTCATCGGTACCACCGGCAATGTGGAAGGAGATGTGGTGTGCCAGAATGCGGATATTTCCGGTGCGGTCAACGGCAAAACCACCGTTTCCGAAATGCTTTTTTTAAAATCTCAAGCCCGCATCAATGGCGACATCCTTACCGGCAAGCTGGTGGTGGAAATAGGAGCCAGCTTCACCGGCAACTGCAGCATGGGTCCGGTCATTAAAGACATCAAACATGTCGACCGAAACGCCCAAAAGCTCGCCGAAAAAACAGCTTGATTCCTATATCAGGTTTTCCGCCATGGGACTGCAGATGGGTCTTACCATCTTTTGCATGACCTGGGCGGGTATCAAGCTTGACCGGTATCTGCAACTTACTTTTCCTGCTTTCACCCTTTTATTCGCGCTGTCGTCCGTGGCCGGTGTATTGTATTATTTTATACGTCAGGTGACTAAAAAGTAAAAGGCTATCCGCGCCTTTGGACTTAGCGCTTCTCAGAAGCAAAACTGTTACGGGCAACAGACACTTCGAGTGCGGTAAAAACAAAGTAGAAAAAGAAAAAGCAGAGGGCAAAGCCCTTCAGTTTTTCCGGTAGCAACACTCCGTAAACAATCAGTACACTCATATACAAGAACAACTTCATTCCGGTACTTCCCATGTAGTACCGGATGAATTGCTTATTGTCGTGCATACGCTGAACCAATCCCCGGTGCAGAACGACCGATACAGTGGCAATGAAGAGCGGCAGCCAAAGGAAATCGGAATAGTACCATTCGGGAGGAACACTTCCTGCCAATAGTGAGTACCCGACTACTGAAGCAATCAGCAGCAGGGAGATTTGTAGGTAATATTTCCGCATGGCAGAAGGATTATACCAACAAAAATAACGTAAATGGCATATGCCGGGTACTACATCCTCATCACCACAATAAGGCATTCAACCAACGTATGGCCTTTCCCGTTTTTTCCGAGAATACCGCAGTGTTTTCAAACCGATAGCCCTCCTGTTGGTATTTGACTAACGTAGAAAAGCCAGGACCACGAACACCTCTTGAACGCACACCCGCCATGCGGTACATGAGGACAACTTGTACTCCTCCTACCACTACTCCGGAGAGGAACCCCATGACCAGCGGCCATCCCGCGAATGCAGCCCAGGCGATTCCTGTGAGGGACATGACCACCTTTATGGACCTTGCCACGCGGTGGTACCAGGCGGCATAATCCGATCGTGGCACCAGGACGCAGCGTTGAACGGCTACCGTCTTACGAAAGCGAGCTGTCACAGTGACCTGCTCACGGGTCAGGCGATACCGCAAGGGATCGATACCGGCCGGCCGGCCTTCCGAAAAATAACAATCGCCCTCGCTCACCTCCACGACCAATGCACCGGAAACACAGGGTTGCCGGGCATACTGCAGGTGGGCGGGTGGAATCAATAGCCGGCCTGTTCTCAATGGACTCAGCGTATACCGCAATACGGTTTCGCGTACCAGCACACCATCCACCTCTCTGAACCTATGGCTTACCCCGGGGCCGGAGCAGATTTCCCATCCGTGCAGCCGCGGTTTACGGAACGCCCTTCCCTCAGCAGGAAAGGTGAACTGCAGCTCCAGCTCCTCATTTCGGTGCAAGGAGACCTTACTTATCTCCACGTCCAGATACGCTTTGGTCAATAAAGCCTCCGAGGCCACCCTACCCATCCTTTGCAAATCGAACGCTGCCCGCTTGTGCGGATCACTCAACACCTGATATGCCTCGTGCACTGCCCTGAACCTTTCAGCAGCACTTGCATCACCCGGATTTCGGTCGGGATGATGCTGCTTGGCCAGCCGGTGATAGGCACGACGAATCTCCTCCTGGGGAGCATCGGGCATGACCCCCAGCAGGCGGTAATGATCTTGGTTCATCAAAGTCCTTCTGAAAATGAGTAAGTGGCAAGTTTCGCTTAGCTGTATACGAAGGTAGTCGCCTTAGCGTAAAACACGTAACAGGCCCTGTTCGTTTGCATGACCAGGCAGTAAAGGCGGAGAACTTCATTACCTTCGTCGGTCTCATACCCATGAAAGGAATAGCCCTACTCGGATCCACCGGCTCCATCGGCACCCAGGCCCTCGAGGTCATTGAAGCCCATCCGGATCATTTTCGTGTTGAATTGCTCACTGCCAACAGCAGCGCCGGCTTGCTCATCGAACAGGCAAAAAAATTCAGGCCCAATGCGGTTGTCATCGCCGACGCATCCCGCCTGCCGGAAGTAAAATCAGCACTGGATCCACTCGACATCAAGGTCTTTGGTGGCTATGAAAGCATCGCCCAGCTGATGGACATGAGTAGCATCGATGTGGTGCTCACGGCCATGGTAGGTTTCTCCGGCCTCGAACCCACGGTTGCGGCTATCCGAAATAAGAAAGCCATCGCCCTTGCCAATAAGGAAACATTGGTGGTGGCCGGTGACCTCATCACCCGTGAAGCCAGGGAAAGGGGCGTGAGCATCTACCCCGTAGATTCCGAACACTCGGCCATCTTCCAGTGCCTGGCCGGAGAGATGCACAATCCCATCGAGAAAATCATCCTTACCGCATCCGGCGGACCGTTCCGAGGCCGCAAACGCGAAGAACTCAGCAGTATCACCCGCGAACAGGCCCTGAAACATCCCAACTGGACCATGGGCGCCAAAATCACCATCGACTCTGCCACCCTGATGAACAAAGGGCTTGAGATGATCGAAGCCCGGTGGCTCTTCGACCTGCGCCCCGAGGAAATCGAGGTGATTGTGCATCCACAGTCCATCATTCACAGCATCGTGCAATTCCAGGACGGCAGCATGAAAGCGCAAATGGGTTTGCCAGACATGAAGCTTCCCATCCAATATGCACTGGCCTATCCCCGACGACTGTCGTCAGACTTCCCGCGGTTCAGTTTCGGGAAGTTCCCAGCTCTCACCTTTGAAGCTCCCGACGAAGACACCTTCCGCTGTCTTGGCCTGGCCCGGGAAGCCATGCAAAAGGGTGGCAACCTGCCCTGTATCCTGAATGCTGCCAATGAAATAGCCGTAGCCGCCTTTTTAAAGGACGAGCTCGGTTTCCTTCAAATTGCCGAAGTGATTGAACACACGATGAATGCCGTACAGCACAAGGCCGATTGCTCATTGGATGATTACCGTTTGTCCGATGCGGAATCCCGTCTTGTGGCAACAGATTTCTGCAAGCATCTGCGCATACTTCCCTAATTTTCGGCCCACACGGCATCATTTCGTATTTTCGCCCACAATACAACCTTTCGACTTACGTTTTAGATTTCATTCATGCAAGGACTGATTATGGCCGCCCAGTTGATTCTGGGTCTTTCAATACTGGTGACACTACACGAACTCGGGCATTTTCTGGCAGCGAGGGCTTTTGGCATCAAGGTGGAAAAATTCTACCTCTTCTTTGACGCATGGGGAGTAAAGCTCTTCAGTTTCAAGCGCGGCGATACTGAATATGGCATCGGATGGCTTCCTCTGGGAGGGTACGTGAAAATCGCCGGTATGATCGATGAAAGCCTGGATACCGATCAGATGGCGAGTGAACCGCAGGCGTGGGAGTTCCGCGCAAAGCCCGCCTGGCAACGGCTTGTTGTGATGGTGGCCGGCGTAACGATGAATGCGATTCTGGGTATCCTTATATTCAGCTTTTACCTTCTTCAGTTCAAGGGCGAATACCTACCCAATGCAGAAGTCAACAAATCGGGTGGAATTCACGCATACCAGTTGGGCAAGGACATTGGGCTGGAAGACGGTGATAAGATCATCGCCATCAACGGCGAACCCGTCGAGCGTTTTGAAGACCTCTTGTCTTCACGTGTACTCTTCGGTGCAAAGCTTGCGGTCGAACGTAGAGGTTCTACCCTTGAAGTAGAGGTGCCGGATAA
>CAZPCA010000124.1:6516-7622 GCA_964584995.1 uncultured Bifidobacterium sp.
AAAGGTCTTGGCAAGATATTCACCGGTGAAGAGAAGGCCTCTGACTCTGTTCAGGGCCCTATTGGTATCGCTACCATTTACGGCGGCGTTTGGGACTGGGCGAGATTCTGGTCCATTACAGGGCTTTTATCCATGGTGCTTGCCTTCATGAATATGCTGCCTATTCCCGCATTGGACGGCGGACATGTCATTTTTCTTGCTCTTGAGAGCATATTCCGGGTGAAGTTCAGCGACAAAGTGATGGAACGCGCACAAGTGGTCGGCATGGTCATCCTGATGTCCCTGCTCATTTTTGCGGTAGGTAACGACATTTGGAAGCACATCATCAATTGATGTTGCTCTTTGGATATATCCGGCGATATTCAAATTGAATTGTTAGCATCTCCTCCGGTGTGCCCCACTTAGGACAATCACGTGGCGTACATTTGAAGTCATGCGTTATTGTCTTCTCTTCGTACTTTACATACACTGTGCCGCTGCACAGGACACCCTCAGCAGGCCCGGCACCTTGCTTGTTCCTTTCCAGGTGGAATATTACCTGAGCGATGCCGAAAGGGACATCATGGAGCAAACCCGTAAAACACCCGACGAGTATAGGCATTATTTCAGACGCACATTGGATTTGAAGGTACAGGCCAGACTGGAAAATCTGGGACCGTGCTTCAGTATGCTTCAGGACACGGGCAAGAGCGGGACCGAACAACTGGAGCGGCTGTACGAAAAAACTGCCTTCGTGTATGAAGACCCCATTGGTCCAAGAGTGCATTCCAAAAAAGAGTTGCCAGGGCTCAGGAAAAATCAGGTAAAAAAAGACGATGCCAGAACAGCGCCTCAGAGCATCACTACACGCGGCGACAGTAAAAGCATGCAGGCCATGGTCAAAGACACTGCCATGCTGCACAGTGTATGTTCGCGAGAAAATGCAAAGCTGGCCGTATTCATCAATCAATTCGAAATCAAAACCAATTATACCACCTGCCTCGACATCTCCAGAAAAATCTACCGCAGGGAATTGCTTGTCCACTACTCCATTTTGTCACCCGAAGGAAGAGTGCTTCGCAGTAACTATGCCAGGGCTTTTTTCCCGTCCGACTCCAGCCGGGATA
>CAZPCA010000125.1:0-220 GCA_964584995.1 uncultured Bifidobacterium sp.
ACAGCTTGATGATTTCGCATTCACGGTCGGTCAAAACACTGAGCGAGCGTTCGATTTCCTTTTTCAGCGAATCGTGGATGAGTTGCGTGTCGGCACGCGGCGATTCATCGTTTTCCAGCACATCGTACAGATTGCTTTCTTCCCCTTGGGTAAAGGGGGCATCCATGGAAACATGTTTGCTGGAGACCCTCATGGCGTCAGCAATTTTATCGAGCGGCAA
>CAZPCA010000125.1:231-7579 GCA_964584995.1 uncultured Bifidobacterium sp.
TGGCGACCGATACTACAAAGCGTAGATTGGCCTTGGTCAGTTTGTCGAGCGCCTGCTGGTCACCCGTGCGGATCAGGCGGGCCAAACGCACTTCCTCGTCCGATGGGATCATCGGTTCGCGGGCAATGTCTGTCAGGTACTTCTCCAGGGACGCACTCTCCCTGTTGGTGATCGATTTACTAATTTTCAGTTGACGCATAGTCGCTATTTTTTTGAAAGCTGAAAATTGTAATGGCTGGGCTGTGTAAAACAAATTTAATGTATTGCAAGAGAAATCCATTCGGTGTGTGCACAAAAAAAGGTGCGGAAAACCGCACCTTGTTCATAACTTGAAAACTGCAAATTACATGCCGAAACCGTAGTAGGCCCTCATGCCGTTGGGATACACACCCTCAATCAAAACTCCACCTCGCTTGGCTTCAAGGTATTCCATGACTTCCGACGGCGACTTTACTTTTTTGTTATCGATCGATGTGATGATGAATCCTTCTTTCAGACCGGCATTTTTCAATTTGCCTGTTTGCAACTCTTTCACCTTCACACCTGCATCGAGACCGAGTTTGGCCAGTTCTTGATCTCCGGCGCTCTCCAGGGATGCTCCCAGCATGGATACCGCTTCGTTACGCATCACCCGCGTATTGCCGTCTTTGTTACGAAGTGTAACAGGGATGATTCTTTTTTCGTCATCGCGCAGTATGCTGACATTGATTTTGTCGCCCGGCCGGAATCTGCCTACTTGCTCCTGCAATTCGGGCGAGCTCTTCACCGGAACATCGTTGATGTGCGTGATGACGTCACCTTCGCGAATACCCGCGGATTCAGCAGCTCCATCACGTGTAAGTCCGTTGACATAAACTCCGTTCATGGTTTTCAGGTCTTTCTCTTTGGCAAAGGCGGCATCTACTTCCCGGATACTTACGCCTATGAATCCCCGCTGAACAGAACCGTATTCAATGAGGTCGTTCACGACTTTACGGACGATGTTCACCGGAATGGCGAAGGAGTATCCCGAGTAGGAGCCCGTATTGGAGGCTATGGCGGCATTGATGCCGATGAGCTCCCCGTTCGTATTCACAAGTGCCCCTCCCGAGTTGCCCGGATTTACTGCCGCATCGGTTTGGATGAAGGATTCAATGGGGAACTTCTGGTCGGGAAGGATATTTATATTGCGCGCCTTGGCACTGACAATGCCCGCGGTTACTGTGGACGTCAGGTTGAAAGGGTTGCCCACTGCCAGCACCCATTCACCTACCTTGACCTGATCGGAATTGCCGTACCGCGCATAGGGTAAATTTTTTGCATCGATTTTCAGCAAGGCAAGGTCGGTGGAAGGATCCGTGCCGATCACTTTGGCGGTGTACGTCTGCTTGTCGTCCAGGACTACCGATACCTCCGCTGCTTCATCGACTACATGGTTATTGGTCACGATGTAACCATCATCTGTCAGAATGACGCCCGACCCTGTGGATTTCTGCTGTGGCATCTGTTGTTGCGGTGCAGGCTGCCCCCAAAAGAAATTGAATGGATCGAAAAGGAACTGTCCCATATTGTCCTGCCGGGAATAGGTGGTCGTTACGTGTACTACCGCAGGGACAGTCAATTCCGCTGCAGCCGTGAAGGCGGTAGGGGCTGCGCTGCCTTCAAAACTGACGGTGCGTATGGAGGCTGCCCGGGAGGATGTTTCCGCTGATAGCTGATTGCCTTTCAACCGGTCCATCAGTACGGCGCCTCCCATACCTGCGCAGACGGCCACTCCCAGAAATAAAACTGTTTGCATGCGTGCTCTCATAAGTGAATGTTTTGGGTATGTGAATTAATACGTAAGTCGGACAAAATTATTTTTCAAAAAATGAAACGCCTGTGAATTTAACGGCGATTTAACGAAAGACGGAGGCGGAACAAGTTTGGCGTGATTTGATTATTTTTACAAGCGATGTGGATTCCTTTTCAGAAATACCAGGGTACAGGCAATGATTTCGTCATCCTCCATGCCGCCGACCTGCATCAGGAGCTGACACCCGCACAGATTTCATTTTGCTGTGATCGACGAAAAGGCATCGGTGCCGATGGACTGATGATCCTTCGCCCGCATCCGGACTATGATTTCGAAATGCTGTATTTCAATGCAGATGGTTTCCCCGGAAGCATGTGCGGTAACGGGGGGCGTTGCCTGGTGCGCTTCGCACAACAAAGGGGACTTATCACGGATGAATGCCGTTTTCTGGCCAGTGATGGGGAGCATCGTGCACGGCTGCTGCCAGACGGCAGTGTGGCCCTCGCTATGAAGGATGTGGATGAGGTGATTGCCACCGGCAAGGATTGCTTCCTCAATACAGGCTCACCGCATTACGTTCGCTTTGTGGGGGATGTGGACCTTGTAGATGTGGTGCAGGAGGGAAGGAGCATTCGCAACAGCGAAGATTACCGCACAGCAGGCACCAATGTGAATTTCGTGTCCCGGCGTCCTGACGGTTCAGTGTATGTGCGCACGTATGAAAGAGGGGTGGAAGACGAGACCCTCAGTTGTGGCACCGGCGTCACGGCCTCGGCTATCGCCAGCGTGTGGGACTCCGCACCCGATGGAAAATATAGCGTCAGCGTACAAACGAGAGGTGGAAGCCTGCTTGTACGTTTCAAAAAACAAGGAGCCTTGTTCACAGAAGTTGAATTGGTGGGCCCGGCCTTGTTTGTATTTAAAGGAAGTATAGAACTATGATGCGAGGTGCGAATCTTTTATTGCGTGCGATGGAGCCCAGGGATGTGGACATCATGATGATATTTGAAAACGATCCCGAGGTGTGGCCTGTTAGCGGAACCCTGGTGCCGTATTCACGGTATACCCTCGAACAATATTACGCCAGCGCGACCCAGGACATCTATGCCAGTAAACAACTGCGGCTCGCCATCGAACTCATAACGGAAGTGCCGGGAAGCGGCGCCACCATCGGTTACATCGATCTTTTCGATTTTGATGCACATAACCGGCGTGCGGGAGTGGGTATACTCATTGGCGATAAGCAGAAGAGAGGCAAAGGCCATGCACGCGAAGCGCTTTCCCTGCTCATACGCTATGCATTCAGCACCTTGAACATGCACCAGCTCTATTGCCACGTCGATAACCGCAATGAACCGAGCCTTCGGCTCTTCGCCGGTGCCGGTTTCAGGACCTGCGGGGTGATGCAGGACTGGATCGTCCAGGACGGCGCCTGGCACAATGTATCGGTAATGCAGCTCATACGTCCATCCCTCATAGTGTAACATGCTGCGCTTTCGGTATCCTGTTATTCCTGCTGTGCTGGTGGCCGTCCTTGCTGCCCTCAACTGGTATTGCAGTAGCCATCCTCCCGCGCCGGATCCGGAGAAAATCGCCCGCGAGCGTACCACCTATGCTGGATTACTGGACTCTGCACGTTACGTAGGCATGAGCACTTGTGCTGGCTGCCATCCGGATGTGCATGCCACCTTCCAGCACACCGGAATGGGACTTTCCTTCGATGCCGCCAGCCGGAAGAAATCTTCCGCCGACTTCAACGGTCATCCGGTGGTGTTTGATGCCTACACCAATCTCGGCTATCATCCTTACTGGCAGGACAGCACACTTGTATTCCGGGAGTTCCGAATGGAGAAAGGAGAGACGACCTATGTACGCGATGAAAAAGTGAAATACATTGTAGGCTCCGGACAGCATACCAATTCGCATATCTGGGAAAGCAATGGATACCTCTTTCAGGCTCCGGCAACGTTTTATACCCAAAAAAGGAAATGGGACCTTCCTCCCGGATTCGAGGACGGCAACAATAGCCGCTTCAACCGTATCATCGGTCTCGAATGCATGACCTGTCACAATGGCTACCCGGAGTTTGTGGCCGGTTCTGAAAACAAATTCACCAAGGTGCCCAACGGCATTGACTGTGAGCGCTGCCATGGTCCCGGCAGTATCCACGTCGCCGAAAAAAGCAAGGGCATCCTTATCGACACTTCCCGTTCCATCGATTATTCCATTGTCAATCCTTCGAAGTTGCCCATCGACCTGCAGTTCGACGTATGTCAGCGTTGCCACATCCAGGGCAATGCCGTACTACGTCCCGGTAAATCCTTCTTCGACTTCCGTCCAGGTATGCGGCTCTCTGAAGTGATGGATGTTTATATGCCGGTTTATGAAGGACGTGAGCACGAACATATCATGGCCTCGCATGCCGAACGCCTCAAGATGAGCCCTTGCTTCAAGGTGACTACCGCACGGATTGAAAAGGACGCTGCGCCCGGCTTGAAGCCCTACAAGAACGGACTCACCTGCATCACCTGCCACAATCCTCACCGTAGTGTAAAGGAAACGGGGAAGGCGCATTTCAATGCGGCATGCAGTAATTGCCATGCTGCGGCGCCACAGACCCTCTGTACGGAGAAAGAAGCCCTGCGGCTGAGCAAATCCGATAACTGCGTGGGCTGCCATATGCCGGAACAGGGAACTACAGATATTCCGCACGTGCGTGTGCACGATCACCGCATAGCTGTTCACCGCACATCGAAGGAGTACATTGAATCCGTCAAGCGCTTCGTACGCATCGACTGCATCAATAACCCGCGCCCGGAGGCAGCATCCCGCGCCATGGCTTTTGTTCAGTATGTCGAAAAGTTCGGTATGGACAAAAGCCTCCTCGACTCGGCCCTACTGGGAGTGGATACGGTATCGGCAGCAGGAGTTCGCCGTAATTTCCGTTTGTTGGTGCATGTGGCCTATCTCCGCAATGATTTTCGTGGCATCGGAGCTTATCTCAAGAAAGTACCGGATGCACTCTCCTTCGTGCAACAGAAAAGCCTGGACAATTACGATGCTTGGACCAGTTATCGTGTGGGCGAGGCCATGCAGAAAACCGGCAATACGGGTACAGCCTTCGATTGGTTCAGGCAGGCCTACACCCTGGCACCGCTCTATCCTGAGTTCGCGAATAAATATGCCAATGCCCTTGTGGCCTCCGGAAAGCTTGCCGAGGCGGAACGTCTTTTCCGCGACATCACGCGCGAGCATCCCGAATACGCTCCTGGGTGGAGCAACCACGGCTACCTCCTCTTGAGCCGCGACGGCAATACGCGTTTGGCCATGCAATACATCGACAAGGCCTTGCAGCTCGATCCCGACTACGAGCAGGCCCTGCTCAATAAAGCAGCGGTTTATCTCGTTCAGGGGAATAAACAAGCGGCTGCACAGATGCTCCGCCGAGTGCTGGACAAAAATCCTTACAGCGCGCAGGCGGCAGCAGCGCTTCAGCGAATGAATGCAACAATGCGTTAAGACCATGGCAGCGAAAAGCAAAAAGAAAAATGGCGGTCTCCGTCGCTTCCTGATCGCCTTTTCGGCGGTACTGCTGGTGGCGGGTACTGTTTTGGTATGGACGTTTTACAGGAAGGTGTTTTCTCCCAATGTGGAGACAGGAACCAGGGATGTCAAATACCTGTACATCCCTACCGGGTCTGACTTCAACGATGTCATGCGCCAGCTCGAAAAGGACGGTCTGCTGGAGAACAGCGCCTCCTTTCGTTTCACTGCCGAGCAGATGCATTATCCCCGCAAGGTGAAACCGGGGAAATACGCAGTTAAAAGAGGCATGAGCAACCGTGCGCTCGTGACCTTACTGCGCTCGGGGGAGCAGGTTCCGGTACGCATCACCTTCAGCAACTTGCGCACCGTAGAAGAACTGGCCGGAGCGGTAGGAGGGAAGATAGAGGCGGATTCTGCCTCGATACGTTTTCTTTTCCGCGAAAAAGCCTGGCTCGATAAATACGGGATGACGCCGGAGAACAGCCTCTGCCTCCTGGTGCCGAATACTTACGAGTTCCGCTGGAACACTTCCGCAGAAGAATTTTTTGAGAGGATGGCGCGCGAGTACAAGCGCTTCTGGACCGATGAGCGGAAGCAGAAAGCAGCGCGTACAGGGTTCAGCCAGACCCAAGTCTGCATTCTGGCCTCCATCGTGGATAAGGAGACACGCAAAAACGACGAGAAGCCCCTTGTGGCCGGCGTTTACATCAACCGCTACCGGAAAGGCTGGAAGCTCGAAGCAGACCCCACTTTGGTATTCGCTTCCGGTGACTTCACCCTTCGCCGGGTACTAAACGAACACAAGGAGATCGATTCCCCTTACAATACCTACCTCTATTCGGGTTTACCTCCCGGTCCCATTTGCATGCCTGCTGTTTCCAGCATCGATGCGGTCTTGAATTTCCGTCAGCACGATTTCATGTTTTTCTGCGCGCGCGAAGATTTTTCCGGCTATCATAACTTCGCTAAAACCTATTCCCAGCATTTGGTCAATGCTCGGAAATTCCAGCAGGAACTCAATCGCAGGGGTATTAAATCCTGACGCTGCGCAGACACCCGTACGGTAGGGCAGTACCCATGCATTCACTACCTTTGCTGCATGAAAATCGGCATCATCCGCGAAGAGAAAACACCCCACGACAAGCGCGTTCCTTTCAGTCCAGTTCAGTGCAAATACCTGCTGGAAGAACATGCCGGGTTGCAGATTGCGGTACAGCCCAGCGAGTGGCGCTGTTATTCCGACGATGAATACCGCCGTCACGGCATCGTATTGCAGGAAGACCTGAGTGATTGCGATGTGCTCATGGGTGTCAAGGAGGTGCCTGTCGATAAATTGATTCCGGGTAAACGTTACCTCTTCTTTTCGCATACCATCAAGAAACAGCCGCACAACCGAAAACTCCTGCAGGCGGTTCTCGATAAAAAAATCCAATTGATCGATTACGAATGCCTGGTGGACGAGGCCGGTCACCGGGTGATCGGTTTCGGCCGTTTTGCCGGACTGGTGGGTGCCTATAATGGAATTATGGCCTACGGACTCAAGTACGGCTTGTTCGAGCTGAAGCCGGCCCATCTGTGTCACGACAAGAAAGAGATGTTCCGGGAGCTGGAGCGGATCAACCTTCCCAATATCAAAATCGTGGTGACCGGAGGTGGGCGCGTGGCCAATGGCGCCCTGGAAGTACTGGGTGTGCTCGGACTTCGCAAGGTGACGGTGTATGAGTTCTTGCATTACTCCTTCAGGGAGGCGGTCTACGTACAGCTGCATTCCGAAGATTACTACAAGGCCAAGGACGGTTCCGCCTTCAGTAGTCGCGAATTCTACAGCCACCCCGAAAAATTCGATTGCACCTTCGCCGGCAGTGATTCCTTTTCCGCGGCCTGCGATTTGCTCATTCATTGTACTTTTTGGGATCCCCGTGCGGCGGTCTTATTCAGCAAGGAGCAGATGCGCGATCCACGGTTCCGCATCAGCGTCATCGCCGATGTGACCTGCGATATCGATGGCAGTATCCCCTCCACCACCAA
>CAZPCA010000126.1:0-7490 GCA_964584995.1 uncultured Bifidobacterium sp.
AGGGACCCCATGATTAACAGTCATGTGCTCTAACCAGCTGAGCTAAGGAGGAATAATCCTCTATCTGCTTGGCAGGGAGAGGACCAGTGTCCGGGCTCAGGCCATCATAAAGTGAAGCGAAGGGCTTACTTTATGACTAAAGCACCTGTGAGGTCAAACGGAGAAGAACAACGAATTGAACTTCATAACGAAGGAAATCAATTCGGGGTTGCAAAAATAAGCAAGGAAGCGGGAAATTTCAAAAGAATTGATGTTTTCTCCTGAATTATTCCGGATCATGGACCGGCTCCACCATCATTGAGGATGTGAAAAAAACGTAAAAACTTGTATTTGAATGTTTTAAATAAGTATCGGCAGGCCACTCCCGCAAGGAATACCCCTTGAAGCTCCGTATTCTTAGCGGTCACCCCACAATATATAGCGCCGGGCATCGTCCATGATGAAGTACTGTTCTACGATGTGGCCGCAGGGCTAACCATTTCGGCAGCCGTATGTTCTAACCCTTATGAGAAAAAAGAAAGTGGCTATCTACCTCTCTATTCTGCTCGTACTCCTGGTTCTGGTCTGGCAAACAGGCATCAGCAGCGGTACCGAGCAACGACCCTATAAAGTGGAAAAAGTGCTCGACGGCTTCGAAATCCGCCAATACTCCCCCGTCGTGATGGCATCCGTGGAACAAAACGGACAGATGATGGAAACAGGAAACTCCTCCTTCCGTACCCTGGCGAATTATATTTTCGGCGGTAATGCCGAAGGGGAAAAAATCGCCATGACAGCACCCGTGGTGATGCAGCCGGGAGCAGAAGCCTCGACCACGCGCATGAGCTTCGTGATGCCGTCCGGATACGAGCTGTCCACACTTCCCTCTCCGCGCACCTCCGCCATAGAGCTTCACGAAGAAAAGGGGTACCGCATGGCCGTTATACGCTTCGGCGGCTTCGTTTCCAATAAAGACATCGACGAAAAAGCCACACAGCTCCGTCGACTCCTGCAAAAAGAGAACATCGCTTTCGAAGACGAAGTGATCTACATGGGCTATAACCCACCGTTCCAGCTGATCAACCGGCGCAACGAAGTGGGCTTCATTTTGAAGGACTGAAGCCGAAACATCAGCGGCGAAGAATGACCTCGGTGTTGTCTACCCGCTGCCGCTCTCCCCACTCACCGGCAGGCGTCCCTTTTCCTACCGCAATGACCATGTTGATTTCCGCCCTGCGCGGAAGTCCGAGCAGACGCTTGACCCGGGGTTCGTCAAAGCCCTCCATCGGACAGCTGTGGTAGCCCTCGGCGGCAACTGAAAGCATGAAGGTCTGCGCCGCCAAAGCACAGGACTTATGGGTCATGATACGCTGACGCGCCCGCCCGCCGGCACGGTACAGGGGACGGAAAAGTCCGACACTACCGCTCACGACTATACGAAAAAATGATAGCAGGCCGAAGAAGTCATTGCCGTAGATCAGGGGCATCAGCTTGCCGTAATAACGCATACCGAGCCGCTGGGCCTTGGTCGGCTCTCCCTGGATCTTCGTCCGAATCTGTGCCAGGTGCCATTGCACCCTCTCCCGCCATTTATCCTGTCGGGTGACGAACACCACCATGTGCATGGCGGTACTGGCGGCCTGCTGGCCGAGACACAGGGGTACCATGGCCGCTTTCATGGAAGGCGTCTGCAGCCAGTGAAACTCCCACAATTGCATATTGCTGCTGTTGGGAGAGAGCACAGCCCGCTCGAGACTACGTTGTATGACCTCGTCAGGCACCGGCACGGCGGGGTCGAATTTACGGTTGGATCTTCTGAATCGGACTATCTCATCAAACGCTGTAGCGTGCATGCAGCAAAGATACGCGGACCGCATGAAGCACTGCCGCCCTTATTTATGTATCTTTGATGCATCATCAATCCCCGAACCCCTTGAACTTTCAGGATTTTCACTTTACGCCTTCCCTGCAGGAAGGCCTCGATGCCATGGGTTTCCATCAGCCCACTCCGATACAGGAACAAGCCATCCCGCTGATCCTGGAGGGGCACGATCTTGTTGCCTGTGCCCAGACCGGCACGGGTAAAACCGCCGCCTACGTGCTCCCCGTTCTGCACCGTATCGCCCAGTCGGACCATAGCCATCTCAATACCCTCATCATTGCACCTACGCGTGAACTGGCCCAGCAAATCGACCAGCAGATAGAGGGCTTCAGCTACTTCCTCGGCGTGAGTTCCATCCCGATTTTCGGAGGAGGCGACGGCATGGTATGGGAACAGCAGAAGCGCGCACTGAAAGAAGGAGCGGACATCATCATCGCAACACCCGGCCGGCTGATTTCGCTGCTCGGTGGCGGCGATGTTGACTTCTCCCACCTGCAGCACCTCATCCTCGACGAAGCGGACCGTATGCTGGACATGGGATTCTTCGACGACATCATCCGCATCATCCAGCAATTGCCGGCCAAAAGGCAAACCCTTCTTTTCTCGGCGACCATGCCCCCGCGCATCCGTATGCTGGCACAACAACTGCTGCACGAACCCAAAGAGGTGAGCATAGCCGTGTCACGCCCTGCCGATAAAATCCGTCAGGTGGTGTATTTCGCCGGCATGGACCAAAAACTGCCACTGGCCGCCGATCTGCTCAACGATCCTTCCTACGAATCGGTCATCGTCTTCTCCTCCTCGAAAGAAGGAGCCAAAAAACTCAACCAACAGTTACGCAAAGCCGGTCTTCCCTGCGCAGCGTTTCACTCCGACCTGGAACAGAAAGAAAGGGAGGAACTCCTGCGGCGTTTCAAAAGCCGGCAGATACGCATACTGGTAGGAACCGATGTGTTGTCGCGCGGTATCGATATCGAAGGAATCGGGCTGGTGATGAATTTCGATGTGCCGCCGGATCCCGAAGACTATATCCACCGCATAGGCCGCACTGCCAGGGCCGATGAATCCGGAGTAGCCATCACGCTGGTGAGTCCGGCAGACCTGTACCGCTTTCGCCGCATTGAAAAAATGATCGGACACGAACTCCCTGTGAGTGCCCTACCCGAAAAATACGGTCCTGCCCCCGACATGCAATCGGCACCGAAGAGCCATCAGGGTAATAAGAAGCGGCCTTTCCGCAGGAATAACAACAAAGGCAGCGGCTCAGGTCGCAAGCCTCAGTAGCGGATCTTTTTCGAGAGGCGCAGGAACCTTTTCTCAACAGCCACAAAATAAATCCAGGCTACGAACACTGCCGTTGCAGCAGCGAGCAGGAAGCGCACATACGGATTCGGCCAGCTTGCGGTGAAGATGCAAACGGCACCTCCTGCGATACCGTGGCTGAGGTAGAGCGAATACGAGATGTCACCGAAAAATGCTGCTCCCATATGCGCACGCTGCAAGTAGTGCAGCACGAGCAAGGTGAAGACGACCACAGGAACCGTCACTACCGGCCCTTTCCACAGCAGCCATCCCAGCAACAAGACGAGCACCAGCAAATACTCATTGCGCTTGCATTGATCCGTCGCGAAAAGAAAGGCCATGAAGCCGATGCCGAAATACGCGTAATGATCGGGGAGGGTGAGCAGTGCATCGGGAATTACTTCTCCGGCTGCAAGCATGAGCACCATGAGCAGATAGCGCAGCAGGGGCTTGTCGCACATGAGCCGGAAGGCGAGTCCGGAGAAGATGTAGAACTGGAATTCGATGGCCAGGGTCCAAAAGATGAGACTTATCCACTTGACTCCGAAGAAAGGGGCGAGGTAGCTGATGTTGAGGAGCAGGGTTTTCAGGTCAAACAGATACGGCTTGCCCCATCCCTTCCAGTGATGCATAGCAAAGGTCCATGCAAACATGATAAAGATGAAGAGAATGAAGGGGGGCTCGATCCGTACAGTACGTTTCAGCATGTACCGGCCGAAATGCTTAAGCGTATACCCTTTCTGATGCATCGAATACGGAATGACGAATCCCGAAACCACGAAGAAGAGATAGACGCCCAGATAACCCTGCTGCATCAGCACTGTAAACGCATCCGGACAAGCTGCTTTCCAGATGTATTTTTTGATGTGGAAAAAACACACCATGAGGGCAGCGAGTCCGCGCAGCCACGACAAACTGTGTATGTTTTCTTTGCTCGATGGAAGAAGGTTCATGGGGTGGCGGAGGGCTCAGTAAAGGAAAAGCCGTTGAGACGTATTGCTCACTCAGGGCTTCTTTTCGTTGTACATCCTTTCCAGTGCGGAAAGAAAAACTTCCGGATCCTGGGCACCACTGACCACCTGCGAACGATTGAATAAAAAATACGGAACGCCGTTGATCCCGCGATTTTCCGCTTCAGCCACATCCCTGTTCACTTGTTCAGCAAAACGCGATAGCTGCAGCATCGACAACACTTTCTCCGCAGGGATGCCGAGCTGTCCACCCAATGCAACCAATGTCGGCACATCGTCAATATTCCTTCCCTCCTCAAAATGCGCCCGGAAAAGCAGCGCCGCAGCGTCCTGCTGCCGTCCGGATTCATCCGCCAGCTTCAAAAAGCAATGGGCCTTGAAGGTATTGGTCACCTTCACCTTATCGAAATCATAGTGCAAGCCTACTTCTTTTCCGGCCTCGGCAACCTGTGCATTCATGGCATGGGCATGCTCCAGCGGTATGCCCTTCGCATCCGACAGGAGTTGATAAATGGACATGGAAGTATCGGTGACCAGATCCGGCATCAGCTGAAAACTCCTCCACACCACTTTCACGTCCTGCCTGTGCCCGAACCGGTCCAGGGCCATTTCGAACTTGCGCTTGCCGAGGTAGCAAAACGGACACATGATATCACTCCATATTTCAACGATCATGGCTTCAGCAGAATCAGGGTTTGACAGGTGAGACGGACTCTTCTCCGCAGGTGCTGCACTGATGCGCGGGGCATATAGCAGACAAAACAAGCACGAAAGCACCAACAGGTGAATGACCGGTCTTTTCATCCCGTAAAAATACTTCATTCTGTCTTTTGGTGTCGTTCGGAGTGCAATCGGCGAAGCACGGTCATGCTCGGGAATCCCGATCGATCGAAGTTGCTCATCGCATTTTAGGTGTTGACATTGCGAGGCTTAGCGCCACAGTCATGGGGTTTGAAGGTTCTGTGCGTATATTTACAATAGGCCCTTGCGGGCGATAGTAGCTTCTTACCCTACTGCATGCTTCCACTCTTCCTTTCTTTCTTCATGCTGTTCTTCATCCTGCCGTACCCTGTGGTCCGACATGTGCCGGTTCCTGTTGCAGAAGCAAAGACTGGTGGCTTCGCAGCACTGGAAGTTTGCATCGGTACCGAGCCCTTGCAGGAAGCCATCAGCCGCGTGCAGGCCCAGCATCCTGACGCCCGCAGAATCGCCATCGCCGACTTTTCACTGCCGTCGACCAGTCAGCGCTTCTACGTGATTGATCTGGAAAAGAAAGAGATTCTGCTACAGACCTGGGTAGCGCACGGAAAAAACTCCGGCGATTTGTATGCAAGGAAATTTTCCAATACTCCCTCCTCTCTGATGAGCAGCCATGGGCTCTACCAGATTGGTGAAAAATTCGAGTCGCCCAGGCACGGACCTTCGCGAGTGTTGCTGGGTCTCGACAAGGGCATCAACGATAAAGCACAAGAACGTGAAATCATCCTGCACGGGGCGGACTATGTAGGTGAAGCATTCATCGAAGCACATGGTTTCTGCGGAAGAAGTCATGGATGTCCGGCCCTTCCGCGCGCAGACATGGACCGCGCTATCGCCTTGCTGGAAGCCGGCTCACTGTTGTACATCCACCGCTGAGAGGACCTCTACGGACTTCCCTGCAGTTGGAGAAGCGCCCTGACCTCGTCGGCATCAGCAATCGCCTGCTCGGGATGCACCACTGCAGCGCTGTGCAACTCCCTGAAAGGAAACGTATCGAGCAATTGACCGGCAACAGCGGCACGGATGCCTCCACCCGGAAGGATAGTCATTTTATCTCCGGCATACTCCTGCATTTCCTTGAGCCTGTAACGGCCATGCATTGCCGTAATTTGACCTCCAGAACTGAGCACGCGGCTGCACCCCTGCTGCATGAGTACATCCATCGACTGCCGCCAATCCCTGACGAGATCAAAAGCACGGTGGAAAGTGAAGGGTTTCCCTGCGCAGGCTTCGGCGAAGCGCTGCAGTTGCGCAGTGTGTATCTCTCCTGACGCCTGCAGGAATCCCGCCACAAACCCATCGGCTCCTTCCGCAGACAGGACCTGCACCGCTTGCAGCATGTCCAGGAATTCCGATTCCGCATACACGAAGTCCCCTGCACGCGGACGAATCATCACGAAGATATCTCCAGGGAAGGCCTTTCTGGCCGCTTTAAAGAATTCCAGCGAAGGTGTCACACCACCGGCTGCATAATCCTCGCAGGCCTCGATCCGTTGCACACCGGCATCCGCAGCAACGATGACCGATTCAGCACGAAAAACGGCGAGCTCGAGTAGTTCCATATGCAATTGGTAATTAGCCGGCAATCACTGAAGCAGGAAAGGGGCTTCTTTCACTACGTCGGTATCGTTCACTGAACGGTAGGCATAGGTGAAGCCGCTGCGCAGCGAAAAAGCACCTATTTCTCCGGCTATATTCACAGCCAGGAAGCCGATCTGCTTGTCCGCGATCTGGGACTTACGCAGCTTATACATCCTTTCTACAGCAAGGCGGCAAGCCTCCTGCGGTGTTTTACCGTAACGCATGGCCTCCACCACCGTGTGGCTGCCACAGATGCGTATCACCTCTTCACCCACTCCGGTGGCCGTGGCGGCACCCACTTCACTGTCAACGAACAATCCGGCACCGATGATGGGAGAATCGCCCACGCGTCCGTGCATCTTGAATGCCATACCGCTGGTAGTACAGGCTCCTGACAGATTACCCGATTTATCGAGTGCCAGCATACCGATGGTATCGTGATCGTGAATGGAGCCCGGTGCTGCCTTGCCCTTCATGTGACGTAGGGTATCCATGGGATCGTAGTTGGAGGACTTCAACCACTCTTTCCAGATTTTCTCCGAGGAAGGTGTTAAAAGGTTTTCTTTTTTGAACCCGTTGGCCAGCGCGAATTGCAGGGCCCCTTCACCGACAAGCACCACATGCGGGGTCTTGTCCATCACCATACGCGCTACCTGAATGGGATGCATGATATGTTCTAGACACATCACGGATCCGCAATTTCCTACCTCGTCCATAATACAGGCATCGAGTGTCACGCGACCATCCCTGTCGGGTAGTCCGCCGTAGCCCACGCTGGTATCCTCAGGATCCGCCTCCGGCACCATCACACCGCGCTCCACCGCATCCAACGCGCGACCTCCTCTGGCAAGCACTTCCCAGGCGGCGGTATTCGCCTTCACGTTCGGTGCCCAGGTGGAAACAACGAGCGGGAGTTTCGCCATCGACTGTTGCCTCGCTTTCAACTCAGCCGTCAACAAGACGGCTCCTGTGGCATAGAATGAATGGCGTAGGAACTTGCGGCGGTCAATCATACG
>CAZPCA010000127.1:0-3044 GCA_964584995.1 uncultured Bifidobacterium sp.
CAGGAAATCAATCTTTCAGGCCACCAAGTGAAATCTGCAGTCCTGTCCGATATCAAGACCGGAGCCGACCAGACGGCGATATGGCTGCCAATGTTGAAGGGACGTAAGGTGGCCGTCGCTGCGAATCCGACATCGATTATCGCAGGCACCCACATAGTGGACTCTATGTTGGCGCTGGGTGTGAACCTGGCTTGCGTATTTGCACCAGAACACGGTTTTCGCGGTGAAGCGGAGGCCGGAGAATCGGTTGTCGGAGGGATAGATAAGAAATCTGGTGTAAAGGTGATTTCATTGTACGGAGACCATAAAAAGCCGACATCGTCTGATCTCAAGGGGATTGATATCATTGTTTTCGATATACAGGATGTGGGTGTTCGCTTTTATACCTACATAAGTACGCTTCAGTATTTGATGGAAGCTTCTGCTTTTTATGGTATCCCGTTAGTAGTCCTTGATCGGCCTAACCCTCATGGTAACTACCTGGATGGTCCGGTACTGGATAAAAAATTCTCTTCTTTCGTAGGCATGCAACCGATTCCTATCGTGTATGGAATGACCATAGGTGAATATGCCACCATGCTGAATGGTGAAGGATGGTTGGAGGGAGCGCAGAAATGTGATTTGGCGGTGGTGGTGATGAAGAATTGGAATCACCAGTCGGATTATACACTTCCTATTCCTCCTTCGCCCAATTTGCCGAATGGCGAGTCCATTCGCTTGTATCCCTCTCTATGTCTTTTCGAAGGAACCGTTGTCAGTGTAGGCCGAGGAACAGCGATGCCTTTTCAGTGTTTCGGATACCCGGACTTCGCTGGCGATTTTAAATTCACCCCAATGAGCATTCCGGGTAAAGCCAAGGAGCCTCCTTTCATGGGCAGGGAATGTACTGGTAGTGACTTACGGAGATTTTTCAAATCAAGCAGGCCAGATAAACTTGAATTGGATTGGCTAATTGCAGCCTATAAAAAATACCCGGTGAAGAGCGAATTCTTCAATCCTTTTTTTGAAAAACTGGCAGGTACTGACCGCTTGAGAACCCAGATTGAACAAGGTTGGTCTGCAGTGAAAATCCGAGAGTCCTGGCAGGCCGAAATAGCAGAGTTTAAAAAAACACGAAGCAAGTATCTGCTGTATCCATAAAAAAAGGAGTGCCCGAACGGGCACTCCTGATCAGTAGTGTGATGACTGGTTATTGAACTGTGAACCGGAAATGGCTTCTTTGCGTTCCTTTTTCCACAATCAAAAGATAAGCACCCTTGGCATAACTGTTGACAGGAATTTCTGATGCGTTGCTGCCCTTGGTGGCATTACGTGCTTCCTGCATGAGTTCGCGTCCTGCCATGTCGCATACTTTTACCCTGTAATCGGCATCTTCTTCTGACGTGAAGGAGAAGAAGAGAATGTCCGAAGCAGGATTGGGATAGCCGTTCAGGTGCATGTTCTCATCTGCAACACGTACATTGATATCCGTTGTAGTGAAGGAAACCGGGCTTGTCCAGTTGCCTGCGGTTCCTCCGCATTTGCCACGCAGCTCAACATAGTAGCTATGGGCGGGCTTCAGTCCACGCAACTCGAATGATCCGTTCAGCGTGGTCGCGGGAATGTAAATGTTCCTCACTCCTCCTGTGGTAATGCTAACGAGACGAATACGGATTGTGTCCATGGACTGTGTGTTGGACCATCTGATGCGTGCAGTAGTGGTATTTACATTGTCAATCGTAACTAATCCCAAATGGCCACAGGTGTCGAGTGTGGTGAAATAAGCGGATCTGGAGTAAGGGCTGTTATAACCGCTACACAAGGTGCTTACCTGCCATTCGTAGGTGGTGTTCGGTTGAAGATTATTGAGTTGACCACCGGTCGCATTCGTAATGCCACTGAATTTGCGGAATTGAAATGTAGTGGCTCCAACCGCTCTGTAACGAACGGTGATAGAGTCAGCGGTCGTATTGTACCAGCGGGCCAAAGCACGATTTGTGGAAATGTTCTCTGTGCGTTGATGTTGCGGAATAGAGCCACACGAAAGTGGAGTGCCTAAGGTTTTGAAGCTCGAAGTAACGCTGGTGTAACTGCCCGAGCTGCATACGACTTCTGCGTGCCAGTTGTAGCTGGTTCCAGGAGCAAGGTTACGGACACGAACTGTGGAGAAGTTGCCTCCTAATTCGACAGTCTCAATGTTGGCCGTACCCACTTCCCAATACCGTACGATATATTTTTCACCCGTGATGGCTGGATTCCATCCCAGCATAGCGGTGGTGTCACTCAGGTCATAGTGCGTAAGCATATTGGGGGCGATGCATGTCCTGGCCATGACACTTGCTGTTTGCAGGCTTGCACTTCCCGAGCTGCATCCGAAGGCGTTGCGCACGGTTACAGTCATGAGTGTAGGATTCACAATGTTAACGGATGGTGATGTGGCACCATTCGACCAGAGATAGCTTACAGCCGAAGGCTCGAAAGCATTCAGTTGAAAGGTAGTGTTCGGTACGTAGGTGATGGAAATGGTCGGGTTCAGCGGACGTGGATGTACGGTCACCAAGATGGAGTCTACGCTCAAGACTGTTCCGTTATTATCCCTTGAATAGACGAAGTACAGGCCCGATTGGCTGACGCTGATACTTCTGGTAGTATCACCTCCTGGTGACCAAAGCGGGTTAGATCCTCCGTTTGCATTCAGCATGACACTGCCACCTGCACAGAAACTGGTAGCACTACTGCTTGAGATGGAAACAGGAGTTGGTGAATTGATCAAGCCGATGGTGACCACAGCACTGGTACCTGAACATCCTGCGGCATTGCTTGCCGTTACAGTATAATTTCCGGGAGTGGTTACAACAATGCTGCTGCCTGTCTGGCCGCCGGGCTGCCAGGTATAAGTCGAACCGCCGGTGGCGACAAGCGTAGTGGATTGTCCACTAGCGAGTGACGTGGGCCCAGTGACAGTGATGGTAGGGGCTGGATTGGACACGGAGCTCACAGCAACGCTATTGGTAACGGAAGTGCAGCCATTGGCTCCTGTAGCAATTGCTGAATAGTTTCCGGCG
>CAZPCA010000127.1:3054-7445 GCA_964584995.1 uncultured Bifidobacterium sp.
CCGGCGGCATTTACATTGATGCTGTTTCCGGTTTGGCCATTGGACCAAACATAAGTGTCGGCTCCGCTGGCATTCAACTGTACGCTGGCCCCCTGACAGATGTTTGTAGATCCCGCAGCGCTAATAGTGGCTGAAGGGTTGGTCATTACATTCACGCTGGTGGTGGTAGAAACCGCAGAACAATTCGCGCCGGATGTAACAGTAACATTATAGGTACCTGTTGTGTTGACCGTGATTTGACGACTCGTGCTTCCAGTCGACCAGGAGTAGGAATATCCTGATGGTGCGCTCAACACCACGGAGCCTCCCTGACAAAAACTAGTGGGTCCGCTGCTTGTGATACTTGCAGATGGACTGGGATTTACGGTGATGGCCGTTGTCGCTGAAGTTGCTGTACAATTGGAAGAGCCTGTCACTGTAACGTGGTAGTTGCCACTGTTGCTTACAACAATGCTTTGTGTTGTGGCTCCTGTTGACCATGCGTAGGCAGTTCCGCCAGACGCAGTAAGTGTGCGGGTTTGACCCTGACAAATCGAAGTTGAGCCGTTAGTTGAAATGCTGGCGGTCGGTAGTGCAGAAACAGTAACTGGCACAGGCGTGGAGGAGGCTGAGCAACCGCCGCCATTGCTGACAGTTACAGAAAAGTTACCGCTTTGGTTGACAGTAATGGATTGAGTCGTTTGTCCACTTGACCAAAGATAAGTGCTGGCGGGTGCTGCGGTGAGTTGTACGGAGCCGCCTTGGCAGAAACTTGTCGGTCCGTTCGCAGATACGTTGCCTGACGGAGCTGCCGTCACACTGATAGCCGTGTTTCCGGAGGTGGCGCTACAGCCATTGGCACCCGTAACAGTCACAGAATAATTACCACTGCTGTTGACGGAGATACTTGCACTGGTTGATCCTGTAGACCATGCATAGGATGCACCAGGAGAAGCGGTCAGGGTTCTTGATTGTCCCTGACAGAAGGTCGTGCTTCCGTTAACCGTAATACTGGCTGCTGGAGCAGCGTTCACAGTGATACTTACCGGAGCAGAAACCGCTGCACAACCGGTGCCGTTGTTGACAGCAACGGAATAGGTGCCTGCTTGAGTTACGGTGATGGCCTGCGTGGTTTGCCCATTAGACCAAGTATAGGAACCTCCGCTTTGAGCGGTAAGGGTGACCGAGCCGCCCTGGCAGAAAGTGGTGGAGCCGGAGGCACTGATGCTGGCTACGGATGTTCCACAAGGTGCCTGATTAGGGTTCAGATTCAGATTCGCGTTTCCCGAAAGTAAAATACGGTCGATTTCAATATTGCTATTTGATACTAACAGGGAAAGTATGTATTCCTTAGTGGTAAGGTTGTTGAATGAAATACCCTGGCCGGTACAGGCATCCAAGCTGAACCATTGCCAGCCTGTATTGGTGATACATCCAATCGACTTAGCAGTACTTCCGGAGATATTCACTGAAATGGAACCGCCCGTAGTGTTTTTGCTCCTGGCCCGTACCCATACATACACTTGGTTGGTGCCGCGAGGAGTGAAATTGTATTCCAGTGCCGGAGGTGTTGCAGATGTAAAAGAAACATAGGATGTGTACACACGGTAATCGCCAGGGAGTGTTCCGGCCGGTACTTCCGTTTTTATTTGTGCGGATGAATTGGTGTTGTCATATAATTCTGCTTCGAAGGGCAGGTCCTTTGACCAGCGTTCCGGATGTTCGTATTGGTGCCATCCGTCCAGTTGATAAAACACTTTGGAAGAAGGGTTGCTTGCATCGTAGATGTAAACAGAACCCTGCCTTCTGAATTCCACCATGAGTGAGTCATTGTTCAGCTTGAACTTTCCGAATGATGTCATGGGAGCATTGCCTACAGTGTTGGCATCTACCATTTGAGCAGTAGTGATAACGTATTTCTCCACTCCGTTCAGCTTTCTGATGGCTACCAGTTGACGTTGATCGCCTGTGTGAAAAAGGTATTTTGGATTGTTAGGTGTCAGAGTTGTACTTGAAAGGAAATAACGCGGTACATCGCCAGTAAGTAAGCTGCCTTGGCGGAGATAGTTTTCATAGCGCGAAGTGATAGCTTGTGCATAAACCGGCATTACAGTCTGCCATCCCCAGTTTTTTGAATCCGGAAATGGAGCGGCCAAGCTGAAGTAGCCTGTGTAGAAAAATTCAGAACCCCATGCAGAAAGCACCTTGAGCATGGCAAGGTATTGTGCCGGTCTTACATTTACTGTTTCGTCAATATTCCATCCTGCGCTTACAAAGGGCGACATCAGGTCGTCTCCATTTTGTAATTCGTGGTATTTACAATCTGCAAACCATCCTAATCCATGCCATGCTCCAGCCCAGGCCTTCCAGTTGTTCGGCCAACGGGGGTAGAAGTCTCCGGTCGGATAATACTTGCCATTGATGGAGCTGTTGATGGACTTGGAATATTGCCACAGGGGGCGATAATCGATCTGGCCATCCAGGGCATAGTGGGTGAACTTGGTTCCCGGACTGGCACTCATGAATTGATCGCGGTATAGCTTGGTCTGGTGTGCATAACGAAATCCCCTGTAATCATTGACAGAAGGTAAGCCCAAGGAGTTGTAGTCGGCCTGAATGGCTGGGTCGGCCCCTGCCACTACTCCGTTCTTGCTGATCAACGGAAGGCATTCTCCGTTTTCATTCAATATGTCTACCGGACGTCCCAGCGCGGTAACAAGATTTTGTAGCCGCGCGCGCTGAGTTTGGCCATCAGCAATGACGGATGCATCCGGAGCAACCGGCGACCATACCGGTGTAGTAGTTGTCGCACCGCTGGTAGTAAGGTACTGACCACTCGCGTTTTTTAAATAATGATTCGCTGAGAGATTGCGGTTCGTGACATTGCCGTTTATCTGCGGCCAGAAGCAAATGGCGGATGTTTTGTAACTGGGATTTCTTTTCGCCACAGCTGTCAATGCAGCCGATACTACATTCAGGGTGTCTGCGTAATTAGACGGAGACGAATAAGAACCGATATTCTGGCTTACCATGAAATAGTAATTCCAGTTTTTGTAAAACTCTTCGGTATTGGTTTTACAATCATTGATCATCTGTTGCCTGCTGACATTGGGTTGCTGAAATCCGGAGAAATAATCAATGCCGAACCAAATGAAATTGCGATTAAGGGTATGCCCGGGTTTGTACCTGGGAAGAGGATAGGACAGGAGTTGTTGCTTGGCCGTCAAATTGCCACTGGCATACTCCAAAGAATCAAAGGTTTGTGCCTGCGACAAACCCAACACACATACTAGCGGTAACAGTAATAGTTTTTTCATTTGTTTTTGATTTGTTTAATCCAGGCTTCACCTGAATTCTCAACCGGCAAATTAGTGCCGCCGAAGTGCCCGATGTGTGTTTATTCTCAGACATCTTGTTTTTGAAAGAAATTGACATTGTAGGTGCATTCTGTGTGTCGTTCATTCCTATTTATCGGCTCTTATATAATAAAAGCACAGAAAATCAGCAGTTTAGCCATTTAAAGCTTGGCTGTAAGGACATCTGCCCTTTGGGGGCTTTTTGCAGCATTTACGGCAAAAACTGCCTGGTGTGAGCCCCATGGTCTGACAAGTAAGTAACCGCAAAACATAAAAAAAGAGGCTGCCTAATACTGGCAGCCTCTTGGTTTTGGCGTGTAGACCGGGTATGTTTATTTGGAATTGATTATCCTCAGGTGTTTGGTGCCCTCGTTGCTGTGCACGCTTGCCATATAAATGCCTTGAGCAAGGTGTGATCCGGAATAGACGATTCGGGTCTCGCCCTCATCCAGCATAGCCTGGTTCAATACATGGTCAACAGCCTTGCCACTTATATCGTACACAACGATAGTAACAGGTCCTTTGTCTTTCAGCTCAACACTGAAGTGTATAATATCCGTAAATGGATTAGGGTAAGCGCTGAAGCCAACCTGGTTGTCCAATAGCTCACCTTCTCTGCAAGGTACAGTCACGGTGTAAGGATTCGAGAATACACCGCAGGATCCAAGTTGTGCACGCATTTTATAGACTCCGGCTGTGGTAGCAGTGTAAATCGCGCTGTTGCCGCTGTAAACTACCACATTGTTTCTGTACCAAACATAGGTGGTGGCCGTAGAGTTGGTCACGTTGAATCGGACACTACCTCCCTGGCAGAAGTTCAAAGGACCGCTTGGAGTCACAGTAAAGCTGGCAACCGGATTGACCGTTACTGTGGTGGCGGATGATGTGGCGGAGCACCCATTGGACTGAACTACGCGCACTGTGTATGAGCCTCCGGCCGATGCGGTAATGGACTGGGTCGTTGCCCCGTTCGACCACAAATAAAAACTTCCCTGGCTGGCAGAAAGTTGCACAGATCCTCCCTGGCAGAACGTAGTGGCACCACCGGCACTGATG
>CAZPCA010000128.1:0-7419 GCA_964584995.1 uncultured Bifidobacterium sp.
GGAGTAGTAATAGATTGCATCGTTGATGTGTCTGGTACAATTTTCCCAGAGGTAAGGTTCTGAGTTGGTGTACAGGGCCCAGGTGTCTACCTTTCGTCTGGAATCCGGCAGAATGACGGATCCTTTTTTGACATGGAAGCGCTTGTCGGCGAACCAGGCGAAGTCGTGTATGCTATCCTGCTTGAAAGTGATGGTTTTGAATGTGGTATCGGAAACGGGAAAAGAAAGGTCATCACTGTACACTTTGATGGCGGCTGCGCGTTCTTCCATCTTATTGCGTTCTTCCGCTTCTTGCAATTCGCCCGTTGCTCCCACAACGTAGTTGGAGGGCAAGGTGATGCGCACTTCGAAGGCGCCGTACTCGCTGTAAAACTCGCCTTGGTCAAGGTACGGCATAGCGTGCCATCCTTCCCGGTCATACACTGCTGGCTTTGGATACCATTGGGTAATGGCATAGGCCTGACCGATATGACCGAAGCGCGAGAATTTGCCGGATGGTATCTTCACAAAAAATGGTGTTGACAGCACCGTTTGTTGCCCCGGCAACAGCGGTTTTTTCAACCGTACGCTGGCAATGTCTTTGTGTTGCTTGTCGTATTTCCACTCCAGTTGTTGTCCTCCGGCAGAAAAATCCAATGAGTCGATATAGCCACGTTCGTTCGCCGACGCAAAGTAAAGATCGCTGCTGCCCGATTCCAGTTTCTGTTTGCACAGTGCCGTAGTGCGGTCGCGGTAGGCATTGGGCCAGAGATGGAAATAGATTTCCCGCAGGGTGTCCGGTGATTGGTTGGTGTATTCAATGTCGATACTGCCCTTCAGGGTGTGACGAACATCGTCCAGCCGCACCTGAATTCGGTAATTCACTTTTTGCTGGAAATACGCCGGGTCTTCAGCGATAACATGTGAAAATGTAAAATGCAGGCAAATGGTCAAAAGGATTGACTTCATGGCAATGGTTCGGATGAATAGAATGTTAAATTGACGAATATTAAATGGTCAGCGACAGATGAATAAAAATCAGATGGCTGCTTCTTTTTTACCTGCATGCTGCTGCACCATCGCTACAAATTCATCAAAGAGATAATCCGCATCGTGAGGGCCCGGGGCGGCTTCCGGGTGGTACTGAACGGAAAAGGCGGGCTTGTTTTTTAAGCGTATGCCCTCGATGGTATGGTCGTTGAGGTTGACGTGTGTCACTTCCACATTCGTTGCGGCCAGCACATCTTCACGGATGACTGCAAAGCCATGGTTCTGAGAGGTGATTTCACTGGTTCCACGAACGAGATTTTTCACAGGATGATTAATACCCCGGTGGCCGTGGTGCATTTTGTAGGTGCGCATGCCGCTTGCTTCCGCCAGCAACTGGTGTCCGAGGCAGATGCCAAAGATAGGTGTGTCTGTACCCAGCATTTTACGGATGACGGCCACTACATCCGGCATGGCAGAAGGATCTCCGGGTCCATTGGAAAGCATATAGCCATCCGGTTGCCAGGATTGCATTTCCTCGAAACTGGTGTTATAGGGGAAAATCCGGACCTTACAGCCACGCTGAGCTAAATGCCTGGCGATGTTATGCTTGAAGCCTTCATCCAGCAGGGCGATTTTGTGTGTTCCTTCTGTGCTGAAATCCCATGCATTCGTGGAGGACACACGGCTGGAAAGTTCCAGTCCTTCCATGGAAGGCACCTTGGCGAGTAATTTTTTTAGTTCGTCGATGGTCTGTGTTCCGGTACTGATGACAGCGTTCATCGCACCCTTGCTGCGGATATGACGGACAACTGCGCGGGTATCCACATCCGTTATACATACCAGGTTATTTTCGTTCAGAAAATCCTGAATGCTTTGATCCGCCGATTTGCGCGAAGGCACGGGACTCAGGTTACGGCAGATCAATCCGGAGATTTTAACTCCGTCGGACTCGGACTCGGATTTTTTGATGCCGTAGTTTCCGATGTGTACGCTGGCCATGACCATCAACTGCCCTGTGTAAGAGGGGTCAGTGAAAATTTCCTGGTAGCCGGTCATGCCCGTATTGAAGCACAGCTCTCCGGTAGCAGTGCCGCTGATGCCGGCTGATTTTCCGTGAAAAACTGTTCCATCTTCGAGCAGCAGTATGGCCGGTGCCTTAACCGTATATTTCATGGGAGGGGAGCGTAATGTTCAGGCAAATTTACGCAAAAGCAGATTTGTATTTCCGATGTTGGTATCCTTGTAAGTGTATAAAAAACAATTATTTACATTGTTATTTTTGCACATCTTCTTGTGCTCGCTTACTTCCTTCCGAAATCCGCAGGAATCTCCCCCCATATTTCAGTTTCCCATTTGAGAATAGGATTGTGGTAAGTATTGGTCTCCAGCCAACGTTCTGCCCGGTGGATAAGATCAAAGAGTTCGCCGTTGCGCCGGGTCATTTCCAGTTTGGTACCACACTTTTTTTTGCGCACCCAGCCGATGGCTATCTTGGAATCAGAGTAGATGGTTTTGGTAGGTAAGTGTTGTTTTTTCAATACAGCGAGGCCGTGTACAATCGCCAGGAACTCACCTACATTATTGGTGCCGTCATCGAAGGGCCCGGAATGAAATATCTCTTCTCTTGAGATAAAATCCACACCCCGGTATTCCATTTTGCCGGGATTTCCGCTGCAGGCGGCATCGACACAGATACTGTCGCGCTGCGGATTCCCCACCGGACCGAGCTTTTTCACTGGCGAAGTAGCGGGCTTTCTGTAGACATGTTTTTCCGCTTTTTCCTGGTAGGCTTGTTCGGCCTGCGCGCGCGTAGGAAAAGATTTGTACTTGGCATTCGGAAAGCCTTCGATGTTCCGTTTGCAATCGTCCCATGTGGTATAAACACCGGGTCTTCTTCCTTCCCAAACGGTATAAAATTTTCCTTTGGACGACATGCTGCAAACATAAAGAAAAGGAGGCCAGCGATGGCCTGAAGGCAGCCTTCAAGTATGATCCGTTGATATCTTTCGCAGCAACACTTTTATCCGCTTTCCGTATCAGTTAATTTTACTATGAACAGTCAGCAACATGGAGTACGTTCGTGAAATAAACCGGGTAGTTCTGAAGGAACTGGAGGAAATCGTCGGTCCCCAGCATGTCATGGCGGCAGCCGCAGACAGGGAGCATTATGGGCAGGACGAAACAGAGGATCTGGTGTTTCTGCCTGCGGTGGCTGTACGGCCTGCCAATGCGCAAGAGATCTCTTCTATACTCAAGTTGGCCAACAGAGAGAAAATACCCGTTACTCCCCGGGGCGCAGGTACAGGTCTGAGCGGAGGGGCACTTCCTGTTTTTGGCGGCATCGTATTGTCTACGGAGCGCCTGAACAAGATCATCGAAATCGACGAGCGGAATCTGCAGGCAACGGTGGAGCCCGGTGTAATCAATCAGGTATTTCGTGATGCGGTGGAGGAGAAGGGCCTGTTTTATCCTCCCGATCCGGCCAGCCGCGGCAGCTGTTTTTTAGGAGGGAATCTGGCCGAAAATGCCGGTGGTCCCAAGGCGGTGAAATACGGAACCACACGTGATTATGTGCTGAACTGCGAAGTCGTGCTGCCCACAGGCGAGATCATCTGGACGGGTGCCAATGTGCTGAAGAATTCAACCGGATACAATCTGACGCAGTTGATCGTAGGAAGTGAGGGTACATTGGGCGTCATCACCAAAATCGTATTCCGGCTCATTCCGCTTCCATCCCGTAACCTGCTCATGCTGGTGCCCTTCTTTTCTCCGGAGAAGGCCTGCGAGGCGGTATCTGCAGTGTTTCGTGCAGGCTTTACCCCTTCGGCCATGGAGTTCATGGAGCGGGATGCCATTGATTTCGTGCTTCGCTTCGTAGAAGTCAGTATACCTGTCAAGGACAATCATCAGGCCCACCTACTCATCGAGGTGGATGGCCACGACGAAGAGATGTTGTTCAAAGAATGTGAGCAGATAACGGAAATCATGTACCGCTTCGAATGCGACGAAGTGATGTTTGCGGATACAGCCCAGCAGAAAGCGGATCTGTGGAGAATGCGCAGGGCAGTGGGAGAGGCAGTGAAGTCGCATTCGGTATACAAGGAGGAGGACACCGTTGTTCCCCGTGCCGAGTTGCCGGTATTGCTGAAAGGGGTGAAGGAGATTGGTCGACGATACGGTTTCAAATCGGTATGCTATGGCCACGCGGGAGACGGAAACCTGCACGTCAATATCATTCGTGATACGCTCGATGAAACCACCTGGAACGAGGTAGTGCCAAAAGGTATACGAGAGATTTTCGCATTGTGTGTGGAGCTAAAGGGGACCATCTCGGGCGAGCACGGCATCGGCTATGTACAGAAATCCTACATGGACATACCTTTCGATGCGACGCAGCTCGCTCTTCAGAAATCCATCAAAGCACTTTTTGACCCCAACGGCATTCTGAATCCGGGTAAGATGTTCGTCTGATCTCTCGACCGATTCAGCGCTGGTTTAGCCTGTTTCAAAAAGTCAGGGGCAACTTTATTGCTGGATCTTCGTTGAATAGGAAATGCGTCTTCGTTCACTCCTGTCATTTATTCTAACCGTCCTTCTTACTGTTTTAAGGAACGACGTGTTTGCACAGGAAATGTGGGGTGCTGCCAGCAGTAATTTTGCGGGACAGTCGGGACTTGCACTCAATCCTGCCTCCATTGCAGATGCTCCGTATCGCTGGGAGGTCCATTTTCTTTCGTTCGATGCATCCATCGTGAACAATTACATGTATCTGCAAAGCAAGAGCAAGCTTATACGGAAGAGTCTAATGGGCGAGAACCTTGAAGAAGACAGGGTCACTGACCGATACACCCGCCGGCCAGATAAATTCGGATATGCTTCGGCTGCATTGAATTATCCATCCTTCATCTGGTCCGGTAAGAAGCTATCACTGGGTTTTCATCTCTCGACAAGATTTGAGTTCAGTGCATCCAATATCCCGTTCCACCTCGCCAAATACATGAAGGAAGGATTTGATTACGATCCTCAACAAGGTACTCCTTACTCGACCGATCGGGCCCGGGCGGGTTTGCTGAACTGGCATGAGGCGGGTTTGACCGTAGCAGGAGTGCTATACGATGTGCCGGAGACTTACTGGACAGGTGGTCTCACACTGAATTACAATTATGGGCTCAACGGAATGTTCATGAAATTGGATGAATTGGATTACTATGTTCCTTTTGATTCCTTGTTGGTCGTGAACGAGATTTCTGCAGAGTATGGTCATGCATTGCCGGAAAATGGCACGAAAGGTCCTTCCGGTGCATTCGATAAACGGGGTGGTGGGTATTCGTTGACGGGCGGTGTGCAGTTCTTTCGAAACAGGAACATGGGCTATTACGATCCTTGCAAATACAAGCAAGGTGACAAGCCTTACGATTATCGTCTGGGATTTTCATTGATTGATATGGGATACGTGAAATTCACCAAAGGGACACGAACCTTCAGGTTTACCGATGAGTCGGCCGACTGGTATGGCATCGATACGGTGAAGTTCGGTTCACTCACGAATTTGGACTCCACGCTCAGCAAAGAATTTCTGAACAGTTATTTCGCATCCAGGGATGGCCGCAGCATGTTCGTTTACCTGCCAGCTGCTGTGTCGGTTCAATACGACTATGCATTGAACGGACATTGGTTTTTGAATTTCACAGCCATTCAGCGTGTGCCTGTGGGTGCCTATGGATTGAGGAGGGCCAATCAACTCTCGTTTACGCCGCGTTATGAATCACGTAGCTTCGAGTTCGCGCTTCCGTTGTCGTTTTACGAGTTGTTTCGACCGCGTGTGGGACTTGCGATGCGTTGGGGGATATTGACCATCGGTACCGATATGATCAGTCCACTTCTCGGAATCACAGATGCTTACGGCGCAAGTTTTTATTTTGGAATCAGCTGGAAGAATTTCAGCGGTTGTGACGGTGATGGCATGCAGTTGAGGCGTCGTCCGAGCATCGAAAAGTGCAAAACCCCGAAATAGTCGGCTATTCGTAGATACCTGTGAACGGCTTTTCGTTCTCCAATACAGAAGCTCGGTACATGCCCTCTGAATTGAACGCAAGGGATATTTCGCCGAACGTATCGATGGCAATGAGTCCGCCCTCGCCACCCAGGCGCACCAGTTTATCGTGTACCACAACGCGGCAGGCTTCTTTCAGCGTAAGTCCTTTGTATTCGATCAGGCAAGAGATGTCGTAGGCGACAACTGCCCGTATGAAGTACTCACCATGCCCGGTACAGCTGACGGCGCAGGTAGCATTGTTTGCATAGGTGCCCGCACCGATGATTGGACTGTCGCCTATGCGCATGAAGCGTTTATTGGTCATGCCGCCGGTACTCGTGGCAGCTGCTAAATTGCCCATTCGGTCTCTTGCGACGGCGCCAACGGTTCCGAATTTCTTTTCATCCCCTCGGCTGTGGTCGAGTCGGATACTGTTGTCCTTCTGTGCATCCATCAGCTGCAGGTACCGGAATTCCGAATGAAAATAGGCTAAGTCCTCTGCCGGTAGGCCATGTAGCAAAGCGAATTCTTCCGCACCTTTTCCGCTGAGCATTACATGGTCACTTTTTTCCATGATGGTCCTTGCCAGTAAGACCGGATTGCGTACGTGTTGTACTCCCGCTACGGCACCTGCTTCGAGTGTATCGCCCCGCATCACTGCAGCATCCATTTCGTGCAGGCCTTCTGCGGTAAATACAGCGCCCTTGCCGGCGTTGAAGAGGGGGCAGTCCTCCAATGAAATAACGGTAGATGTAACGGCATCCAATGCGCTCCCGCCCTCTTTTAAAATTTTTTCGCCTTCACCGAGTGCTGTCCGAAGGGCCTCGAGGTATGCAAGTTCCTTTTCAGCTGTCAGAGAGCCTTTGGTGATGGTGCCGGCACCTCCGTGGAGTGCAAGGCTGTATTTTTCTGTCATCATGTACTAATTTCTTTCTCCGAACAGCATACTGCCTATGCGTACCATGTTGCTGCCACAATCCAACGCAATCTTGTAATCATGGCTCATTCCCATGGATAAGACATCGAAGTGTTGCGGGTCCATGCTCATTATACGGCAATTGCTGAACAAGCTGTGCAGCGAGGTGAACTCCTTTTTAATTTTCGTTTGGTCATCGCTGAAGGTGGCCATGCCCATGAGTCCCCGGATCCGTATGTTTTCAAATTCGGACAATTCAGGAAAGAGCATTAGGGCTTCCACTTCCTGTTCGCTGAAACCGAACTTCGTGCTTTCGTCGGCAATGTGTACTTGCAGCAGGCAATCGACAATCCTGTTTGTTTTTTGCCCCTCTTTATTGATTTCCTTGAGCAGTTTGAAGGAGTCAACACCTTGGATCAGGTGCACAAACGGAACGATATGTTTTACTTTATTCGATTGAAGATGGCCGATGAAATGCCAACGTACATTATGCGGTAAT
>CAZPCA010000129.1:0-7392 GCA_964584995.1 uncultured Bifidobacterium sp.
AAACAGTGCTGAAGTAGTGAAGGTGGGGTTGAAATATTCAGATTATCTGCAGTTAATCGATCGGCTTCTAGGGGAGGGAAAAACAACCGGTACGGAACAGTCGCCCGAACTTTTCGATTACGCCCGCCTGAACCGTCAGCGGATGAAACGCCTCGACAAGACATTTGTGCTCAATGCGGAGCTTATTGCAATGCTGGAGCAACTGGAGTCTTCCTTCTCTGTACTGGTCCTGACCGAAGGTTGGTGCGGGGACGCGGCACAGAATTTACCGTTGTTGAATGCGCTTTGTGAGGCTTCAAGGGGTAAATTACAGGCATACCATGTACTGCGCGACGAACATCCCCAGTGGATGGATGCATTTCACACCAACGGTGCACGCTCCATTCCTAAGGTGGTTTTCTTCGAGACGGAATCGGGTAAAGTGAGGGAAGTTTGGGGGCCGCGTCCTGAAGCGATCCAACGGTGGTTTTTGGAGAAAAAAAAGGAAAGTAATCTCCCGAAAGAGGACTTGGGCACCTTACTGCATATCCATTATCAGGAAGATGCCGGCAACAGTTTTCAGGACGATTTCAGCTTGATCTTAAAGAGATTGATAAGGCAGGAAGGATAAGTTTTGATGGGTCCTTCCTCTGTTTTCAGCCCGAGGATGGAAATACCTTTTACCGATCTTTCCGTGTACCTTCAGGTAATCCAAAAAGTACAGGAACTTGATGGCAATGGTACTCGCCCCGGGTTCCTGCAGCAATTGGTCGAAATTTCGTCTGTAATTGTATGAAACGATTTCCGATTCATTGCTGAGGTTGATTTTATAGACGATGTTCAACACACTTCCCGGTGTGAAGATCCACTGATAAATTACATCCACATTGAAAACATTGTAATTGAAATTGATGTTTTCCGTATAGTCGTACTTAGGAACGAGCTCCCCGGCTTCATCCAGCGAAAAAAGCTGCTTGTATTTTCCCGAAATCCAGTAATGCCTGGCTATGATGCGTAATCCAGAATTATAGGAGAAACTGTAATTGGCCTCGAGCCTGTTGGTCCAGGTATCAAGCCTGCGACCGCCCAGCAAGGGCTGTCCCTGATCCGTAGTGGTGGCATAACCCACATTGAATGGGGCTAAATTGTAGTCGAGCGAATAGACCATGAAGAGCTTGTCGCTTGGCCGAAGCCGCAGACCCAATGAATGGTATTGGGAAGTGGCAGTGAAGCGATCCAGCAGGTGTTCGAAATTGATGGAGTAGTCGATGGCCAAGGGCTTCCTGTAATCTGTACTGTACCCGATATAATAATATGCGCTGCGGAGACCGTGGTAGATAATTCCCGGTGTTCTCGCTTCATAAAAGTCATACGGCCTGAACGGTTGAAAGCCACTGCCGGCAAAAATGGCATTCCAGCTCATCAGGTTAACGAATAAGCGTAAGTCGACGGAGTTATCGCTGATTTTTCCGGTCTTGAAATCATCGGTGATATTCACGCTTAATCGGTTGTACGACTCCCGGATGAACTTCCAGGGGCGGTAGCGATTGAACCTTAAATAAGCCTCGGTGCTGTTTTGTCCGGCAACCCTGAAAAATCCAAGATCCGTTGCATCGTATTCAGGGCTGGTCACATTCCTGTAGATTCCGTAGATGAAATTCCCACCGAGTTTGTCAGCACCAAAACTATATCGGTATCCTCGTACCGCAGTAACTGAGCTGGATCCGGCATCATTTGCGGTGATGAATCGTTGAGTAAGAGTGCCATCTCCCTTCAGTTGAAAGGTGTTTTTCTTGTTCGAGAGCGTAACGCCGGCACCGTTCACATTGGCGTCGGTGTAATGCCCTTGCCGTAAAGTATTGGCATTGACAAAATAGATGTTGGAGTTGTTTTTGAATTGCTGATCGAGTACAAGAATGGAGTAATTGGTCAATGGCTCTGTCAGTACTTGACGTTGCTGCCCCTCCTGGTTTTCGGCAATGGCGTAGGCGTTGTCCGTAAGTGCATTGAATACCCCGATGCCAAGGCCTTTGTCTGTTCGTCCCGAAATCTTCAGGGAATTGAGCAATTTCACCTGTGGCTGATTTTCAACAATAAGTTCGTCTGCCGCCAAATCACCGGACACAGAGAAGTAGCCCGAGGGAATCCTGCCGATTCTTCTGGAGTAAAAAAGGTCTCCTTTGCTGAAAAGTTCTGTGGCTTCCTTGAAAAAAGGCCTGTTTTCATCGAAGACCACTTCTCGGTACGTCAGGTTTTTCACCAGCGGGTCGGATTGCACCTGCCCGAAATCCGGCAGCAAGGTCATGTCTAGCGTGAACCGGTCATCGATTCCGTATTTGATGTCGGCCCCGAAGTTATAGGCATGCTGGTCAGCGAAGCGGTAACTACCATCTTCCCGGAATACCGGCGAGTGATTGTAGTTATAGGCCACATAGGGCGTCATGGAAAGGCGCAGGGGCGTTTTGACATGGCTTATTCCGCTGATGTGCCCCCAATACAACTGCGGATTGCTCGCTATGGAAGGGACATAGGCCCATTGCTGCTGCTCTCTTCTTCGGCGTAACAAACGGGTGAATTGCACCCCCCAAAGCTGTTCCTCCGCCATCGGAAATCGCAGAGCAGAGAAGGGGATTTCCATCTCAACCGTCCAACCCTCGGCATCGTAAGCCACCGCCGAATTCCATACCGCATCAAAGGTATAGTCGCTGAATTTGGAATCGAACTGCACGCCCGAGGCCGAAACACCGAACTGGAAGGCATCCTGCTGGTTGTTGTAACAATCCAGTTTAATGAAAAAATTATCTGCATTAAGGTCTTCATTATCCCGAGCGCCTAACTGTTTCAGGATGCTGTCTGGAGCTGTATCGAAGCATTTTACACCGACGTAAAGGGCGAAATCGGTGTACAGAAGGCTGATCGCAGTACGCTGAGTGGCTTCTTTGCCTTCATCCGGGCGGAATTGCCTGAATCCGCCGTCAATGCTTACGTGCAACCATTCAGCCTCTGTCAATTTGCCGTCGATTTTGGGGGCTTGCTGAATCCGGTGAGCGGTACAGGATGGTAGCGTATCGGCTACAGGCGTTTGGGCATAAAGCGGACCTGCCATCAATATGGTCAGCACACAAATCAGGCGGGTCAACATACGGCAGCGAATTTACAAAACCGGATGCTGACATCCTTTCATAGTACAGTAGGGGATTAGCTGAAAAGACTTCAATCGCCGGGACTGATATGGAATATCCTCCTGTTGAATTGACCGAAAAATTCCCCGAAACTCATGTCCCGCCGGGCAATGTGCTGCTCAATTTCCAGGGGCGATTTTTCTGGATGAGCTGAGCGGAAGAAAAAGACAAAAGTGCGTGAATTGTCTCCATCGGCGAAAAGATCTGTCTTGCCAAAGCGGATATCGTAATAACAGAATGTATCGCCTTGCATCTCCATTACCGCATATTCCTTGCTGAACCAGTCCAGCTTCTTTAAACCTGTCTGGTCTTTGACCTGATTCCTGAGTACAGATTGAATGGGGTATTTTTCAAAGGGTATGGAATCTTCTTTCTGTAGTAGACTATAATAGCCAATATAGCAATTGCTGTCGTCTTTGGCGACAGTGTACCAGAGCAGATTGCTGAAAAGCACCGGGTTGCTCATGTAATGTGTAGGCCGGATTCCGCTGCGTTCAAATGCGTTTTCAAATTTCTTGTCGAGAACGAATTTGTTGAAAATGGTCAGTAGCAGATAGCCCTGGCTGATAGTTAGTCCCACTTTATTCCACCGTGCAGCGCTCAGTGCATGTCGTTTTTTGAGCTTCAAGGCCACTATGCACCCAATCAGGAGAGGAAGGGTGTAGCCGGGGTCGACGATGGAAATAGTGTTGAGCGCCACCCGGTAGTCGCTGAACGGTAAAAAGAGCTGTGTGCCGTACACGGTAAAGGCATCGAGTAGTGGGTGCGTGAAGATGGACAGAAAGAACAGCAATGTCCAACGACAGCGACTAATGTTCAGCTTGTTCTTGTACATTTGCTGCAGCAGGAAACCCAGTACGGGGGCTACCAGAAATGCGAACACAAGGCTATGACTGAACCCTCGGTGTACAGAAAGCCGCTCCAACTCCGTGAAGAAGGGATTGAGCAGTACATCAAGATCGGGTAAGGTGCCGCCGATTCCTCCCCATAAAAGAGCACGGCCACCGATGTTCTTTTCACGACCGGCTACCAGTTCTCCCAGTGCCGCTCCCAGCGCAAATTGGGTGATACTATCCACTTTATTGTATGCCGGTATGCGCCCCTTCGTGCTGGTTGGGTATGTCCTCCGTGCGTAGCTCGAACTTGTCTTCTTCTTCCTTGTAACGCATCACCTGGTCGAGCGCATCGGGAACCACATCGCTGCAAATGACGACAAAGGCCCCCTTGGGGGCATGTTGGAATGCATGGTCGATGGCTTCCGGCTCGCTGGGTATTACAATGTGCTTTTTATTCGGATCAACACTGTGCATGCCCTTTAGCATGAGGGATATGATTTCCTGCTCGGAGCGTCCGCGCAGGTTACGGTCCTGACGGATGATGACTTCGTCGAACATCTTTCCCGCCAGTGTTCCAAGGTGTACGATGTCTTCGTCGCGCCTGTCACCGACACCGGCAATGATGCCGATTTTCGGCGATGCATCCACTTTTTCCAGAAATTTGGCGATGGCCTGGAAGCCAGCAGGATTGTGCGCATAGTCGACCATTACATTGAATTTCTTGAATTCGAAAAGATTCATTCTTCCGGGTGTTTGAGCCGGCGAGGGGATGAAGGTCTCCAGCGCAAGCCGTATATCGTCGATCTTGAAGTTACGGATGAATCCTGTGAGTACGGCCGGAAGGATGTTCTGTATCATGAACACCGCCTTCCCTCGGAAGGTGAGCGGGATATTCACGATTTTTTCTACACGTATCTTCCAGGTTCCCTTACAAATGGTGATGTAACCGTTTTCAGCAATCGCGGCCAGTCCACCTTTGTCGCAATGTGCACGCACAAGCGGGTTTTTCTCGTCCATAGAGAAATAAGCCACCTGTGACTTTATGTTCCTGGCCATGCCGGCAACCAGTTCATCGTCTGCATTGAGAATTGTATATCCGCCGGGCATTACTGCTTCCGCTACGACGGACTTCACACGTGCCATGTCCTCGAGCGAATGGATGTCTTTCAGTCCCAGATGGTCGGCCGCCACATTGGTGACGATGCCTATATCGCACTTATGGAAGCCCAGGCCGGCCCTGAGTATGCCACCCCTTGCGGTTTCGAGTACTGCAAAATCGACGGTGGGATCTTTGAGCACAAACTCTGCGCTTTGCGGTCCTGTACAATCACCGCGCTGCATCATGATATTCTGAATGTAGATGCCATCCGTTGTGGTGAAGCCTACTTTATGCCCGGCTGTTTTGGCGATATGTGCGGTGAGCCTGGTCGTGGTGGTCTTACCGTTAGTACCTGTAATAGCGACGATGGGGATGCGGAAAGGTTTGCCGGGAGGGAAAAGCATGTCGATGACCGGTTCTGCAACGTTACGGGGTAAACCGTCGGTGGGCGCAAGGTGCATACGGAAACCGGGTGCGGCATTCACCTCGAGGATAGCGCCTCCTGTATCGGAGATGGGCTCGCTGATATCGTCCGTCATGATGTCGATGCCGCAGATATCCAAACCGATGATGCGGGCAATCCGTTCCGCCATGAAAACATTGTGCGGGTGGACGAGGTCGGTGACATCGGTGGCAGTGCCTCCGGTGGAGATGTTGGCGGTGGACTTCAGGTAGAGGATTTCTCCTTTTTTAAGTACATCCCCCAGCTGGAGTCCTTTTTCAGCCAGGATGTTCTGGGTCATTTCATCCACTTTAATGGCTGTCAGTACTTTTTCGTGCCCGTATCCACGGCGAGGGTCGCGGTTCACCTCATCGATGAGTTCCTGGATACTGTGTTTTCCGTCACCGATCACCATGGCCGGGGTGCGTTTGGCTGCGGCTACGAACTTGTAATTGATGACCAGAACACGATGGTCGAAGCCGGTAATGAACTTTTCACAGATAACGGCCCTGGAAATACGTTTGGCCGCAGCTAATGCTTCCACCGCTTCGTCGGTGCTCCGTATATTGATGGTGGCACCGCGTCCATGGTTCCCGTTTACGGGTTTAATGACCAGCGGAAATCCCAATGCTTCAATGGCTGCATCAAGGTCCTCCCTGTCGTATATGATGCGGCCGCGCGGAACAGGAATATTGGCTGCTTCCAGCAGGTTTTTGGTCTCTTCCTTATCGCAGGCGATTTCTACGGCTATGCTGGACGTGTCTCCCGTGATGGTCGCTTGAATGCGCTTTTGGTTGACTCCATATCCAAGGTTCACCAGTGAGTGCCGGTTGAGGCGTATCCAGGGAATACCTCTCGCCGCAGCCTCCTGTACAATGGAGCCTGTACTGGGACCCAGCCGTTCGTCTTCGCGGATTTCACGCATCTGCTGGATATCCTCTTCCAGCGCGTAGTCGACCCCGTCTACTAACGCTTGGGCTATACGCACTGCAGCCTTAGCGGCATAGATACCGACCTTTTCTTCCATATAGGCAAAGACGACGTTGTACACCCCGTGTTCAGCGGTGGATCGTGTGCGCCCGAAGCCTACATCCATGCCGGCCAGGGTCTGGATTTCAAGTGCGATATGTTCTACCACATGGCCCATCCATGTCCCGTCCTTCACGCGCTTGAAGAATCCACCGGGATGTCCTTCCGAACACTCGTGTTCGAACATGGTGGGGAACATCTTCTCAATCCGCTCGGAGAATCCGTCGATGCTGTTGGTCGGCCTTTCCTCCATGTCCTCCAGGTCCAGCTTCATGACTATTAAAAAATGACGACGGATGGACCAGTAGTTGGGGCCTCGCATCGCCCTGATTTCGCGTATTTTCATTGGATTGGGAGTTTTGAGCGGCCGTTGTTGATAAACCGGAGTCCGGTACGGCTTTGACACGATGAAAATAAGAATAGTTTCGTGACGAGCCAAACGCCTTGCGGAGTAAAGGACGGAATGTGTACGTGGCCAATTTGATCTGATCGTTATGAAAGGTAAGCTCATCGCCATAGGCGGAAACGAAGACAAGGGAACGGAACCGGAACCGAATTTCCAGCAGAAAAACAACCTCAATTTTTTTGAACTGCAAATCCTGTCACGTATAGTGCAGGAATGCCGGAACCAGAAGGATGCGCACATAGAAGTCATCACCTCGGCTTCGAGCATTCCCGTTGAAGTAGGAGATAATTATATGCATGCCTTCGGGAAGATCGGATGCACAAATATCCAGTTGATGCATATCCAGAACCGTGGAGATGCGCTTCAGGAAGATTATATCGAACGCATTAAAAAATGCGACGGAGTGATGTTCACCGGAG
>CAZPCA010000130.1:0-7302 GCA_964584995.1 uncultured Bifidobacterium sp.
CTCCGACGACAAGCGACAACTGCTCAGGCACCATCACCGGTACTACGAGCGATCCGCTGAGCTACACAGCACAGGGCACGTACACCATCACCTGGACCTTCGACGACGGCAACGGCAACAGCACGACCGCCACGCAGACAGTGATCGTGGACGACGTGACTCCTCCTGTAGCTCAATGCCAGAACATCACTGTCTACCTGAACAGTGCCGGACAGGGTAGCATCTCCGTGAACCAGGTCAACAACAACTCGACTGACAACTGCGGGGCTATTGTGGTACAATTGAACGACAGCACCTTCACTTCAGCTGATGCAGGCGTTCAGCAAGTGCTCATGACCGTAACCGATATGGGCGGAAACACGGCTACCTGTACGGCACAGGTGACAGTAGTAGACACCTTTGCAACGGGTACACTTACCGTGAGGGCTTTCATCGAAGGTTTCTACATCGGCAATGGCCAGATGGTGGCTGTACTCGACCCCTTGCAGCCGACGGTGTGTGACAGTATCACCGTAGAATTGCACGCAGCGACTTCGCCGTATCCTACGCTGTACAGCTTCGCGACGACCATCAGCACTGCGGGATACATCCAGCTGAACCTTCCGCAGGCGGTCCTGAACCAGTCGTGCTACATCGTGCTGCGTCATCGCTCATCGATAGAAACCTGGAGTAAAATTCCGCTCTTGCTGAACCCCGGAAGCAACGCTTACGATTTCAGCACTCCGTAAGGAATAGGAAGATACCAGCATTCAACTCTCTGCCAGTACCTGCAGGGAGTTGAATGCATATCCTCTCTCTGAAAAAAAATCAAGGATTCTGGGCAAAACCGGCAAGACATTGTGTGCTGCCTTTTGGCTATCATGAAAAACAATGATGGAACCTTCGCGCGCATGCTGCGTCACGTTTTGATACACCTGCTCCGGATTCACAGCGGCATCGTAATCACGGCTCAGCACATCCCACATCACCACGAGGTAGTCTTTTTTCAATCGCGTTAAAACGACAGGTGTCAGCCTGCCATAGGGAGGACGGAACAACTTTCCTGGGATTATCTTCGCAGCCTGGGCTGTATCCTTCAGGTAATTTTCCGATCCCGATGTCCAAGCGTTAGGATGTGTGAAGGTATGGTTGCCCACCACATGCCCTTCTTCCAGGATCCGCTCCAACAATCGGGGATACCGTACCACATTCCTGCCGATGCAAAAGAAAGTCGCCTTGGCATTGTACCGGCGCAGTATTTCCAGTACCTTGTCTGTTACACCTTCTACAGGACCGTCATCAAAGGTCAGGTAAATTGTTTTGCCGCTTTCAGGCAATGACCAAACGGCACCCGGATAAATCATCCTCATCCATGCCGGTAATCTGACCAATCCCATCAGAGATGCTGGTTTGTTGAAAAAGAAAGGACGGCTAACCGTCCCTTCTCTGTTATTTTTACTGTGTATACTGCGCTTCGAGCTTCTTGAAGCGGGGCTCGAGTTCTTTGACAAGATCGTCTTGCCCTGCACTACGGGCGATTCTGATCAATTCATTGAAGACCGCCATCCCCTGATTCAGTTCACGGTCTACAAACTTCAGGTATTCCGTTCCTCTCAGGGAGAAGTAATAGGAAAGTTCATCCTCATACAGTTCGGCGAGGCGCAGCGTTATATCGCGTCCCATCTGCATGGCATGCTTCTTTTGTGCTTCCGGCAACTCTATGGTGGACGTAGTCACCGGCAGTCCATCCAGACCTGTCACTACCAGCGGCACTCCTTTCGCTGCGGTGAAATACTGTTCGAGCGGACGCAGCATCATGATGTTGTAAGGAACGGTTTTATCGGGAATTTCCAGATTCATCTTGTCGAGCACCTTCACAGCAGAATCCAGCTTGCCTTCTTCCAACAGCGCATCCACAAGCCTTGAAAAATTGTTACGGAAATTCATCGTCATGTTCAGGTTGTTCTGGTCGAGGTACACATCCTCACGGCCCATGTTCCCCCACTTGAACTTGTTCATCATGTTGTCGTACATGGCTTTTACGCCCACTCTCCCGGTTTGTCCATTGGGATCCTGCTTGGTGCGGATAGGAACAAAACGGTAAGCAAGACCCTCCAGCTGGAAATAAGGCTCCAGGTTCAGATAGCTTTCGCTTCCCACCGTCACTGCGAAATAAATCGGGCGTGTCCAATCGTTATTGACAATCAGGTCGAGGATCATGAGATCGGCCTTCATCAGGTAACTGCGGTCGAGATCCCAGAAAATGGTATCCACGATCTTGTCTGCATCTTCGGGCTTCACCACACCGTTCCTCAGTACAGCCTCCTTGTCGACCTTGATGAACAATTTTTTGGTCGGGAAATAGTTCAACGAAGTTCCTCCCTGCGTCTGGACTTTGGCCTCGGGTGCATCACTGCCAATGAAGTCGAGTACCTGCTTGGCATCCACATAACCACTGATACTCCTATCGTAGAACGGAACATAGTCGCGGGTACCCTGCACATACTGGCTGTGTTTAAGGCTGAACGGCACTGCTTCGCTGGTGTAGGCTTTACGCTTCATCTGGTCGATGTACCAGTCGGTATTCAACAGGCTCAGGTTGATGACGCGCACATCGGTACGGACATCTTCCACATCCTGTGCATACCAGAGCGGGAAAGTATCGTTATCGCCGTTGGTGAAGATGACCGCATTCGGAGCGGTACTCTGCAGGTAATTCCAGGCGATGTCACGCGAGGTGAAACGGTTGGAGCGATCGTGGTCGTCCCATCCTTCTTTGGCCATCAGTCCGGGTACGGCCACCAGACAAACCAGTGTGCTGAGACTACCACCTGCGATCATCGGCACCTTTGCCTGCTTCAACTTCTCTGCCAGCGCCACCACGCCGAGACCGATCCAGATGGCGAAGGTGTAGAAGGAAGCCGCATAGGCATAATCACGCTCACGCGGCTGATAGGGATACTGGTTCAGGTAAAGAACGATGGCCAGTCCTGTAAAGAAAAACAAGAGCATCACCGTCCAGGCATCGTGATTGTCGCGGCGGTAATGCCATACCATACCAACGATACCGAGAATAAGCGGCAGGAAATAAAAACTGTTGCGTGCTTTATTGTCTTTCATTCCTTCTGAAAGTTCATCCTGCGGTCCAAGGCGCATGGTATCGATGAAGGGGATTCCGCTGATCCAGTTTCCTTTGGTGATGCCTCCGTGGCCTTGAAGGTCATTCTGTCTTCCGGCAAAATTCCACATGAAGTAGCGCCAGTACATGTGCACGACCTGGTAACTCCAGAAGAATTTCAGGTTCTGTGCGAAGGTGGGCTTGCCGTCGCCTTTTATGCCCGCCCATTCCTTGTAGGCGGAAATATGGTTCTCCTGCTGACTGTACATTCTGGGGAAAATGGTACAGTAAGCGGGGTCGTAAACCGGAGATATCTTTCGGGTTGTCTCGACAAATCTGCCATCGTCGCCCTTGGTGTACTGCATGTCGCCTTCCTTGAGATCGGTCTGACGCGCATTGTAGTGCTGTCCGTAGAACAGGGGACGGTCGCCGTACTGCTCACGGTTGATATACCCCAGCAGATTGAACGCGTGCTCCGGATCGTTTTCGTCCATCGGTGGATTGGCATTCGAACGGATCACAATCATCGCGTAGGAAGAATACCCGAACAAGATGAATACCACACACAGCAGGGAGAGGTTCCAGCCCGGCATATTGCGGCGGTACGTATGGATCAATCCATAGACGATAGCGGCGATGACGATCAGGAAGAAAAATATGAATCCTGACCAGAAAGGAAATCCAAGACTGTTCACGAGGAGCAACTCGAACTTTGTCGCGATTTTCACCAGACCGGAGATGATACCGTATTGCACCAGGCCCAGGATGGCGACACCGGCTATGGCCGTTTTGATCACGCCCACCGTGGAAGGTTTATACTTACGGAAATAATAGATGAACGCGAGGGCGGGTATGGTCAGCAGGTTCAGCAAGTGGACACCGATCGAGAGACCCATGAGGTAGGCGATGAGAATGATCCAGCGGTTCGCGTGCCGTTCATCGGCCACCGCCTCCCACTTGAACATGGCCCAGAATACGATGGCTGTGAAAAAAGATGATGAGGCATAGACCTCACCTTCTACCGCCGAAAACCAGAAGGAATCACTGAAGGTATAGGCCAGTGCTCCGACGAATCCCGCCCCCATGACCGTCAGTACAGAGGCCATTTCGTTCTGCTGCTTCGGATCTACGATTTTACGGGCAAGGATGGTGATCGTCCAGAAAAGAAAGAGGATGGTACCCGCACTCATCAGGGCGCTGAGCAGGTTGATCATCACGGACACCTGAGAGAGATCATCGCCCGCGAAAAGACTCATGATGCGACCCATCATCAGGAAGAGCGGAGCCCCCGGAGGGTGACCTACCTGCAGTTTATAGGACGAAGCGATGAACTCCCCACAGTCCCAGAAACTGCCCGTGGGCTCAAGCGTACTGACATAGACAAAAGCGGAGATGGCGAAAGCCAGCCAGCCGCAGATATTGTTGATAAGGCGATAATTCTGCATACAGTAGGATAAATACAATCGGGCGAAGTTAGAAAATATCAGAGAACGGGAGATGCAGGGTCTCGTTTAGCATCGAATCGTGACCTGCATTGGCAGGTTTTTGTAATGGTTTGTAAACGTGTATTTTGCAATCTCAGCCTTTGGGATTCCTGTGCGGGTGATCATTGCCCAAACAAGTACTGATACGGGCGTCCTTCAAACGATTTGATTGGCTCACACAACTCAAACCCGACTTCACCCAATTTGACACAGAATTAATCATTTACAGGACTTATTTTCACTCTGAATGCTCTACCTTTGACCCAGATGTTAAACTGGGGGAAATATGTGCTATTGGTTTGTCTCTTAGGAGCATTCCACCTTGTTTTTGCACAGACCAATCCTGCTCCTTTCAATCTTTCCGGTGGCCCTTATGTGCTCAGCAGCTGGCTGAATACTAATCTGGCAGGCACCTATCCGCCCAATATGCGCTTCCACACCTGTAGTGTCGACTCCAATCCTTCACTGGGTGACCCGACCACAGGCGATTACACCGGTGCCTACAATGTGGGTACTGGCAACAGATTTTCCGGTCTGAACGCAACGGGTATCAGTATTTTCAACACCACCAAGGTACCGGCTACTGTGGGGGCTGCCGTACTCGGACTGAACACCCTCGGGCGGACCAATATCACCGTTTCCTGGAATACTGCGGCCATCGCCGCAGGCAATGCCTACAACCTGCGCCTGCAATACCGTGTAAGTACAGCCTCTCCCTGGCTCGATGTTCCGGGACCCATAGAATTCGTTTACACCACGGCTCCCTCTGCTACCAGCACTATCTCGGTCAATTTATCGGCGGCTACTGCCAATGCGGTGGACAACCGGGCCGACATGCAAATCCGCTGGAAATATTACTACGTCAGTGGCTTCGCAGCATCCAGCAACCGTCTGACCCTCGATGAAATCAATGTGACGAGCCTGGCCAATACCGGTAACAGCATTTCGACACTCACCATCAATGGAGGACCCTTCTGTGTTTCATCCAGTGCCGGGAATGCGATCAATGTGCCCTTCACCTACCTGCCGGCCGCCAACTTCCCCGCTGGGATTTGCACGTTTGCGGCGGAGTTGAGCAACTCTGCAGGTCAGTTCACCACCCCTACCACCATCGGCACTGTCGTTTCCAATGCATCCGGTTCACAGACCATCGCAGCGACTTTACCTGCGGGACTTGGAACGGGTACCAATTACCGCATCAGAGTGGTCAGCGATGTTCCGGCTATCATCGGCAATGACAACGGAGCTGATCTCACCATACGTCTGTCGCCCTTCGACGTGACCATCCCCTCCACCAATTGCCTCAACAACGGGTCCACCGTAGCCTGGGCACTGCCGCAGGGGTGTTACAACGAAATCATGGTGGTGGCACAGGAACTGAATCCCATCACCACTGTTCCTGCAGGTAACGGCAGCGCCTATACGGCCAATACGGCCTACGGCAGCGGTACCCCCTTCGGCAGCGGTTTCGTTGTCTACAAAGGGGGCGGTACAACGGTGAATGTCACAAACCTATCCAACAGCACGCTGTACTATTTCAAGATATGGGTGCGCTACGGCAATGAGTGGAGTTCGGGCCAAGAGGTGTTCTGCTCGCCGGGCGCCGGTACGCTTCTCAAGCGGGGAGATTTCGCCATCGTCGGAGTAAACGCCAATAACCAGAGTTGCGGATTCGGTGTAGGTGCAGATGAAATCAGCTTTGTCTGTTTCAGGGATATTTCCGTCGGCACCTCCCTCGACATCACCGACAATGGCTGGCAGCGCGGCCAGTTAAACCGATTTGGAAACACAGAAGGTTGCGTACGAATGACGCGCACGGGCGGTAACATCCCGGCGGGCACCATCATCACCATACGCTTCGATGGTAACGGTAACGGCAATGCAGTAACCCCGGATGTCAATTGGACATTCACCTCGCTCAGCGGGGCCAATCAGTTCAACCTGAACTCCGGAGGAGACCAGTTCTTCTTCATGCAGGGTGGCAACTGGTTACAGGGAACCGCCAGTGCGCACGACGCACAATATACCGGAACGGTACTTTTCGGATTCAACACCAAGAGTACCTGGTGGGCCCCTCCGACATTTCCGCAAAACATATCTGCCACGCCAACGCAGGAATCCTATCCTTATCCCGGCCTTGATTGCTACTCCGTGAATCCCGCTGTGGGCTCTGACTGGATCAAATTTACGGGAGTATTTCCTGCATCCCTCAACCCAAAAACACAGCGTAACTGGATCGACAGCATCAACGATGCCCTGAAGTGGGTACGTCATGCGAGTTGTGCGGCCTACAACGGCGCTAATCCCAATTGGCTGACACAACCTGCACTTACCATACTTGCCGGAGGGTATACTGCCGGCAAATGGGTAGGCTCCAAGAATACCAATTGGTTCGTCTGTGATAACTGGGAGAATTTCGTAGTTCCCGACAGCAGTACCAATGTCTGGATTCCCTCCACGGGAGTAGCCAATATCTGCCGCTTACAACTGGACTCCTCGCACTACTGCCGCGACCTGACCATTGACGGTTACGAGCTGAACGGAGCAGACACCTCCGTACGGCAACTTATTATCTTCGGCGACCTACGCATCAACCAGGTCAAGCCCAAGGTAGAGGGCGGCAGCATCAACCTGGCGGACCTCTCCTCCGTCACGGATTGCGAGCGGGCGGACAACCGTTCCCAAGGGTGAACCGGAGATACCGTATCGGGAAGAGATTCT
>CAZPCA010000131.1:0-7174 GCA_964584995.1 uncultured Bifidobacterium sp.
TGCCGGTACCGAAGGTGGAAGTGGCATAGAAATTACCGGTGCAAACCGGATTTCCCTGAGCATCCTGACTCACGCCGTTGATTTGCTGTCCGAAATTACCTCCGTAACGCTTCGCCCAGGTTTGTGTTCCTGTATCGGTTATACGAACCAGAAACATGTCAGAACCGGTTCCAACAGCAGCAAGTGTCGTTCCGTTGAAATTGGCGCTGCCGGAGAAATAGCCTGCCCAGTAAATGGCGTTATTGCTTACACTTAGGGATGTTCCACGGTCTTCCGCGTTTCCACCGCCCCGCAGCCCCCAAAGTGCGGTACTGCTACTGTCGAATTTCATGATGAAAGCATCGTCAAAGCCGGCTCCCGGTGCGGCAAGGCTGACACTTCCCACGGTCAGCGCCTGTGTATATCCACCGGATATATAGATGTCTGTGCCTAATGCGCTGATGGCATAGATTTTTTCCGTGCCGGTTCCGCTCAAATGCTTTGACCAGATCAGATTGCCTGCAGACGAATATTTGGCGATGAAGGCATCCGAATTGCCGCCCAGATTGAAATAGGTATTGCTTCCGAAAGTCACATCGTAGCTGAAGTTTCCGGCTACGTAGACGTTACCGGCTGCATCAGTCGTTACACCTGCGGTTTCCATAGTGTTGGCGGCCGTGCCGTTGATTTGGATGGTCCATTGAATCGCTCCATTCGGATCGAATTTTGTGAGGTAGAAATCCGATAAGGCTACAGCGGTCAGTGTCGTACTACCGAAAGCACGTGTTCCCTCGAAATCTCCGCAAACGTAGAAATTGCCTGCTCCATCTCTTGTGAGACCTGTGCCTCCGTCAACGCTTGAGCGACCGCCTACGGAATTCGACCATGTCCATGACTGAGCTATCGCATAATTAGACAGCAATGCAACAGTGATGGCAAGTAGTAATTTTTTCATATGAAGGGTAATTGTTGTTTGAATCTATAAAAATAGGAGTATCGGAGTGAATAATGAAAAAGGGGCTCCTGATAGGTGTAAAAAGCTCTATTTCAATGGTATATTTTGTGTGATACAGGGTGTGTTTCCGGTGGTTTTACTGGTTTGCATTGCCTGCTTTCGCGTATTGCACCAAGCTGTTTAGTGTGCAGGTAAATGCGCAGCCGTGGCAATTGGGTGTTGAGCTACTGAATAACTCAAAGTCTTCTGCGCGCAGCAGCAAACATCAGTGCGGTCAACAAAACCAAAGAAAGAAACGCACTGCTGATTCCCCCAAGATCGCCATAGCGGCTGTAAAAGGTGAGATTGCTGTTCAGGTTAAGTTTTGCGCGGATGCAGTCATCTTGCCACCAGCCTGTCGCCTGGTGAATCTCGCCTTTCTGATCGATGAAACAGGAGATGCCTGTATTGGCAGAACGCGCTATACTGCGCCTGTGCTCGATGGCCCTGAGGCGTGCATACTGACAGTGTTGACGATAGCCCGGAGTATCTTCCCACCAGCCATCATTGGTCATGATGCAAATCAGGTTGGCTCCTTTTCGTACGTATTCACCGATATAATCGCCGTACACGGATTCATAGCAGATGACGGGTGCAGCTACAATACTGTCCCCGCTAAAAACGGAGGGTTCCACATTGCTCCCTAAACTACCTGCTGTACCGCCCAGGTCGATGGCGAAGTTTTCCAGATAGCCAAAAACGGCCGGGAAGGGCATCTTTTCTACACCGGGAACGAGTCTGCCTTTGTAGTGGAATTGAAAGGGTTTGTCTTTCTGGATCTGTATTGCCGCATTGTAAGCATCAAAGTGTCCTGGCCCATCCCTGAAGGCACGGGCCGTTTCGCTCAGCGGTTCACCCGGCAGGAACAATCTGTAATACGATAAGCCGGTCAGAAAGCGGATGTTGGGGTGTTGATGCAGGAAATCCCGGATGCGCAATATCTGCGGATGCTCGTTGATTTCCTCGTTCCATATACCATCCGGCAGTGCCGTCTCAGGACAGACGACCAGACGTGTGGCGGGAGTGATCTTGCCCTCTGCCAAACGCAGTATCTTTTCAAGTTGCTCTCTGCTGTTGCCGCTGAATTTTTCGTTGTATGGGTCGATGTTGGGTTGTACAACCACAACTTCGACCGGCCTCTGGTCTTCATTTACCCTGAGGTAGACGAGCGCCGAAAGCAAAAGGGGAATCGTGACCAAGCCAAGTGAGGAGTAGATCCATTTGCTTTTTTGTTCCGGTTTCGCCTTTATGGCATGAAAGACGGCGATGTTCGTGCTCAGGATCCATAATGTGCCGCCCTGCGTGCCTGTGTATTCATACCACTGTACCATGTTGGCCCAGGCAGCAAATCCATTCCCGAGGTTCAGCCAGGGCCAGGTCAGGTCCCAGTCCATGTGAAAAAACTCAAACCCCATCCAGTAAAGTGGGAGGGAGAGATAGCCTATGGTATTCCCGAATTGTAATCGGGTTTGATGAAAAGCGATGAACACAATGGTCATCAACAAGGCATTGGCGAATACAGCTCCGAACATCCCAAAAGGACTGGCATACCAAATCCACCAGGTGGTTAATAAGTTGAAGACGATAAATGCAAGATACGCGGAAGCAAAAATGTTCGCAGTGTGTCCGGATTTTTTAGCTGTTGCAATCAGGTCTTCCAATTGTAGCAGCGGAATGAAAGCAACAAACAGTAATGGTGCAAAACCGGAAGCAGGCCATGCCAGTAATAGCAATAACGGACTGGCTAAGGATAGCAGCCGCTTGTTGCGATACAGTTTGCCCAATTGCATACCGGTCAAAATTAGAGATTGTATCGTTAATCGATCACGCGTTGTTCCTCCTGAAGTGAAATAGTTGTCGATTGCTTAGGCTGGCTGCTGCCACCAAAACGATCATGGGGCCTACGGGTATGCGGAATCTCGCCGATGCCGATGGGCCGCTGAGCAGTGCAAAATAAAGCACCGTGCATCCAATCATCGTTTTGGCATATACCGGTACCGGTGAAGAAAAGCAGCCATAAAGGAAAAGTAAACCGGTCACTATATAACTTATTGCGGTTAACAGGTAATAGAGCGTATAGGTTGTGGGTAAGCTCTTGAAATAGGACAAGAGACTTCCAACTCCTTGTTGTTGCACCATTCGCATGAGGGATGGTGTTTCATCTACGTGCTGATAGCCCAGCCTCCAGCATTCCAGGTCCCAGCGGCCTGTGTCGAATAAGAAGCGAGATACACCTTTCATCTGTAAAAACAGGAATTTTCCAGGCGCTGCCTGAAGGGTGTTCCGTATGTAGTCGTCGGCTGCTGTACATTGCGCTCTGTAATCCATCTTCGCGAGCGAGTCTTGAAAACGTATGAGGTCTTTTGCTACATCACCTTTCTCCTGATCCGATTTCAATAATTCTGGTACGGTGTAATTAAGAATTACTTTCCGTGAAATATTGCTGTACTCTATGACCCCTGTTTGCCTGTAATTGTTCCAGGAGATGCTGCCGATGATTCCTAGGTGTATAAGTACAGGTATTAGCAGCAGGTATGTACCCATCATTTTTCTCCACCGAAGGAATAAATACAAACTGACCGGTACCCAGCAGAACAAAGCGATAGGTTTAATGAGGTACAAAGCTGCCATCAAAACATGGATCCGCATCACCTGCGCTTTTGTGATTTGCCAGTGGCTTTTCAGTAACAGAAAAAGTGCATAAACCAGAACGGATTGAAAGAGTAGTTCTGTCATGTACATAGAGCTGTACACCATTTGCGAGCCCTGTAGGCAAAATAGAGAAAGGTATATTAGTTCTGCAGATGGAGGTGGTTGGAAAAGACGCAAAATCCTTAATCCGGTGTGAATGCTGAAAAGTGAAAGGCTCAGCTGTATCAACAAGGTGATCATTCCTCCGCCGCTAATCAGCAGGAAGAGCGGGTAGCCTGGAGTGCGTCGGCTGAAAAGCGATGGGTCCTCAGGCTTTTCATTCAATGGGCCGGCATAAAGCATGCCTTGCTTCATGTTTTCGGCGGCGAACAGGTACTCACTTGAATCAGCAGTGTAGCAGTGCTCATGGTTTAGGGCGTAAATAAGAAATACTACCTGGAGCAATACGATGCATGCCCAGGCTACCCTTGCCGCAATGCCGGATGGAAGCAAATGTATGAAGTGGTGGACTCCGGAGGGAAAACGCATAAATGACCTGTAGCAGGGTAAAGATAATGTCTTATGCATTCGTACCTTCGTTGCATCCATGCATACCGCACTCACGCTTGATATAAAGCCCTATCAATTGCAGTTCCGCCATCCATTCGGAATCGCTCACGGTACACGGTCTCATACCGATACCTTGTTTGTCAGAGCAGGTTTTATGGAGCATTACGGTTACGGAGAGGCGGCGCTGCCACCTTATCTGGGGTACTATGTAGACGACTTGGCCAGGGACTTTCATCGTCATTTCCCTGCCAGGATGGAAGGCGCCGATGCCATTCGACAGGCGATGCAGCAATTGCAAGGGGGGTCGTCGCTGGTGCCGGTCCCACTCAGGACAGCGGTGGACATGGCAATGTATGATCTGTTTGCTCAACTTACGGGTCGTTCTGTACGGCAATTGTTCGAAATACCGGAGCCTTCGTCGGTGTTGTGCAGTTACACCCTGGGATTTGCCTCTGTAGAAGAAACAGTGCAACGCATCCGCGAAGCAGGCGATTTCAGGTTGTTCAAGGTGAAGCTGGGTTCGGTAAACGATAAGGAACGTATAGAGGCAATGTTGGCAGAAGGTGCGCGCACCTTTTGTGTTGATGCCAACCAGGCCTGGACCAGTGTACAGGAGGCCCTGGGATGGATGGACTGGTTACAGCAGCGCAACTGCCTGTTCGTGGAACAGCCACTGCCTGTCCTGGCAACATCCGATTACGCAACGTTGTTTAAAAGTGCGCCCTTGGCGGTGTTTCTCGATGAGTCAGTGCAAAATGAAAACGACGTGGAAACCTTACGTGGCGTTTGCCATGGCATCAACGTGAAGCTGGTGAAATGCGGTGGCTTGGAGAAGGGAGTGCGCATGGTGCGTCTGGCGAATAAGTACGGATTGAAGGTGTTGATTGGTTGTATGTCGGAGAGTACCTGCGGTGCGATGGCCGCTGCACAGCTGAGTGGATGGGCGGACTACGTGGATCTTGATGGCCCCCGTCTGATTGCCAACGATCCCTTCTCCGGTGCGACTTACAATGCGGGCAAACTTATGCTTTCTTCCAGGCCGGGAACCGGTGCAATATTGGAAAATACCGGATTGTTCACTCAGAACGCCTGATTTAATTTTCTTGTTCCTCTTTCAAGCCGTTGCGAATGGTTAATTTTGGACCATGATCCAGATACGTCCGGCTACCGAAAGCGATATTCCGGCCATCACAGAAATTTACAACGAGGCCATCCTGAACTCGACGGCCACCTTCGATACGGAACCTAAAACATCCTCCGATAGGCTGGAGTGGCTAAAGGCGCACGATGCCATGCATCCCGTGTTTGTGGCGGAGATACAGGGGCAGGTAGTGGCCTGGGCGTCTTTGTCCAAGTGGAGTGATCGTCCGGCCTACGATACCACGGCGGAGACCTCGCTGTATGTGCACAAGGATTTCCGTAAGCAGGGAATCGGAAAGCAGCTGGTCGAAATGCTGGTGGCGGCAGGTCGTGAAGTCGGACTGCACACCTTGATGGCCCGGATTACGGAGGGGAATTCCCAAAGTGTGTACCTGCATGAACGGATGGGCTTCGCCGTTATAGGTACCCTGCGCGAAGTGGGCAAGAAGTTCGGCAAGTACCACGATGTACATTTGTTGCAATGTGTATTCGATGCATGATTCTTAGCAATCCGACAGACTTATGGCCAAAGTGAAAACCGTTTTTTATTGCCAGAATTGCGGTGCGAATTCGCCCAAATGGATCGGCAAGTGTCCTTCGTGCAACGAGTGGAACACCTATGCGGAGGAAATCATCCAGCCGGCTTCCAAAGAAAACCAGTGGCGGTCCGCTACCGGAAGGAAAGAGGCCAAAGCATCCCGTCCGCGGCTGATCAGTGAAATCGCGTTGGAATCCAGTCCGCGGATTGAACTGCCGGACCGCGAGTTGAACCGTGTACTTGGCGGTGGGCTGGTCCCCGGATCACTCATCTTGCTGGGCGGCGAACCTGGTATCGGTAAATCCACTTTGCTGCTGCAACTTGCCGTTTACCTGAAAGGGAAGAAAATATTATACATCTCCGGCGAGGAAAGCGAACAGCAGGTGCGCATGCGCGCTGAACGCATCGGTAAGATCCAGAGCGAATGTTATATTCTGACCGAAACAACCACGCAGCATATTTTCCAGCAAATAGAATCCCTGCAGCCGGATCTGGTCATCGTGGATTCCATTCAAACGCTCTATTCATCGGTGTATGAATCGGCACCCGGCACCGTTTCGCAGATCAGGGGATGTGCCGGCGAAATGCTTCGCTTCGCGAAAGAAACGGCGACACCGGTGTTGCTGATAGGCCATATCACCAAGGAGGGTTCCATCGCCGGCCCGAAGGTGCTGGAGCACATGGTGGATACGGTGCTCCAATTCGAGGGTGACAGACACCACGTATACCGAATCCTGCGTGCTATTAAAAACCGTTTCGGCTCCACTGCCGAACTGGGTATCTACGAGATGAGTGGCGCAGGCCTGGCTGAAGTAGCCAATCCCTCAGCTCTATTGCTTTCCCAGCGCGATGCAAGTCTCAGTGGAACCGCAGTTGCCTGTACGATGGAAGGTGTCCGGCCGTTCATGATCGAAACACAGGCGCTTGTGAGTTCAGCGGTTTACGGTACCCCGCAGCGGACCACGACGGGCTACGACCTGCGTAGGCTGCACATGATCCTCGCTGTGCTGGAAAAACGTTGCGGTTTCAAACTCGGATTGAAAGATGTATTCCTCAACATCGCTGGCGGCATACGGGTGGAAGATCCGGCCATCGACCTCGCCATCATTTGCGCCATTCTCTCTTCTGCCGAGGATATAGCGGTTGATCCTTCTTGCTGTTTTGCAGGGGAAGTCGGACTCACTGGTGAGATCAGACCGGTGAACCGTATCGAAGCCCGTATCAACGAGGCGGCACGTCTGGGCTTCAAAAAGATATTTATCTCACGCTACAATGCCGGCCTGGATAAATTGAAAAATGAATCAGGCATCACCGTTATTCCA
>CAZPCA010000132.1:0-7105 GCA_964584995.1 uncultured Bifidobacterium sp.
GGTTCGAACCAGGTGGTTTTCGGCGGCATGATCTGTCCGCTGTCGGCGATGTCAATCAATTGTTTCATGGTTACCGGGTAGAGGGCGAAGGCCACTTTCATATCTCCTGAATCCACTCTTTTTTTCAATTCTCCCAGTCCGCGTAATCCTCCTACGAATTCGATGCGTTTGTCTTTACGCAGGTCGGTGATATTGAACAAGGGCGCAAGTACTTGCTCCGAAAGTATGGTGACATCCAATACACCGATAGGGTCCTGGTCGTTGTAGGTGCCTGCTTTGGCTTGAAGTGCATACCAGTTCCCGTCCAGGTACATGCTGAATTCATGCAAGCAAGATGGCCGGTATTCATCGGATCCCTTATTCTCGATAGAGAAACTGTTTTCCAACTTCTCGATCAACTCCGAAGGTGTCATGTTGTTCAGGTCTTTGATGACCCTGTTGTAATCCATGATGTGCAACTGGTTGTCGGGGAAGTGAACAGCCAGAAAGAAATTGTACTCTTCTTGTCCCGTGTGCGCAGGATTGTTGTCGCGGCGTTCTTTACCAACGAGGGCGGCTGCAGCTGTACGGTGATGTCCATCGGCCACATAGGTGGCAGGAATTTGTGCGAAGAGCTGTGTGATCTGCTGAATAGTTTCCTTCTGTGAAATAACCCAGAAGGTGTGTCCGATGCCATCTTCTGTCACTAGGTCGTAGGCGGGTTCTCCTTTGACCACCTCGTTTACGATGGTGTCCAGCGCTGCGACATGGGGATAGGCGAAAAATACCGGCTCGGCGTTCATATTGCCTACGCGCACATGGTTTTTACGGTCTTCTTCCTTGTCCGGCCGAGTAAGCTCATGTTTTTTGATAACATCGTTGAGATAGTCGTCAACGGATGCACAGCCAACGATGCCGAATTGGGTCCTTCCGTTCATGGTCTGGCTGTAGATATATAGACATTCTGTTTCATCCTGACGGAAGACACCGTCCGCTACCATTTTATCGAAATTGGCTTTGCCCTTTTCGTAAATCTCCGGCGCATACACATTGTGTCCGTCCGGGAAATCAATTTCTGGTTTGATGACATGGTAGAAGGAGTAGCGGTCACCGTTCGCTTCTGCGCGGGCTTCTTTCTCATCGAGTACGTCGTACGGACGGCAAACGACACGCTGCACGAATTCGGATACGGGGCGGATGCCTTTGAAGGGTTTTAGTATGGCCATAGTATTTGTATTTTTTCGGAGTGATTATTGGTTTTTTTTGAGTGCTGCCACTATTTTTTCTGCTATTTCTATGCCGATGCGCTCCTGGGCTTCCTGCGTAGATCCTCCGATGTGAGGACTGAGCGATACTCTTGAATGATGGCGTAACTCTTCTCGAATCATGGGTTCGCCTTCGAACACATCCAGCCCCGCAGCCTGGACAGTGCCATTTTCCAGTGCGGCCAACAACTCTCCTTCGTGCACGGCACCCCCACGGGCGGTATTGACGATATAGGCTCCCTTCTTCATGATCTCGAACTCTCTGCGACCGATGATGGGAGGGGCGCCTTTGGGGAAGGGGACATGAAGCGTGATGAAGTCACTTTCTGCCAGTAATTGTTCAAAGGGCACACACTTCATGGTAAGCGACATGCGCGCATTGGTCATGGTTTTGAAAAAGTCGATCTCAATCTGTACATCTTCTGCGCGGAGCTTGAAAGGAAGAATATTCATCCCAAGACCGATACCCATGCGGGCCACCGATTGTCCGATATTGCCGAAACCGATGATGCCAAGTGTTTTCCCTCTCAGTTCGATTCCTGAAGAATACACCTTTTTGAGTTCATTGAAACGCTCCTTACTGTCGGAGCCAGGTATCTGCCGGTTGGCATCGTGCAGAAAGCGAGTCATCGTGAAAAGATGTGCGAACACGAGCTCCGCCACACTCTGTGAGGAAGCTTCCGGAGTATTGAGAACCTTGATGCCTTTTTCCCGGGCATAGGCGACATCGATATTGTCCATGCCGACTCCCGCACGTCCGATGATCCGTAGGTCGGGACAACTATCGATGAGATCTTTGCGTACGGTAGTGGCACTCCGTACCAGGATACCGCTGTATTCTTTCAATGCTTGCGGCAACTCCTCCTGCGGTACCTTGGTGGTCACCACTTCAATGCCTGCCGCCTCCAGAATGGCTTTGCCGGCTTTGTCTATTCCGTCATTGGCAAGAATCTTTGCCATGGTCGATGTGGATTGGTTATTTTGTAGATGAATTGATTGTAGTCTGACAAGAGGAGACCTGTAGCATCGACGGAAGTAAGTCCGCTCTGTGCATGACGCCCTCGTGATGACGTTGATAGATCAGGCAGTTTTCATAGCGAACTCCTTCATCACTTCGGTCAACACCTTCACGCTTTCAATCGGCAAGGCATTGTACATGGAGGCCCGGAATCCGCCCACTGAACGGTGACCTTTTATGCCGACGACACCTGCGGCTTTAGCCATGTTCATGAACTCATCGTCCAACGCCGGGTTTTGCAGTAAAAAGCAGGCATTCATGTGTGAACGGTCTTCTACAGCGCATGTTCCGCGGAACATCGGATTACTATCCACTTCACCGTAGAATAGATCTGCTTTCTGCTGGTTGATTTTTTCGATGGCTGCCACCCCGCCAATGGACTTGAGCCACTCCAGCGTAGCCATGCAAACGTAAATGGAAAATACGGGAGGTGTATTGTAAAGGGAGTCGCCCTCAATGTGCGTTTGGTACTTGAGCATGGTAGGCACTACACGCTGTACTTCTTTCAGAATGTCGTTTTTGATGATGACAAGGGTAACACCAGCCGGTCCCATGTTCTTTTGAGCTCCTGCATAAATCACATCAAACTTCGACACATCTACCGGACGGCTGAAAATATCGCTCGACATATCGCATACCACCGGAATCGGACTGTCCGGAAAACTCTTCATCTGTGTGCCGTAGATGGTATTGTTGGAGGTGATGTGGAGATAGTCGCAGTCGGACGGAATGGAATACCCCTTCGGTACGTACGAGTAGTTCTGCTCTTTGGAGGAAGCGACGACGTGCACATCGCCGAATAGTTTCGCTTCTTTGATGGCTTTGTTGGCCCATACGCCTGAGTCCACGTAGGCCGCTTTTTTATGGAGCAGATTCATAGGCACCATCGCGAACTGGGTACTGGCACCTCCTTGTAAAAAAAGAATAGAATAATTGTCCGGCACACCCAGCAATTCCTTCACCAGGGATTTGGTTTGTATCATGACCGCATCAAAATCCTTGCTGCGATGAGAAATCTCCAGGATGGACATGCCGATGTTGTTGAAGTCAAGGGCTGCCGCTGCGGATTTTTGCAAGGCGGATTCCGGCAGTATGCCGGGACCTGCACCGAAATTGTGCTTTCTCATAATGTATTTAATTGAATGTTAGAATTTTAAATAAAGATGATGTGCAAGGTCAAAGTAAGCAGTAAAAATCGAGACGAGCAAAAATTAGCCACCTCGAGTGCCTGAGAGCGTAGCTTTTCCACATCCTTCGCAGAGAGTTGTTTGCAGTGCAGAAGCGTGCGGTGACAAGGACGATTTTCTTTCAGGGGCTTATCTTTCGAGGTTAATCAGGAAATCAATTCCTCACATCCACATCCTTGATCAGCAGCCATTGTCCTTTGCTGAACTTCAATCCATCGTAACTGAGGTCCGGGCCGTACAACTGATACATGCCTGCTGCTTCAGGTCGAGGGTCGGAGGAGGCGAGGTGATCCATGATGACCATGTCCTTGCCGGAGTGATAACGCAAACTCATGGTGACGCTGGCATTGTATTCGAATACCAGCCTCGACCGGGCTTTACCTCCGGCTTTGATGATAGGGAAACCCAGCTGTACTTTCTGCGCATTCCACTGTATGGGTTCAATACTCTTGCGCGTAGTCAGGGATGACTGCGGACTCCAGCCAAGCAGGAGGTAATGGTCTTTTTTCTTATAACGTTTATGGATTACCGCATAATAAATGCTGCCAATCCAGTTTTCCGGCCCGGTACGAAGGAATTCTATTTCCTCTCTTTTGTAGTCGCTCTGGGCATGCAGTCCGACCACATTATAGCCGGATTTCTTCTCTTTTTCATCTTTCAAGAGCAGATAGCCGTAATAGCTGAACTCCTGTCCCTGACGGGTGGAGAGCATCCATGTCAGTGTTTTTAGCCGGCCATCATCGGCTTTCGCCACTGAAAGGGCTCTCACCTGATCAAAACTCATCAACGGGCCAGCAGGTGTGCTTAAAATACTGTCGAGTAGTAGCGCGAAACGATCTTGTGCCTGGATGCGCACTGAATCCGTACTGCCTTTCAGAAGACTATCGCCGATAGCAATCAGGCGTTGGATGGGTTGTGTCAGGGAAAGGGTATCTGAGTAGGAGGGTGCCTGTGCTTTCAGCTGCAGCGAAAGAGCAAGGAAAAGGAAGATGAGCGGCACTCTACTGTATTGCATGTGAACCATCAACGCAAAGCTATAGGAAATGAGTATTTACCGCATACAAAAAGAAAACCCCGTCGATCGGACGGGGTTTGTACGTATTGCTTCTTTTACGATCAGGCGTGCATTTTGTCTTTCTTGCCCATCAGCACTTCCTGTGACTCGCGGTAGTCTTCGTCGTCCACACAGCAGTCCACCGGACATACGGCAGCGCACTGGGGCTCATCGTGGAAACCTACGCACTCAGTGCATTTGTCAGAAACGATGTAGTATGTATCCATGGATTTAGGTGCCTGGGGAGCGTCTGCATCAACGCTGCTTCCATCCAGTTTAGTGAACATGCCTTTTACGGACGTTCCATCGGAGAAGCGCCACTCGGCTCCACCTTCATAAATCGCATTGTTGGGGCACTCCGGCTCACAGGCGCCGCAGTTGATGCACTCGTCGGTAATCTTAATTGCCATATCTGTTTAAGTGTTAAAGCGGTAATTTTGCAAAGTTGAACACAAAAATAGTCACAAAAGTTTCACTTCATCACGGGGCAGGTACATTACATGGAATTTGAACAGCGTAAAAAAGGATTTATCAGGTGGGGACATGCGTTACAGGCATTGCTGGAGGAGAGATTTTCCAATCAGGGGGAATCCATTGATAATCCGCTGAATAACATCGTTCAGTCTGCCTTTAGGGCGAATCCATGGTTTACCCCGGAAAACAGCGTACGTGCGCTTCAGTCGTATGCTGACTGGCTTTCGGAGTCTTCGCTGGAGGATTGGCTAAGCGCTTATCCAGCTTTGGATCGTTCCCGTAATTCATTGAAAAACATAGGGCTGGTACTCGCTGGTAATATTCCTGCAGTGGGTTTCCACGATGTATTGTGCGTGCTGGCCAGTGGAAACAGAGCCTCCATCAAGTTATCTCAGGATGATGCTGTTTTGCTGCCCTTTCTGCTGGAAGTCTTAATGGATGTAGACCAGGACTTTAAGTCCCTAATTCAGATTGCGTATAAATTTCAGGAAATTGATGCGGTAATTGCCACCGGCAGCAATAATTCTGCCCGATACTTTGATTATTACTTCGGAAAATACCCGCACATCATCCGTAAAAACCGGAACGCAGCAGCCATCATCGGGGGTAATGAAAGCCATGAGGAATTGAATGCATTGGGTAAGGACATCTTCAGTTATTTCGGGTTGGGATGTAGGAATGTGTCTCACCTGTTTGTACCGGAAGGCTATGATTTCTCCTCCTTCTTTGAAGCGATGGAGCCCTACGGAGAGGCCTTGATGCAGCACAACAAATACATGAACAATTACGATTACCACCGCGCCCTCTTCCTGCTCAACAGCGAAACATTTTTAACGAACAACTTCCTTTTGCTTCGGGAACATGCACAGTTGTCAACGCCGGTTTCCGTCCTGCATTACAGTGTGTACTCCTCTGCTGAGGAGCTGCAAAGGGTGCTTTCCGGGAATGCTGAGGGTTTGCAGTGTGTAGTAGGAGAGGGCCACCTGCCTTTCGGTACAGCACAACATCCTGGCCTGTCCGAGTACGCCGACGGCATCGATACCATGCAGTTCCTCCTGGAGTTGGATCAGTCCCGCTCGTAAGCTCCCAGGTCGGGATTCGTTCCGCCGGTAGGCCTCGGCGTGCCCTCAAGATCGATAGTCATAGGAGGTTGCACGGTGGTCAATATAAAAGCCGGATCCCCTTTGTCTCTGGCAAACGCAAGGGTGTCGAGCTTCAGATCATGGTCTGAGCTGTTCTTGAAGTTCGGATTGTTGTTCCGGAAAATTGTAGCGAAATGAGCAGGGTCGGAGGTAGGGGTGTTATTATCAGCTTTAATGATGCAATGGCTGAATGAGTGGTTGGCCAGCGCCCCTGACTTGAAGTCGAGCTCGAGTTCATTATCGTTGTTGCCGTAGACGATGCAATTCCTGAAATCGGCTTTAACCATATCGGCCGCGATGGTCTGGTTGCCGTTCCCGGTGGCATAGTTGTTCAGGTAGAGCAGTGGGGTGCTGCGTTGACCGAATTGCCAGAAATTTCCGAAGGTGCAATGCCGGAAGTCGTAGTCGCCGCCAACGGTTAGCGCTGCGCAATACAAGCCGCAATTGGCCACTACATTGTTCCATCCCTGAATCGAGAACTGACGTGCCAGAATGCCCAAGCCACTCATATTGCGTATCTGCGTATTCGTTACCTTGAGAGAGACAGGCAGGGCTGGTTCAAAAAGCGTCTCTGTCTGCAGTCCGATGAATCCGTTCTTGATGATGGCGTAATCGATTTCGTTGAGGCCTCCGTCGTTGATCCAGATCCTGTCCCATTGTCCGGGCTGCTCTTTGAGGTATTGCTCCCTTCTAAGTCCCTGAAAAACTACAGGGTTTTCCTTGGTGCCTTTTACTTTCAAAGTGCCTCCCTTGTACACCCACAATCCGGCATTGTTGCTGAAATGGATTTGGGTTCCGGCGTCGATGGTGAGTGTGGTGGATGAATCGACCACTGCGAATCCGCCGTACACGACGATAGGCAAGGAGCTGTTCCAGGTACTGGAGCCATTCAGGTTTGTGTCAATGATTACATACGGAGGAAGGTTCGGATTGAGTTTTTTCGCCACATAAAAGTGCGCATTTTGTCCCCAGGCTACCAGGTCTAT
>CAZPCA010000133.1:0-7100 GCA_964584995.1 uncultured Bifidobacterium sp.
CCTGCCAATGCAGGAGTGGATCTGCAACTGTGTCAGCAATTCACGGCAACGCTGAATGCAAGCGCTACGACTTCCGGTAGCGCCGTGTGGACATCGATAGGTCCAGCCTTGGTGAGCAATCCGACTCAGCCTGTCACCACAGTATCCGGACTTATTTATGGTAATAATTTATTCGTTAGAGCAGTCACGAATGGTGTGTGTATCAGCAGCGATACTGTCAATGTGCGGGTAGATTCACTTCTGAATGCTCAGGCGGGTGTTGATCAGCAGGTATGTGCTACGACCACAATTCTGTCTGCAGGAGCCCTTTCTTCTGGTACGGGATTATGGACCAGCACTTCTCCGGCTTTGATTGCGAATCCATCGAATCCTTCCACTGTTGTGAGCAACATGAACAGTGCAGGTACATATGTCTACATCTGGACAGTCAGCAATGGTGTCTGTACAAGCAGTGATACTGTCACCATCGAGGTGAGTCTGCCCGTTACAGCCAATGCGGGCGCTGATCAGCAACTATGCGGTGTGTCCACGGCTTCGCTGAATGGGAATGCGCCTTCAGCTGGTACAGGAATATGGACGGGGCCCTCAGGTATTGTCATCAACAATCCCACCGCACCCACTACGACCGTCATTGGTCTCCCTAATGGAACCTCTTCGTTTGTATGGACTGTGAGCAATGGTTTCTGTAATGCCAGTGATACCATCAGCATTACGGTCGATTCACTGGAAATTGCACAGGCGGGCATCGATCAGCAGGTGTGCATCAATAGTCCCGTGTCGCTGGCCGCCAATGCACCGGTAAACGGTAGCGGACAATGGCAATCTATCAGTGGAGCCACATTAACCAATCCAGCATCTCCCAATTCTACCGTCAGTGGGATCAGCCTGCCCGGTACTTATACCTTCATATGGACAATTATCAATGGCAATTGTACAAGTACAGATACCGTACTCGTCGAGGCATTCGATCTGGTTCAGGCGAACGCTGGTACCGACCAATCAATATGCGCTGCAGCAGGAACTTCACTGAATGCGAACGATCCTTCGCCCTTGAGCGGTGTCTGGACTACGCCGTCATCGGCCACTATCGTCAATACTAATGATCCGCTTTCGCTGGTGCTGGATTTGAACGCTGGCATCTATTCTTTTGTATGGACCATTGCCAACGGTGGATGCACCAGCACCGATACAGTACTTGTCGTCATCGATTCGCTTGAAATCGCTCAGGCAGGCCCGGACCAGCAGATATGCCTGGGCAATACGGTACAATTGGCTGCGAATATTCCGGCATTCGGTACTGGTCAATGGTCGGCTCTTGGTGGAGGTAGTGTATCCTCTCCGTCCGATCCTCAAGCAACGGTTGGTGGCATATCAACTGCAGGTGCATATAGCTTTGTCTGGACCATCAATAATGGAACTTGTACCAGCAGCGATACCCTAATGATCAATTTGGATACTGCAATCATCGCTCTTGCAGGTGCAGACCAATCGCTTTGTGGATCCACCACGACTATACTGAATGCCAACGACCCTGCTCCGGGTGTTGGACTGTGGACATCGTTGGGTTCGGCGCTAGTGAGTAGTCCTCAGGGATTCTCTACCACTATTAGTGGACTTGTCTACGGTGTAAATCAGTTTGTGTGGACCATTGATTATTCCGGGTGTATCAGTTCGGATACCATCACTGTGGTGGTGGATACCGTTGAACTTGCTTTTGCGGGTACAGACCAGTGGATATGTTCTGATTCAGTAGCATCGCTAAGCGCAAATACACCACTGAATGGAACAGGATTATGGACATCCCTAAGTACGGCTATCGTTGACAATCCGTCGAATGCCATCAGCACAGTAGGGAATCTGCAGTCAGGAACCAATGCTTTTGTATGGACCATAAGTAATGGGGCTTGCGTTTCTGCCGATACGGTAGAAATCGAAGTTCTTCCGGCGCTGAATACCGACGCCGGTGCCGATCAGTTCACTACATCGGGTGTACCGGTCGTTTTGGGAGGGAATCCCGCCGCTTCCGGTGGTTCTGGTCTTCCTTACTCTTTCAGCTGGACTCCTTCGTTCGGACTTTCCGGCGCTTCCATCGCCAATCCTACATCTACAGTCAATCAGACAACAACGTATATACTTACCGTTACCGATAGCGCAGGATGTTCTGCCACCGACACGGTAATCGTATGGATCAATGATCCGCCCCAGGCAGCGAACGATACGGCTCTTACGATGGAAGATTCAACACTATCCGTTCAGGTCCTCGTAAACGATTTTGATCCGAACGGCAACCTGGATTCTTCATCAGTCATCATTGTCGCGGGTCCCTTCCATGGAACGGTGGTGGCTGGACCCGGGGGACAAATCATCTATACGCCTTCGCCCAACTTCTTTGGTACAGACTCTGTCCTGTATGCGGTATGCGACAGTGGTTTTCCGGTCTATTGCGACAGCGCATGGATAGTCATTACGGTCATGCCTGTCAACGATGCGCCGCTGGCCGTGTACGATACAGCTTCCACACCAATGGATACCTGCGTGCAGATAGCAGTGCTGGCGAACGACACGGATGTGGAAAATATGCTCGATGCCGGCACGCTGGTCATCGTTTCCGGTCCTTCGCACGGTACCTTCAGTATAGATTCGCTGACAGGTGTCCTTACGTACTGTCCCGATTCCGGTTTTGTGGGACTGGATTCACTCGTATATTCAGTTTGTGATTCCGGATTTCCGCAGCCGGCGCTTTGCGATACCGCCCTTGTATTGATCAATGTCTACTTCAACAATCAGCCTCCATCTGCCCTGAACGATACGGTCACAGTCTGTTCGGGCGACTCGGCCGTCATCATTGTTTTATCCAACGATATCGATCCGGAAGGAGATTCCCTGAGTCTGACCATTCTTGTGCCGCCGCTGCAGGGTAGCAGTTTCGTCGATTCCCTGCAAAATATCGTTTATGCTGCGAATCCTGGCAGTAGTGGATGGGATAGTCTTCTGTATGTGGTTTGCGACCAGCAAAGCCCTGCAGGATGCGATTCGGCCTGGGTGTTCGTGTACATCCATCCGCTTCCACAGGTTTCGCTTACAAGTCAACCTGTGTCATGCTATGGCGACAGTACAGGCCGTCTTGAGGTGACAGTGAATCCCACAGGCTCCTATCAGTATTCCTGGAGCAATGGTGATACGACAGCGATTGCAGACAGCCTGGCAGCCGGAACCTACAGCGTAACAGTAGTCGATTCGAATGGTTGCTTTGTAAATGCCTCCGATACTGTAGGTGCCCCTGCATTCCCGCTGCTGGCAGCTTTAACGCTACAACAGGTCGCCTGCTTCGGTGATTCGACGGGTGGTATCGATGTGCAAGCCGGAGGAGGAACATCGCCCTATACTTACCTGTGGAATACAGGTAGTACGGATGAGGATTTGGATTCTCTGATTGCGGGGGTCTATACCGTAGTGATTACGGATGCTGCAGGATGTACTTATACTATTGTCGATTCTATTGCGGGCCCAGACACTGCATTGACAGCCAGTATTGCCGTGAAGGATATCCTTTGCTCAGGCGATAGTACAGGCACCATGCAGGTGTTCGTCTCTGGCGGTACCCCGGGGTACACATTTAGCTGGAACAATGGTTCTACTGCAGACAGCTTGTTTCAGTTGACATCGGGAATCTATACCGTGATTGTTACGGATGCCAATGGATGTACAGTGGAAACCGGCGATACGCTCTCAGCGCTTTCGCCACCAATCGTGTTTACCGACAGCATAGTTCAGCCTTACTGCCTCGGTGGTCTGGCAGGCTATCTGCAGGTGTTGGCTACAGGAGGCATAGGCGGACTGAATTACCTCTGGAGCACCGGAGATACAATGGCTGTTCTCGACAGTGTTTTTGCCGGCGCCTACCAGGTTCAGGTTTCCGATTCATTGGGGTGTAATTTGACAATTGCCTATACCTTGACGGATACTTCCGGGGTTTACATTCAAAGCTCCGGTAGCGGATTTTGTGCAGGAGATAGTTTGGTACTCTCAGTTGGCAATTACAATACATCGTCGTATCAGTGGTTCCTGGATGGTAATCCCTTGCCGGGCGATACCCTGCCGGTCATTACGGTAATTGTTCCCGGCGCCTATAGCATCACTGTAACTGCGTTGTGTGGTCAATTTAGCGATGGTCCTTTCTCGCTGGCAGAGTATCCGCTTCCCGTGGTCGATGCCGGATCTTCCGTCACGATTATCTGTGATCAGTCGGTGGAATTGACAGCGAGCGGCGCTATTGCGTACGCATGGTCTCCCGCTGCATTGTGTCAGACTCCTGCACAGGCAAGCACACAGGTGCAGCCTGCTGTATCTACGCTATTCTCGGTCATAGGTGTGGATGCGAACGGATGTTCCGCCCGGGATTCGGTGCTGGTGGAAGTCGATTGTGATTCGCTGGATATTCCGGAAGGCTTTTCTCCCAACAGCGATGGTGTGAACGATTATTTTGTGATTGATGGACTGGAACGTTACCCCGACAATCAGTTGAAGATATTCAATCGATGGGGAGCGCTCGTGTATGAAAAAATCAGGTATGACAATACATGGAACGGCCTATCCAATGTAGACCTCCTTCGCCTGGGTGAAGTGCTGCCCGACGGAACCTACTTCTACGTGTTGGAAACGCGTTCAGGCGAGCCTGCTCGGAATGGCTATGTGGTGCTCAGGCGATAAGTCTATCCCGAAATTCCTCAATCCCGGTAACGCTGCGTTGCCGGGATTTTTATTTCTCCCGCTTGTGCTTTTGATGCTGGGGCAGAATTGGTATTTTTGCCGTCTTACATCGCCCTATGAAAATTTCCTACAATTGGCTGAAAGAATTCCTGGATTTCCGTCAGTCACCGGATGAACTTGCGCAGTTGCTCACCGATGCCGGACTGGAAGTGGAGCACCTCGAAAACTGGCAGAGCATTCAGGGAGGGCTGGATGGTGTAGTCATTGGTAAAGTATTGACCTGCGAGAAGCATCCGAATGCGGATCGCTTGCATGTCACCACGGTTGATACGGGCGACGGTCAGGTACGTCAGATTGTATGTGGCGCTCCCAATGTGGCTGCCGGTCAGACAGTCATTGTTGCCCTGCCCGGAGCGAAATTGTATCCAAGTCAGGGTGAGCCTTTTGAAATCAAGAAGTCGAAGATTCGTGGAGAGGTTTCTGAAGGGATGATCTGTGCGGAAGATGAAATAGGGTGCGGTGAATCGCACGCCGGAATCATGGTGCTCGATAATGCATTGCCGGCAGGACTTCCTGCAGCTACCTACTTCGAAGTGGTCAAGGATGTGGTGCTGGAAATCGGATTGACACCGAATAGGGCAGATGCGGCTTCTCATCTCGGAGTAGCCCGTGATATTCGTGCCGTTTTGTCTGTGGAGGAGGAACTGAGCCTTCGCATGCCCGATACCAACGCTTTTCTGGCTCCTTCCACAGAAGGTGAGATAAAAGTCGTGGTGGACAATGCTTCCGATTGTATTCGGTACTCAGGTGTTGAATTGAAAGATGTAAAAGTCGGTGAGTCGCCACTATGGCTCAGGAACAAACTCAAGGCGATCGGTATCCGTTCCATCAACAACGTGGTGGATGTGACCAATCTGGTCATGTTCGAGCTCGGACAGCCATTGCATGCTTTTGACGCCGACACTATCCACGGCAAAACCATCCGCGTCGGCAAGCTGCCTGCGGGTACTCACTTCAAGACACTGGATGGAGTGGAGCGGGAGCTTCAGGGTACTGAGCTCATGATTGCCGATGAAAAGGGAGGCTTGTGCATCGCCGGAGTTTTCGGTGGACACGCCTCCGGTGTGACAGCGGCTACTACGCGTTTATTTTTGGAGAGTGCATGTTTTCATACGGTTGCCGTTCGGAAATCGGCCCGGCAACACGGTCTTCATACGGATTCTTCCTTTCGCTTTGAGCGTGGCACCGATCCTGAAATGACCATGACTGCACTTAAACGTGCGGCTTTGCTCATCGCAGCACTCACGGGTGCGAGCGTTTGCAGTAAACCGCTGGATATATATCCTGTTCCGGTGGCTCCCCGCAAGGTCAACCTTTCATTTTCATACCTGCGGACAATCATCGGAGATGAAATCCCGCGCCAGCTCGTACTGGGCATTCTGGAAAAACTGGACATACATGTGGAGGAGGACCAGAGTGATTGGCTGGTACTATCGGTTCCGGCTTACCGCATCGATGTTACCCGTGAGGCGGATGTTGCGGAAGAGATTCTGCGCATCTACGGTTACAACAAGGTGGATTTACCGCGCAAGTTCTCCATCACGCCGGGTTTCAGCCGGAATCCTGATCCGGAAGAGATCATCGAACGGGCAGGTGCCATTCTGGTGGCTCATGGTTTCAGGGAGATCCTCACCAACAGCCTGACGAAGCTGAAGTATGCTGAGACCCTTCCTTGCAGGGAGGGTGCGGTTCCTGTTGAGGTGTTGAACCCGCTCTCCGGCGACCTTGCCCTCATGCGCCACCACATGCTCTTCACCGGTCTGGAGGCCGTAGCCTACAACATCAACAGAAAGCAAAAGGACCTTCGGTTCTTTGAGCTGGGTAAGACATACCTACGCAACGACGGTAAATATGTGGAAGAGCAACATCTCTGCCTCTGGCTCACCGGCCAGGCACATCCTGAGCATTGGCGTTCGAAAGCCAAAGTTTACGATATGTTCGGCATGAAAGCATTTCTGGACAATCTGCTGAGCGGAATCGGTGTGGATGTTCGCCATCAACTGAGCATGAAGCAGGAGCAGGAAAATGGATTGGAGGATTCCATTCAGTACTTTGCCGGTAAAAAGGAGATTTTAGTGGCCGGACGGGTAAGTCGCAAGGTTCTGAAGGAACTGGACATAGATCAGCCGGTATGGTTTGCAGATATTCGTACCGCTGCATTACTCAAAATTCTTGGTCGCACCGCAATGGAAGTCGCAGGTCCGCCACGTTACCCGGAAGTTCGCCGTGATCTCTCCCTGATGCTGGACCGCCAGGTAGCCTACGAAGCCTTGGAAAAGCTGGCCTACGCAACTGAACCGGCTCTTTTAAGACTGGTAAATGTGTTCGAT
>CAZPCA010000134.1:0-2510 GCA_964584995.1 uncultured Bifidobacterium sp.
ACCATTGCATGCCTTCTCCGGTTTGCGTACCAGGCATTGGCGCAACCTGGGTGAAACACGCATGTTTAGCGCTGCATTCAGATAGGAGTTGTAGTTGTTTCGTAAACCGTTCCGGCAAACTGTAGTCGTCGGCATCCATTCGGGCGATGTATTCACCCTGTGCATGCGCAAGTCCTTTGTTCAGTGCATGGGCGATGCCTGTTTTCTCTTCTAATAACAAGCGAATACGGGAGTCGCTTTTAGCGAAGCGTGCTGCGATTTCACGTGTAGCCGTGTCAGCTCCATTTTCAATCAGCAGGATTTCAAGGTGCCGGTGTGACTGTTCTTGTATGCTTTCTACTGCATCTTTCAGCCAGTACCCCTCGCGGTGAAAGGGAAGAATGACACTGATCAGGGGCATATTACCAGTCACCTAAAAATTCATCCATGTCACGCCGATCCTTTTTTGTAGGACGACCCGCACCGCTTTTTATGTTCCAGGCGGCCATGGCTGCCTGATGCTGTTTCTGCCTCTCCAACTCCACCTCCGGTGTCACATCCTGTGCATAATCCTTCACCAGCGGAGCCCCCATTCTTCGTTGCGTGACCTGTACTACCAACATGTGCTGATGCCAGGGGCCTCTGTGCAATACAATAATCTCTCCTGGCTTGACGCTCCGGGAGGCCTTGACAGTAGCGCTGGCGATTTTTACCCTGCCTTTCTCGCAAGCTTCCGCGGCAAGTTGCCTGGTCTTGTACAGACGTACTGCCCAAAGGAATTTGTCTATTCTTGTTTTTTCAGGCATCTCCATACGACAAAAGTACACATCTCCGTTATTTAGTATATTTATGTAAAAATCAACCATGAACATCTTCACAACATGGAATGCGACAGTTGAAAAGGCAGTAGCGACGCTGAGAAGATTCCCGTTAACCATTCTGGTGAGCATGGTGGCGGCTCTGGCACTGATAGTGCTGGTCGATTTGAAAGAAGAAAGTCCGCCGTTCTATGCCTGGATTAAAGTGCTGGTGTCTGCATCGCTGGCACTGCCGTTTTTTACAGGCTTGACCTTCTTTATGGAGTGCAGGAAACCTAAGCCGCTATTGCTTTGGACTGTTCAGGCCGGCGCCTTGTTGCTGCTAAGTGTATATGGTCTTCTTTTTCCCGATGAACCCGATGCGAAAGAACTCATCCGTCATGTCTTGTTGTTACTGGCGGTGCACCTTTGGGTTGCAGTAGCGCCAACGGGAGCGCCGCTGCACGAGAGAAGTTTCTGGGAGTATAATAAGGCATTGTTCCTGCGTTTTCTTACTGCAGCGCTTTTTTCAGCGGTATTGTTCGCCGGTTTATGCCTGGCGATGGTGGCAAGCGATCAGTTGTTTGGCATCGATGTTGACGAAAAATATTATCTACGGCTTTGGTTTATCATCGCCACCGTATTTAATACATGGTTCTTTTTATCCGATCTGCCCGAAAAGGTAGATGAACTCCATCAGGCCACGGATTTCCCGCAGACCTTGCGGGTCTTTACGCAGTTTGTTTTACTGCCACTCATCACGGTATACCTGTTGATTTTGTATGTGTATGGGGCTAAAATCATTTTTACCGCCGACTGGCCCAAAGGATGGGTCTCCTACCTCGTCATCGGTTTTTCAACCGCCGGTATTTTCGCACTATTGCTGATATGGCCGTTGCGTGACACTGTGCGATTCACCTGGATTAAATTGTATTCCCGTTATTTTTTTCGTGCCTTGTTTCCACTTATCCTATTGTTGTCGGCGTCCATTTTTATTAGGGTGCGCGATTACGGCATCACCGAAAACAGGTATTTCATCATTGCCCTGGCTGCTTGGTTGATGTTCATCGCTATTTATTTTTTGTGGAGCAAAGCGAAGCGAATAACAATCATTCCTGCATCCTTACTTCTCCTGTCTTTGATGGCGGGTTATGGTCCCTGGAGCGCTTTTTCAGTGAGCGAGTTCAGCCAGCGATCCCGCTTGGAGGGTATTCTGCAGCGGTATGGCTTGCTCACTGAAAGTGGCGTTCAGCCTTTGCCGGTAGGGGCGAAAATAGCCGGTGAGGACCTTGTACAAGTAGCAGACATCCTGTATTATTTCACGGAGAACTCCAACCGTGCAGAACTCGCAAAGTACATTCGTAGCGATGTGGACAGCATGGTGAAAGCTTCGGGCCGGTATGCACTACGTAATGCAGTTCTCAAGTCCTGGAACATGCCACTTCCGGAGGCATTGGCGTCGGAGTCTGACAATTATTTCAATTTTTATGTCAGGGATTATGGGCGTGACCTAGTAGAAGTGCGCGGGTATGACTATTACCTCAAATTCGACTTCTACAAAGGGGCTGACAGCCTTGCATTCATTTCAGGATCGGGGAGTAAGATTGCACTCAAAATGAGCACGCATGCAGACACGCTGTATATCAGGGCGGGCGATGCACAAGTATCCTCCGATATTTCTGCCTTGATGGAGAAATTACTCGCTGACAAATGGGGAGAGGTTGCGATTGAAAA
>CAZPCA010000134.1:2520-7089 GCA_964584995.1 uncultured Bifidobacterium sp.
ACATGACCATCGATAGTGAAAGTAATGGTTATACGTTCAGGACCATCATCTTCAATATTTCCGGGCTCCGTTCATCGAATTCATCCAGGCGTTCAATCAACTCGATAGAAGGGGTGGTGTTGGTCCGTATGCCTCCTGGTCCGTAAAAAAAGGGAGTGGCGTATAAAACGTCACTCCCTTTTGTGATGATTGAATTTGTTTTATCAGTTACCCACCGCCACTTTACGCGTAGTGGCCTGGCCGTCGGCAATAAGACGAACCGTGTAGAGTCCTGCTGACAAGCCCTGAAGATTCACTTCAAGTTGACCGGATTGCATCATCAGCTGCTCGCTGCGCAGCAGTGAGCCCTTTGCATCGTACAATTGAACGAGCAGATTGTCACTTTTGATTTGAGATGCATCCACTTTGAGGTAGGCTTTGTCCGATGCTGGATTCGGGAAGAAATCGCCGATGCCGCCGAGAGAATTTTCCGTTTCACTCAATCCCACACCTACCCGGGCGATGTAGGCACGGATCATCAGGTCTTCAATCTCGCGGTAACGGTAGTCCGACATGGTACCGCTCAATACTTCGAAGGTGCGGTTGCTGAAGGGAGCAATCTGGTTCTGTCCCAGAGCCACTCCGTCACCATTCATTTGCCAAACAACGTAGAAACCACCACTGTCAATGCGTACGGCTTGGTTCAGTAAGGTTGTGTTGAGCGCATTCAAGGTGAATGTGCCGGGGGCCACATTCACTGAATCCAGCAATGTGCCGGCCAGATTGTCGGGACCGTCGTCTGCATACACCTTCATGGTATAGCCGACAGCGTTAGGGTCGGCAACGATGTGCGCTGCCACCTTGGTGATGTCACAGGGGTAGAATGGTGGGATGAAGTAGTTGGCACAGCCTCCGTCTCCTCCGTTCCAGGAGATGCCATTGGCTGCAGCTGTCCCATTGTCGTATTTCAATTCTATTTCCACCAGCGTGGTATCCACCACCTGGAGTTCCTGTGTTTTGGCATCGTTGCTCAGGGTCGCATCACCCGCCAGGGTAGTGGTAGCGATAAAGCGGAAGGTGCCTGCTGTTGTAGGAACGAAGCTATTGGGGAATGAAATGGACTGCGTTTGTCCGGCCGTCAATACACCTGTGGAAACAGTATTCGTGACTACAATAGCGTTATTCGGTGCGCGAACAATACCTGTTACGTTGAAAGGATTCAGGTTGGTATTGCCTGAGTTTTTCACTTCGGCAGAGAGGGGGTAAGCACCGGCTGTATTTCTGGAAACGAACCTGGCTGCGGATAGTGAATTGTCGGCATACAGCGTGCTTGCATCATTGATCAGCAAGGTGGTGGTGGTGGGCGCATAAAACTTGATGGCGTACTGCGAAGGTGCATACACGTCATGGTTCCACATCAGTCCGTCATTGCCGGAGTTGTTCTCGATGCCGGTAGTAACGAAATCAAGTGTGGACAGGCTCACTCCGTTTTGTGATTTGTACTGGAAGGTGATCGTGCTGTCGTTGTAATCCAGAATGATCTGAAAGGTGTTTTCTCCGGTGTAGGAGGGCGTGCCGGAAGTCCAGAATGGAACGCTGTCCCAGGTGACAATCACGGAGTCCTCGGCATTGCTGATCCAGTAATAACAGCTGGCTGGATTTCCTGCTGCTGTACCGGTGGCATCCAGGTTCAAGTCGGTCATCAGTGCCGCCAGGTAGTTGTTTTTTGAATCCGGCGTGGGTATGACGGGGAATGGATGTGCAAAGGATGTGGCAGGATTGAACACGATGTAGCCGTTGGAGCCGATCCAAAAACGGTCTACCGTATACCAGTAGTACTGAAACGGATTGGGTAGGAGGAAGGGCCCTACAACATTGTCGTCAGCGAGTCCGGTGATGTTGACGGTGTTTGGATTTGAAGACACGTCGATCCAATTGTATGCAGGACCATTGGGGTCGTTGCTGTCCCGCCAAATGTAACCGTAGGCATCCGGCCCGCCGGAAGTCTGAGCATGCAGCATATAGCCGCAAAGTACGCTCACAAATAAGAGTAAAGATTTTTTCATGCGATGGGTTTTATTGGGTTGTAGTTGCACTAAAGTAAATACATCAGGGCAATGTGGACGTGTAAGTTGATAAAAACCTCAAACTAATTTGCTGATACGTTTGAAGTGGTTGTAATCAGCTGTATTTCAATACGCAAAGCTGATGATTCCCATCACGCCACCGGTCACGATAGCCATGAGTTTGTAGATGTTGAAGCGGTGGTCGCTGCCGGATTCGAAGAGGATCGTAGTACTGATATGAAGGAAAATGCCAATCACGAGCGCCATGATATTGTTGTAAAAGTGGACAGAGCTGTGCGTTTGGAACAGAGAGCCGGAAATAGCCCCCAAAGGTGCCATCACGGCAAACACTGCCAGCAGCAGAAGGGTCTTTTGTTTGCTCAATCCTGCTGCGACCAGCAAACTCACCAGGGCGAAGGCTACCGGCAGGTGATGGAGGATGATGCCATAGAGCAGCGAATGGGAATGCGTTTGCAAAGGGTGTGCTGTGGCGACTGCTGTAGACAATGGGATGCCTTCTAGAAAACTATGTAGCGATAAACTCAGCATCATGCTGAGCGGAAAACTGCCGTTGCGGTGTGCATGCAAATGGACGTGCCCATGCTCTATACCTTCAGAGAATAATTCCAGTACGAGCTGCAGGAAGAATCCGGCCATGATCCAGATGCCGACCTGAGGACCACTGCCTGCATACACCCCGGGCATAAGGTGAAGTACACTGATGGCAAAAAGAAAGGCGCCGGAGAACGAAAGGGAGAGTTTGAGAAACCGCTTGGAAGGTTCCTTTATGAAAAAGAAAACGCCTCCGCTGAGCATAACAGAACCAAACAGAAGCAAAAGGTCGGTAAGGGGCATGTCAGGGCTTTTGGGTCACAAAGATGATGCGGGGTGAAGTGTCTGCGTTGAAGGGTCTCAATTGGTAATCACCAAAGATAGTCCGTATTTCGAGACCGGTTTTCCTGAAGTACTCCTGAAATTCATCCGGTTCGATCAAATCGACTTTCTCCCGGTAGCAGAATTGCTGTTCAGCATCGCTGAATGAAATCTCTTTGATGAGTCGTTTGTTTTCCTGCCATCGTCTGATATGGAATTCAATGTCTCCGGCATTCACTTTTTCATCTGCTGTGAGGTGTGAAAGAGTATAGGCCGGATTAAAATAGTCCAGAATGAAAAATCCGCCTCTTTTCAATCCGCTGGCCGCGGCATGCAGCACCTTCAGGTTTTCCTGTGGTTTCGCGAAGTAACCGAAACTGGTGAATAGGTTGAAAATGGCATCGTAATAATTGTAGCGGAACACCTGACGCATATCGTGCCTGTAGAACTCCATGGTTTCGGAGGATGCTCGCAGGCAATGCAGGATATTCTCTTCTGAGAGGTCCAGTCCGGTGACACGAAATCCACAGGCATTGAGATGGACCGAATGTCTGCCTTTGCCACAGGCGAGGTCCTGGACCCTTGCTTCTTTTGGCAACTGAAGCACTTTCAGCAGACGGTCGAGGAAGTTGCGCGCCTCGGATTCATCCCTGTTTTTGTACAGCAGATGGTAATAGGGACTGTCAAACCATGAACTGTACCACGATGTTGTTGAATTTTCCAGCATTTCAGGGCAGGCGGTAGAGAAAAAATTTGACCAAAAGTACGAATCTTTACTGCTGGAGGCTGTGAATAACCTTTCCACATCCTTATGCGAATTCAGATTATTTTTGAGCACTATGTCCAGAAAAGGATTGCATCCTCTGCCCCGTACGTTGCGTGTCTGGCGTCCTAAGCGGACGAAACCGGGTGCAGCGCCAGGTGCAATCAATGTTTCGGACGATGCAGTGATCCCGAGAATTCTGATGACCTCCTTCAGTACGGAAATGCTGCTGGAGTCCTCGCCGGAAAACCTGGACCAGGTGAGGGATACCATCAGCAAGCATCCTGAACTGGTGCATTGGATAGAGTTGAAAGGATTTGGCGAGCGTGGCTTGCTGGAAACATTCTGCTATGAGTTCAGTATTCACCGGCTGGAAATGGAAGATGTGATCAACACCTATCAGCGGCCGAAGCTGGAAGAGTACGATGATCATCTCTTCGTCGTGACAAGGCTTTTGCGCCACAACGGCAATACCGGCTTACGGAACGACCAACTCTCGATGTTCTTGCGCGACAAGGTGGTCATCACTATGCAGGATAACTACGACGACCATTTCGAAGCGGTCAAAACACGGATCCGTACCGGCCGTGGTCACCTACGCTCTTCGGGTTCGGATTACCTTGCTTATGCCTTGCTCGATGCGGTCGTCGATACCTATTTCCCCGTATTGGAGATACTCGGAGAAAAGTTGGATGAGCTGGAGGATGAACTGTTCTCCAAGCCTACCCGGGCATCGCTGCACCGCATACAGCAGATTAAAAGGGAACTCATCGTGCTTCGCAGAGCGGTATTCGCAGAGCGCGACAAGGTCAACGATATCCTTCGCTCTTCCTCTGAACTGATCAGCAATCAAACGAAATTGTTTCTCCGGGATACCTACGACCATAC
>CAZPCA010000135.1:0-4006 GCA_964584995.1 uncultured Bifidobacterium sp.
CTCTTTCTACTGAAAAAGAGTGCTATAGCGCTGACCGTCAAGGCCGGCGGCTTCCTCACGCAGTACCTTTTCATCTTCACGGTCGCCCGCCTGCTGGGACCCGGGTCACTGGGTGGATTCACGCTTTCTTACACGGTGGTACAACTGGTTTCCATTCTAGCCCTCATGGGTATAGACAACCTCCTCATCCGTAAGGTAGCAGCTGCCAAAGCGGCCGGCACGCCAGCGGAGATGAAAGCCGCCTACCTCACCGCCTTACAGATTACGGGCGCATCATCCTTGGTACTCGCCATAGTACTGTTCCTTGTCTCACCCATTCTTGCCGTTCATGTTTTCCATAAGCCCTGGCTCAGTGATAGTCTGCAGATAGCTGCACTCGGACTCCCCCCCTTTGTCTGGATCACGCTCCATGCCGCCGCATTCCGTGGCTCCAAAAACATGCTTGGCTTTACGCTTTTCAAGACCATACTTCCTCTGCTCAACGCCAGCCTGCTCCTGCTGGCTTGGTACCTTCAATGGCCTATCACACCCGTAGCAGGGTTTACAGTTTCAGCATTCGTTGTGATGACAGGCTATGTGTTCGCCTGGTACAGATTCAGTGGTGTGGACGGGCTAAACAAGGCTCCTCTGCTGAACAAACGCGCCATGGTCCTTGAATCTTTACCGATGATGATCACCGGCTCTGTATTTTTCATCCTCAACTGGATCGACAACCTCGTCATTGGCATCTACCGTACTGAAGCGGAGGTGGGTTTCTACGATACGGCCTTCAAGATATCCTCCGCATCGGCTGCCGTGCTGATGGCAGTGAATGCGATACAGGCACCTACCTTCGCAGAGATCCACAGCACCCGGAATTACGCGCAGCTACGCCGTTATGTCTTCAACTCCACGCGCCTGCTGTTTTATGCAACTGCACCCATTACCATTGCCCTGCTGCTGTTCCCCGAGCTGATCCTTTCTATCTTTGGTGAAGCCTTTGAGGTATCCTCAAAATCCCTGCAAATACTCGCAATAGGTAATTTCATCAATTGTATTACAGGTTCAGTGGGCATACTGCTGATGATGACCGGATACCAGCAGGGCTACAACAGGATCATCATTGTCGCTGCCATCGTAGGCATAGCACTGAACTTCCTTCTGGTGCCTGTGATGGGCATCGAAGGTGCCGCTGTGGCATCCACAATCGCGAAGATTCTCTGGAATCTAGCTGCTGTATGGTATGTATACACAAAACTGCAGCTCATCTCCATCTACCTGCCCGGCATGCGTGCACCCAAAGCAGATGAGCAAGAAAGGGAATACCCCGGTAACAAGGAAGACCATACACTGACGAATGAGTAAAAAAGTAGACTTCTTCATTGTAGGTGCGGCGAAAGCCGGAACGACGTCGCTCTATCATTTTCTGGCTCAGCATCCGGAAGTGTACATGAGTCCGATCAAGGAGCCGAACTACTTTGCCGACGACATCGACCTCACTGCACTGCGCCCCGAAGTACAATCACGCATGAAGCTGCTCAATATTCCAGACTGGCTGCGTGGAGACATGAAAAACCATATCCACCGTGCATTCATTCGGGATCCCAGGCAATACGAAGCCTTGTTCAGGTTCGGCGATGCAGCACATGTACGCGGAGAGGCCAGTGCTTCGTATCTTTACTCGGCCACTGCTGCAAAAAACATCGCCGCCTACAATCCGTCGGCAAAAATCATTATGGTGTTACGTAACCCCGTCGAAAGGGCTTATTCCCATTACCTCATGGACCAACGGATGGCGGTAACGGACCTGTCTTTCGAAGAAGCACTTGCCGCCGATGCCGCACAGCGACCCAAAAGCTGGGGAAGCACTTCGCTGTACCTGGAACTTGGCTGTTACAGCCAACAAGTGCAACGCTATCTGGAGTCCTTCCCAAAAGAGAACATCCTCATCCTTCTGCACGAAGAGCTCAGGAACAACACTGCCGACACACTCCGCAGGGTTTTCTCTTTTCTGCAGGTGGACCTCACCGCCAAGGTAGCTACAGGCGAAGCGCACAACACCGCCGCTGTTCCGCGGAACACCCTCGTAAAAAAACTCATCGGTGTAAACTGGTTTCGTGTCACCGTGCGCAGGGCGTTGAAAAGAACATTCCTGAAGAAGTTCATCAAACACACGCTCTTTACCAAGGCCGAGGGCGAAACCCTCTCCCCAAAAACTGCAGCACAACTGCGGAATTACTTTCATGACGACATAGCAGCGCTTGAGCGCCTCTTGCAAACCGATCTGAGTGCATGGCAACAACCCCGGTGACTTATTACCCCAACTTCCTCGTAGCAGGTGCAGCAAAGTGCGGTACCACCACCCTGTATCATTACCTCCGTCAGCATCCGGATGTGTACATGAGTCCGATCAAGGAGCCCAATCATTTCTCCACCGACATACGCCCGGAAGGGTTCAGCGATGAGTACAAGATCTACGAGCGCAGCAAGAATCTCGATATCGCATCTTTCGTGAACAGCGATATGAAAGAAGAACAATGGGGTGCTTATGTAGCGGACCGCGGGCATTACCTTAAGCTCTTCCGCTTCGCAGCGGGAAAAAAGTGCATCGGTGAAATCAGCAACTCGTACATGTACTCCAACGAGGCGGCCGGCAACATACACCGTGAGTTCCCGGACATGAAAATCGTCATGATACTGCGCCAACCCGCCGAAAGGGCGTATTCCCATTACATGGCCAATGTGCGCGATGGACGCACCACACGTTCTTTCCGGGAAGAAGTGCTACACGACGATGCCAAACCGGTACACGGCTGGAGCATCTCACATCTGTACTACGAACTCGGATGTTACAATGAGCAGGTGGAACGCTTCCAGCACCTTTTCCCGGCAGCACAGCTGAAGATTTTCCTTTTCGACGACCTCAAGGCAGACAACAGAAAGCTGGGCAGGGAATTGTTCGAATTCCTTGGCCTTCGTACAGATGTGCCCATCGACTTCGATGAGAAGCACAACGAAGCAAGGATGCCGAAGAATCCCGGATTGATCAAGCTGATCACACAACTCGGCATTAAGCGAAAAATATTCAGGGCCTTGCCCAAAGCGTGGCAGAAGGGTGTCAAGGATTCCTTCTTCAAAGAAGGCAAGGGCCCTAAAATGTCGAACGAAGACCGTGCATGGATGACGGCCCGGTATACGGAAGATATTCTTCAACTTGAAAAACGTATCGGACGCGACCTCCGTCACTGGCTGAAATGACATGGTAAGCATTCGTCCTTCCTTTTTTATCGTGGGAGCTCCCAAAGCAGGGACCACCGCATTGCACGCCTACCTCGAAAAACATCCGCAGGTTTGCATGAGCAGCGACAAGGAGCCAAACTATTTTACTGCGGCTGCCATCGCTGCACAAGACCTGTATTACAAAAAAAAGAATGCGGTAACAGAACAAGAGTACCTGCAGCTGTTTCACCCGAAATCAGGCAGCAACATCGCAGGCGAGGCATCTGTCTCGTATCTCTATTATCCAGGTACGGCAGAAAAAATACATGCGTTCGATCCGACAGCAAAGATCATCATGGTGCTGCGCGATCCGGTTCAACGCGCCTTTTCGCACTACCAGATGGATTACAGCATCGGCCTGGTGGATATGCCGTTCGAAACAATTTATCGTCGTGGGCCAGGCGACTCTGCCACTGCAATGTATTTCCAGCAATACTTTCTGCTGAGCAATTACGCGGAACAAGTAAAACGTTATCTGGCTGTCTTTCCAAAAGACCAAGTCCTACTGATGTTGCAGGAGGAGCTCTACCGGCAGCCGGCCCAAACACTCTCCTCCTTGTGCGGCTTTTTAGGGATTGATCCACAGTTGGCAGCGTCAGGCATAGAACAACAAAATGTAAGCGGAGCAGCATCCAACCCTTTGCTGCGCAAGATCTATCAGGTCCAGTGGTTGCGCAACCTGATGAATGCAGTAGTGAGCGAATCGTTGCGCAGCAATATCAAATCAGCCTTCCTGAGCAAAAAAAAC
>CAZPCA010000135.1:4016-7014 GCA_964584995.1 uncultured Bifidobacterium sp.
TCGACGATTTACCGACACTGATTGCGATTAGCACCTGCCCGTGCTGGAACAGCCGTTTGCCCGTGAGCTATATGCTTATTATGCAGACGACGTGAAAGAACTCATGCGTATCACCGGTCTGCCGGTCCATCATTGGCTACCCTCCTAAAACCATGGAAACCGCCCGTATTTTTGCCCTGTCGAAAAGAAAAATCCTCACCCCAGCGTTGTGGGTGATGTTTTTCATTCTCAGCTTTCGGGTGCTTGCACGTTTCCCCTCGGGCATATTCGAGGCGCTGTTCATCTGTGTGGTGATGATCACCATGCTCGTATCCCTTCGGGAAATGATTATAGGATGGAGCAAAGGCAAGAGTAATTACCTGCAACTGCTGCTGTTTCCGCTGTTTCTCTTACCGTTCATCACCGCCTGGCAGGCCAACCGTGAATTCCATCAACCCTATCTGATGGGCTTACTTGCCCAGCGACAGCACTTCATCATCTTTGCAGGCTACTTTCTGCTCATCGCACTCAAGAAAAACTGGATCAGTGAGGACAGGCTGAAAAAACGCTTCATCACTGCACTTTTCGTCATCATGGGCATCATGCTTTTCTTCAGTGTTTTCATCGACCCTCAGAAATTCAACGGAACCGAATTCGTCGAATTCAGCCTCAACAAAGGATGGCACTATGAATTCCCGAGTGATGTCGTGGCTACGGTCATCCTCTACTCCGTATTCAAAATACTCCATCAAAACACTTACAGGTTCCTGCTTCCGCTTTTACTCGGCGCAGTGTATTTCCTGGTTTATATCCAGGACCGTTCACAACTGCTGATGATCAGCATCACCGTCTTCATTTACTTCATGCGGAACGTATCGCTCAGCCGCAAAGTCATCTATGCAGCGTGGGGAGGATTGCTCATCGTCTTTGCGCTGGGACTAACGATGCTGGTAAAACCCGACCTCATCACACATTACATCACCATTTTTTCCAATGCCTCCACCATTGTCACCGGAGGAACAACGAGCGAATATTCCACGAGCATGCGTCTGGCTGAGAGTGCCATCGCACTAAGAGGCTTTGCCGAACACCCCTGGTTCGGCAACGGATTTGTAAGTGCGCAATTCAAGGGAGGCTTCTCAGGTTTCTTCGGATACTTCTACGCATCCGACGTGGGAATACTCGGCAATCTTTTTGTATACGGCATTTTCGGCACCCTCATCTTTTATATTCCCTTTATCTATGCATTGAAGTGGTCGGGCAAATTGCGTAAGAACCATAACATGCTGCTCACCACCTGTCAATACGGAATGATTTTCATCTTCCTTGACATGATCACCGCTGCCTCCAACATCAAATTCATGGGGCTACCCTCCGTTTTCTTCGCCATCATCTATTACTATCGCTTTGTGAAGAAAGAACAGGAAAGTGCAGCAGGCCCATCACATTAAGCATCCCTCTCATGTCCACACCAGAAAGCGACAAACCTATCTTCTTCGTGGTTGGTAACAGCCGGTCCGGCACGACCATGCTGGGAAGAATGCTCGGAAAGCACAGCCGTGTACACAAGTTTCCGGAGCTGCATCTTTTCGGTCCTTGTGTACCCCACGGAGAGGAGCTGAAGGAGCGTAGCCGGGAAGAAGTCCGCCGGATGTTTTGCTGGTTGCTCGATGTCAATGAACGAAAATTCCATGCGACACGCACTCCGGATGCATACACAGAAAAAGCTGAAGCACTGTGCGAAAAACACTTCATTTTGGGCATGGACGCCTGGGATGTGTATGCCGCATTTGTCCACGATGAAGTAAAGCGTATCGGAAAGGAGATCCCCAGCGAAGATTTACCCGGCAATGTATTCAAGCTATCACAAATCCTGCAGAAATTCCCTGCCGCCCGTATCATACATATTGTGCGCGACCCCCGCGATGTGTTGCTTTCACAGAAAAACCGGTTCAGGAGACGTCAGCTCGGCGGAGGATATGTCAAACGAAAAGAGATGCTGCGTTTCTGGGCCAACTATCATCCGGTGCTGATCTCACGCTTGTGGAACAACGCAGTACGTGCTGGGCTGTCCATCGTCGATCCCCGTATCACCACGGTACACTTCGAAACCCTGATTCAAGACCCTGAAAACACCTTGCGTGGCATATGCACACACCTTGGAATTTCCTTTGAAGCTGAAATGCTGAAGGTACCGCAGGTGGGTTCTTCCATGCGAAAAGATGACCCCACACAGCTCGGTATAGATCCTGCACGCAGTGGTTCCTGGAATAAAGGCGGGTTGAGCCATGCGGAAATAGCCATTTGCGAAGAAGCCAATGCCCGCATCATGCAAGAGCTGGGGTATATCATCTCGGGTGTGCAGGGAAAAACCGCAGACCGCCTGCACCTGGCCCTATTGCTGCCGGTTAAAGGACTGCTTGCCCTGCTCCTCAACTGGGGGCGCACACGCGGGAGATGGAATTATCTCCTCAAGAGATTCGGAGCCCGCTGAGCATTTTTTTCGATCTTGAAATCCAACGTTTGAAGATGGTCGGAATTGCAGTAGAATGTATTACTTTGCAATATCGTCATGCATCATGAGACATAACCAGGAAATCAGATTGTTCAGCTTTCTACTGTTCCTGCTCGTACCGATGGTATGCAGCAGGCAGCATACGGTAGCGCAGGAAGAGCCTAACAAAAAGGAGGCACCTGTTGTTGTGCCATCTAACGCCAAAGAACTACCGAAAAACTGGCCCTGGCGGGGAATTTGCATACAGTCTGAGAACTCGACACCGGAGGACATTGACTACCTCGCATCCGTAGGAGTGAATTTTGTCCGCATTCAGGTCAAGCCTTCCATACGTTGCAAACGGGAAAAGGGCGATCCGAAGAAGTGCTTTTACGATGAATTGCTCTTGTCTGAACAGATGCTGGATGCCTCCCAACGAAATAGTATCACCAGTCTCATCGACTTCAACCACCTGGTGCTCGACCCACAAAAAGAAATCGACGATAAAAGCGAGGAGTTCTGGAC
>CAZPCA010000136.1:0-5054 GCA_964584995.1 uncultured Bifidobacterium sp.
CATACGAAATTCGATGCCGTATTGGCCATGTACCACGATCAGGGCCTGATACCATTCAAAACGCTTGCTTTCGAAAGTGGGGTCAACTTCACTGCCGGACTTCCCGTTGTGCGTACTTCTCCCGATCATGGAACCGCCTATGACATCGCCGGAAAGGGAATCGCCTCGGAAGCATCCATCCGGGAAGCCATCTACCTGGCGATTGATATTTACACCCGAAGGGCCGAATTCGACGCGGTTACGGCCAATCCCCTCGCATTTTCAAAGCTAAGCGGGGAGAGACATTAATTGGAATTGTTAATAAGGTTGTTTCTTTAATCATTGAATATCAATTTTTTAATTGAATGATGTTTCGCGCATCCTTCTTTTTGTTAATTTAGCATTCCTTTACCAGAAGCGTGAACATAGGACTTTACATAAGCGAACTGCTCTACGGAAGTGATTGCGTAATCATTCCCGGGCTTGGTGGATTTGTGGCCAACACGCGGTCTGCTTTTCTGAATCCGTCTCAACATACTTTCACGCCTCCGTCCCGACGCATTGCTTTCAATGCCAGCTTGCGTACCAACGATGGTCTGCTGGCCAATTACGTTTCACGCAGGTCCGGTGCCAATTACGCAGAAGCACTGAACGCCATACGCTTGTATACGGAAGATGTGTTGGCGAAATTGGGGCAGGGCGATCAGGTATGGATAGAGAGTATCGGTGTGCTCAGTTTCGATGCGGAAAACCGCATCCAGTTCGAACCGGATCAGACAGTGAACTACAGAACGGACGCTTTTGGTCTGGTAAGTATTCATTCACCTGCAATCCGTAGAGATACGGCAGGTTCTAAGGTCCGCAAAATGGGTGCTGGTCAGAAAGAAAAAAATCCTCGTCAGCTGTGGCGCCTGGTAGAGTTGGTGCCCGTTGCTGCCATTCTTGCTATTTTGTTGTTCAATCCGAACATCATCAAGCGCGTCAACTCGGGCTTGGCAGAAATTATACCCCTTAAAGAGATTTACCGTGGTGCTGAGATCAATTATTCGGGCATCAAGGAGGACGAACCGGTAGGGTTCCCTGTCGAAGATAAGTCCTCGCTTTCTGACCATGTACTGCCCCCCTCCGTACAGGAGGAGCCTGTTGCAAGCATTACAACGCCGACGACCAATGAAATAGCGGCTGTTGATTCCACTGCTGTAGAAGCGGTCAACCCGGCACCTGTCGTCAAGGAAATCGCTGAAAATACCGCCGGTATGCTGCACATTGTTGGCGGTTGCTTTAAATCGGAGGAGAACGCCCGCAAACTGGTGGCGGAAGCCGATCTGCTCGGATTTCCCGCATCTGTGATTGGAAAAAATGATAAAGGTATGTTTGTCGTAAGCCTTTATTCCGGAACCGACCGCCGTGAAGTAGAAAAGCAATTGAACGAAATCAAGCTCACTTTCGTGAAAAGTGCCTGGGTGCTTTCCAAGTAAGTTGTACGGCGGATACCCTTTCATGATGTTTATCATACGTGCGAGCGTTTTTTATCGCTGACTTGCATGCGTCAATCAAGGAACTTTGCAGAAGAAATTTGGAAGTATGCTGATCGCTAAAGTGAAAAGTTCCCTGCTGCATAAATGTCCCCGATGCCTGGAAGGTGACATGTATCCAGATAAAAATCCCTACCATCTTCGGGAGACAGCCAACATGCACAGCCACTGTCCCGCCTGCGGCCTTAATTTCGAGCCGGAGCCGGGCTATTACTACGGAGCGATGTACGTGAGTTATGCGGCGACCGTAGGATTGTCAATCATCGTTTTTCTGCTCCACTGGTACCTTACCCGGGACCTCGGCACCCTGTTTTTTTTGATTGTGCTTACGCTGGTGTTGGCGCTGTTGGCTCCCTATACGTTCAGGACCTCAAGGGCGATATGGCTGAATTTTTTCACCGGCTACTCTCCCGATGAAAGGAAGAAGGCCTTGATGAAGGCTGCTGCGCCGGTGCCTCAGGCGGACAGATAGGGAACCGTGTGCCGGATGCAGTCCCCCACGGACCGGAAGCAGAATCCGAGTTGTTCGATTTTTTGAGCGCTGTAAGCGAAGTGACTGTGTGCCGACCTCGCTGTTTCTCGGGTGATAAAGGGAGGTGTTCCGGTGATCATGCTGCGTAGTTTTTCCAGCGGCCATAGCATGCCCGACATCCAGGGTAGTGTCCTGATAGAAGGCGCTTTCACCGACATATTATCCGCCATCTGCCGGAATAAGTCCTGAAAACTCAGGTTTTCCCCATTCAAAATAAATCGTTCGCCGGTGACCTGCTTGTCGTACAGGAACAGGAGCGCAGCACTGACATCGCGTACATCCACAAACCCGCTTACGCCATCTGTGAAGAACGGGAATCCGTTTTTCACCTTGCGAAACAGGGCGGCACTGCCTTTGCTGAAATCACCGGGTCCGAGCACAATGGATGGATTCACCATCACCGCGGGCAAGCCTTCGGCGATCCCTCTCCAGACCTCCCGTTCCGCAGCGTATTTGCTCACGGCATAACGTGAAGGGTGTGCCGCCGGATCCCAGTGGCTGTTCTCATCCATCAGGGCCGACTGGCTGTGTCTGCCGAGGGTGGCTACGGAACTAACGTGCGCGAAGTACCGAAATCCTGGCTTTGCGAGACAGAGATCGACAAGATGGGTCGTGCCAAGCACATTGGTGACCCACATCTCCTTTTCAGTGCGCGGATCGAAGGAGATCATTCCGGCGCTGTGAAAGACAGTGTCCACGCCGTCAAGGGCTTCTTCCAGTCCGACGATATCGTCCAGGTCTGCCTGCACCCATTCCACGCGTTCCCTGAGTTCAGGATGCTCCCGCGTGTAAATGGCAAAAACACCTTCTCCGCTTCCCCTGCGGATGGCCCTTGCACTTTCGCCGCGTGAGACAAGGTCGTACAGAAGGCGGGCGCCGATCATGCCGGTGGCACCGGTTACGAGAATCATAGTGCGAAAGTACTACATTCACTCCGGCTCAGGGTGGAAGAGAGGTCCCGGCGTTTGCCCTGAATCATTAAATTTGCGGACATTCATTTCACTGCATCGGATATGTCGGCCGGACCAACCAAGGGTACAATCAATTTTGTAGAAGAGCTGCGATGGCGCCGCATGTTACAGGACATCATGCCTGGCACCGAGGAATTGCTGGCATCCAAAAGGGTGAGAGGTTATATCGGCTTCGATCCCACCTCCGATTCGCTGGGTGTAGGCAATCTCGTGCAGGTTATGACCTTGCTACACTTCCAGCGTGCCGGCCATCAACCCGTGGCCCTGGTGGGCGGAGCTACCGGCATGGTGGGTGACCCATCGGGTAAATCCGCCGAGCGCAACCTGCTGACCGAGGAGGTGCTCAGGGCGAATCTGGAAGGGCAGCAAAAGCAACTGGAGAAATTCCTCGATTTCACACCTGGACCCAACCAGGCCATGATAGTGAACAACTACGATTGGTTCAGGAAATTCACCTTCCTGGATTTCATCCGCGATGTGGGCAAGCACATCACCGTCAATTACATGATGGCCAAAGACAGTGTGCAGCGTCGCCTGGAAACAGGATTGTCGTTCACGGAATTCAGCTACCAGCTCGTACAGGGCTATGATTTTTATTATCTCTGGAAACATCATGGGCTTGAATTGCAAATGGGCGGATCCGACCAATGGGGCAATATCACCACGGGTACGGAATTGATCCGACGCATGGACGGAGGCGAGGCCTTCGCGTTGACTACCCCGCTGATCCGGAAAGCCGACGGAACCAAGTTTGGCAAGACGGAGAGCGGCAATGTATGGCTCGACCCGGCCAAGACCTCACCATACCGCTTCTACCAGTTCTGGCTGAACAGCTCTGACGAAGACAGCAGCAATTACATCCGCATATTCACCACACTCGGCCGTGAAGAAGTAGAGGGATTGGAAAAAGAGCACCAGCAGGCTCCGCACCTTCGCCTGCTTCAAAAACGCATTGCCGAAGAGGTGACCGTGCGTGTCCATAGCCGGGAAGAATATACGGCTGCAGTGGAGGCATCGGAGATTTTGTTCGGTAACGCACCGACAGAAGCGCTGACGAAGCTCGACGAAGACACCCTGCTGAGTGTGTTTGAAGGCGTACCGCAGGTGACCCTTGCTCGTACGCAGGTGGAGGCCGGCATTCCCGTGCTGGAATTGCTGGCGGACATCACCGGCATCTTCCCCTCACGGGGAGAGGCCCGGAAGCTCCTGCAGAGCGGTGGTATAAGCCTCAACAAGGTAAAGCTGACCGATCCCGCAATGACAGTGAATGGCGATGGCCTGCTGCGCGGCAAATTCATACTTGTGCAAAAGGGCAAGAAGAATTATTACCTGCTGACGGTCGCCTGATAAGCACTGGATGCACTGCACATACCTGTCTATCCATTGAATACGATATAACCATGACGCCAGTACGAAGAGTAGTGATTGTAGTGATTTCCGTTACGGCGGGTTCTTTCCTTTCGTACCTGCTGTACAAGGCAAGGCGCGGCGACGCAGGACTGACACAGCAGGATACTCATACCTTGCTCACCAACATGGTATTCTCCCTCGGGATTATCCTCGGTGTCGGATTCATGTTTTTGTGGCGTAAGAAAAAGGACCTGTAGTATTTTCTCACCTGCAACCGTGTACTCCTCCGACCAGCCCCGCGTTCCGAATGCACTCATCGGCAGTACCTCGCCGTATCTGCTCCAGCATGCCTACAATCCGGTGCAATGGTATCCCTGGGGAGAGGCGGCACTGGAGAAGGCGCGCAACGAGAATAAGTTATTGCTCGTCAGTATAGGGTATTCTGCATGTCACTGGTGCCACGTCATGGAACGCGAGAGTTTCGAAGACGAGGAGGTGGCTGCGGTCATGAATAAATCTTTCGTTTGCATCAAGGTCGACCGCGAGGAGCGGCCCGATCTGGATCAGGTATACATGGACGCGGTGCAGCTGATGACCGGACGAGGCGGATGGCCCCTGAACGTGATCGCACTGCCCGACCAGCGCCCTGTCTACGGTGGCACTTATTTCCCGAAAGAACAATGGATG
>CAZPCA010000136.1:5078-6985 GCA_964584995.1 uncultured Bifidobacterium sp.
CGGCGATGTTCCGCGAAGATGCAGCACGCTGCGAAATGTATGCAGCAGAACTTGCAGAAGGTGTGCGTAAGCTCGGACAAGTTCCTGTGCTGCCTGTTTCCTCAGATGCAAATGTATACCCGGATCATGCTGCCATGCTGCAGGCATGGTCGTCGGGATGGGACAGGGAAAACGGAGGCCCCCTGCGTGCACCGAAATTCCCTTTGCCCGATAGTTACCGCTATTTGCTGGCTGCGGCAGTGCAATGCGACGATGCTGCAGCGGAAGCACACGTGCATCATACCTTGCTGATGATGGGTCGTGGTGGAATCTACGACCAGGTAGGCGGAGGATTCGCCCGCTACAGCACAGACCTGTACTGGAAGGTGCCGCATTTCGAGAAAATGCTGTACGACAATGCGCTGTTACTTTCACTCTATGCCGATGCCTACCGTCGCACAGGTGACGCTGAATATGCCTTCATCCTTCGCCATACCATCGACTGGCTGCGGCGCGATATGTTGGGCGCAGGCGGGGTGTATTTTTCGGCACTGGATGCCGATAGCGAAGGCGTGGAGGGCAAGTACTACTGCTGGAACCCCGACGAATTGCAATCGCTACTGGGAGAAGATTTCGTGCTCGGACGCGATTATTTCCACATCCGAGAGGAGGGCTACTGGGAACATGATCTTTATATTCCGCTGCGTAAAAAGTCGGATGAAGAGTGGGCGGAAGCTTACGGAATCTCCCTGCAAGCCTTTCAGGCCCGTTGCGAAAGCATCCGTCATTTATTGCTGACGGCCCGTTCAAAGCGCGTCCCTCCGGGTGTCGACGATAAATTCCTCTGCAGTTGGAATGCCTTGCTCCTGACCGGACTATTGGATGCCGCCGGAGCACTGAAGGACGATACGCTGCAAGACTATGCACAGCAGCTTGCGCAGGCGATACGCCGTGTATTCGTGAAAGATGCAGGGCAGCTCATCCACCATGCCACGGCCAGGACACACTGCGTGCACAGCGAAGTCCTCGGTTTTCTGGACGATTACGCTTGCATGATTGAGGCGTTCCTGCAACTGTGGTCCTGCACGGGAGCAGAAGAAGACCTGCAGCTGGCCGTGGATTTGTTGCATACCGTCGAGCGCGAGTTCAGCGCTGCTGATACCGGCCTGTGCTGGTATACCTCTTCAAATGCCGAGTCTCTCTTTGCCCGTAAACAGGAGGTGCAGGACAATGTAATTCCCTCTGCGAATGCCGTGATGGCGCATAATTTTTTACGTATGGCGCGTATCTTCGGCGATACCGCCGCGGAGCAGCGTTGCCGGCGGATGCTGCAAGCGCTGAAAGAAGACACGGTGAAGTCCGTGCCCTGGTACAGCCGCTGGGCGCGGGTATGGCTTGAACTCGAATACGGCAGTGAAGTGGTGGTCAGCGGTCCTGAAGCCAGGGCCTGGCAGACGGAATTGAGGGCCGCTTATTTGCCGCTTAGCCTCTTGGCTGTTGCGCATGCTTCGTCCGATACACCGCTGCTCAGCAATCGTCACCACACAGACCGAACAAAGATTTACATCTGCAGGAACCATGTATGTGAAGCACCCCTGGAAGGATTGGTCCAGGCACTGCAGCAACTTGGCGCATAAACCGAATCATTACTTTTGATGCTATGAAAAAGAAAGAACTACGCTATCTCCTTCTTTGGGCTCTCCTGCTGACCGGCTGTGGCAGGCCTCCTGTGCCGGGCGGACACGTTGCGGATCCCCTCACTGCAAATATGGATACCACCGTAAAGCCCGGTGATGATTTCTTCCGCTATGCCTGTGGTACATGGCTGAAAAAAAATCCTTTGCCGGCTGCCGAGAACTCCTGGGGAATATGGAGCCTTGTGCAAACGGAAACCTATAACCGCATGCGTGAAGTGAGCGAGGAAGCAG
>CAZPCA010000137.1:0-6856 GCA_964584995.1 uncultured Bifidobacterium sp.
CCGGCGTAACTACAGGTTTTGACGTGAATGGTCTGCTCGTACAGGGCGGCGGCTCTATCTGTGCTTCTCTTGACGTAGCCGGTGCTGCCTTCAACGTAACCAATCCCGATGCAGGCACCCTCACTGCGGTGAACGCCAACATCTGCGGAAACGGTGGCGCTCTCTCTGCCACTCCTGACGGCAACATCAATGTCCCTGCAGGTTATTCTGTACTCTATGTTTTGACATCCGGAACGGGTCTTGTTATCGAACAAGTAAGCGCTACGCCTTCTTTCAACGTCACTGCTGCCGGCACCTACACCATCCACACACTGGTGTATGATCCTGCTACCCTTGACCTGAGCATCGTTGTTCCCGGCGTAACTACAGGTTTTGACGTGAATGGTCTGCTCGTACAGGGCGGCGGCTCCATCTGTGCTTCTCTTGACGTAGCCGGTGCTGCCTTCAATGTAGCAGCTCCTGATGCAGGTACAATCGCACCCGACCAGTTCATTAATTGCCTGTCCAACGGCTCCGCTGAACTTGCCGGTATTCCGCAAGGCAACAGTGTTGTCCCTTCAGGCTACCAGGTCATCTATGTACTTACCCGTGGCCAAAACCTGGTGATTCAACAGGCCTCTGCAACACCGGTCTTCACTGTGACGCAAACCGGATTGTACCGCATCCACACCTTGGTGTATAATCCTGCCACCCTCGACCTGAGCATCGTTGTTCCAGGCGTAACAACAGGTTTTGATGTGAACGGCCTGCTCGTACAGGGCGGCGGCTCCATCTGTGCCTCTCTTGATGTAACAGGCGCACCTTACCTGGTATTCGGACCGATCATCTGCAACCTGTTTGGAATTTCTCCCGGTCTGGTCAACATTCCGGCAGATCCCTCCAACATTTCAGAAAGTGCAGTTCGTTTTGCTGAAAACAGCAGCGAAATGCAGGTATTCATCTCTCAGATCTTCCCGAATCCTGCAGTCAATGATTTCACCATCCAGTATGTTTCAGCACAAGGTGGTGTAAGCACTTTGCAAATCCTGAATTTGGCAGGTCAGCTTGTAACCACTGAGAGGTTTGAAGACCTTGAAGGTGTAAATCAGCGCACAGTCAATGTGAGCAACCTGTCAACCGGACAATACCTGGTACGTTTGGAGAGCAACGGCGAGGTGCAAAACGCCAAATTGAATATCCAGCGTTAAAAAACAGTTTTCGCATTCATGCTAAAAGGGCTATCGTTTCCGATAGCCCTTTTTTTGGCACTGTCCGAACTTAGCTCCGGCAAAAGTTTCACCGACCTTTGGTTAATACTGAAAATCCCTATTTTTACTATTGTAACCATCCCTCGCAAGCGCAGCAACATGCTAAAGAAAATCGTTTTACTGTTTGCACTAAGTCCAATGTCCATTTTTGCTCAGCAGGGATTTGTTGAGCTCAGGAAGGAAATCAGCTGTTTCGACAACACCCGTTGTGTGAATCAGGAATTCCATGTCAGCATCCCCTACTTTGATGTCTTGCCCGGCAAATCCGTTTTCAGACAAATCAACGACAGCATATACCGCATCTCTGAAGTCGTTTTGAAAGACATCAATGCCGAGATCACTTATCCTATACGAAGCTGGGAAGAGGACAAGAAAGGCATTGAAGGCTGTGCCGATGGCATCAGTTCAACAGAGAGCCGAGAACTGTATTACTCGGTTGTTTTCAATGAAAATAACATCCTGAGTGTTATTGTCAGAAATGACTGGATGGTAGAAAAGCAATCCATTCTTGAAGGCAGAAGTGAGACTGCTGAACAACAGCTGGTATATTGTTTCAGTGTGGATGTGGAGAAAGACATATTGCTGGACGTAAACACGCTCTTCCCTGCCGAAAAAAGGAATTCGATCATTGAAATGATCAGAAGTGAATATGAAAACACTTATGAAGAAGATATGTTGAAAGCAGGTGATAGATTACAATTCTGCGGCATGTTGTTCACGCATATTGAATTGCTGGCCGTCTACGTCCGCTTATTGCCCAACAATCAGAGTGAAGTCCGCACCGTGGAATTGCCCCTTTCTGAAACCCACGACCTTATGAACGCCGCCTATCAGCAGAAGTTCAAACATGATGAATGATCGATTGCGTACAGCATCTCTGATATTATTTTTCCTCCTTACCCACATAACGTCCGCCAGCGCGCAATACACCCTCATCACCTTAAGTTGCGATAGTTCGATGCGCCTTTGCGACACGCTTTCCCTGGAGAAATACAACCAGCACGGGCAACTTGTCGAAAAAACAAAGAAGGGCCAGGCATCCGGAATAATCCGGTACACCTACAATGATGCCGGGAAGCTTGTTCTCAAAGAGCATTTTGATGAGCAAGAGCAATTGCAGAAGCAAAACAAGATCGTTCTGGACACAAAAGGCGAATGGAGACAAGATAGCCTGTTGGACAGCAGCGGTAAATTGCTCTATCTTTTTAAAAGGGACAAACGAGAGGACAGGGAAAACACCTGGCAGATTGACTGGTATTTCAGGAGCGATTCGGTAGCCAGTACGCGTCAACTCATTCAACACGACGACTCAGGTCTTGAAATCAGTAATTCTACGTGTTACAGTGTCGACAATTGTGTCACTTACAGGTTTCGCTATCAAAATCGGCACAAATCCTTCTCCGAATTATGGGTCTACGAACCGGGCGGAACGAATCCGACATTGAAAGAAACCGAAGAATGGTATTTTGAAAACGAAGAACAACCCAAAGGCTCCGTTCGCTTTTCGGAACCCGAACACCGGATCGTAGCCAGGTTCAAATACATTGTAGTTCGCTGAAGCGTTTCACTCAGAACAAAGACATCTGTAATTCCTTAAGCTGAAAACTTTTTCTATGGTGCGGAGTATAGCCGTACGTTTTGATAGCCTGGACATGTGATGCAGTTCCATAGGCCTTGTTACGGTCCCAATGGTACTGTGGAAATTCCAGATGGAGTTTTCGCATATAGGCATCGCGGTAGGTCTTCGCCAGAATGGAAGCCGCCGCGATGGAACGGAAAGTGGCATCTCCCTTGACCTTGCAGGTGTGCTTTATGCCGGGAAAACCCGGAAAGCGGTTGCCATCGATCAGCAGGTGCTCCGGCGCGGGCGATAATTTACCGATTGCTTCGCGCATAGCCTTGAAAGTGGCATTGAGAATGTTGATGTGATCGATTTCCGCAGGCATCACCATGCTGACACCCCAAGTGAGTGCATCCTGTTCTATCAGCAACCGAAGATTCTCCCGCAAACTCTCCGGTAATTTTTTGGAATCGTTGAGCACCTCATACCATGCAAAATGCGTATCGGGCTTCAGCATGACTGCTGCAGCCACCACCGGTCCTGCCAGGCATCCCCTACCGGCCTCATCGACACCGGCCTCCAGGACATGTTCCAAAAAATCACCTTTTAGCATGTTTTAGGTCTGCGCCCTCTAAAATCCGTTAAATTTGCCAGCTAATCAAGACATGCACAAGAAATTTGTCACCAATCTGGCGTTCCTGCTTTTTCTGAACTTGCTGATTAAACCATTCTGGATCCTGGGCATCGACCGGGCAGTTCAGAACACAGTCGGAGCTGCTTCGTATGGTCTTTATGCAGCATTATTCAACTTCTCATTCCTCTTCAACATATTGCTGGACGTTGGCATCACCAACTTCAACAACCGCAACATCGCACAGCACAACCACTTGCTGCAGAAACACCTTTCGGGCATTCTCATGCTTCGTCTCTTTCTTGGCTTTGTTTATTTTCTGGTTAGCTTCACCATAGCCTATGCAGTTGGCTACAGGGGCAACGAATTGCAGATGCTCTGGGTCCTCTTGCTCAATCAGGCGCTGATATCTTTCATACTTTACCTTAGGAGCAACCTCGCCGGACTTCATTTATTCCGCATCGACAGTACCATCTCTGTACTTGACCGACTTATCATGATTGTGCTCTGCGGCGTATTGCTGTGGGGGAATTTGACCTCCATCCCCTTCCGTATCGAATGGTTCATCTGGACTCAAACCATCGCATACGTCATCACCGCCATTTTCACCTTTCTCATTCTCGCCTCCAAAGCCCGCAAGATTTCCCTGAAATGGGATTTTCGATTCTTTGCCGTCATCCTGAAGCAAAGCTACCCCTTCGCTATTCTCATCCTGCTGATGACATTCTACAACCGTATTGATTCCGTAATGATTGAGCGGATGTTACCGGATGGTCCTGAGCAGGCAGGAATTTACGCTCAGGCTTACCGTTTACTCGATTCCGCAAACATGATCGCTTACCTCTTTTCAGGGCTCCTATTACCCATGTTCGCACAGATGATAAAACAGCAAAAGCCCATCGAGGAACTGGCAGAACTGTCTTTTTCCTTCATCGCAGTACCGGCTATATTGGTGATGGCGGCCGGAGTATCTTACAGCCGGGAACTCATGAGCTTGTTGTATGATCATCACGTGGAGGAGAGCTCTGCCGTTTTCATGCTCATCATCAATTGCTTTTTGGCAATCAGCTCGGTTTACATTTTTGGCACACTGCTAACGGCAAATGGCAACCTGCGGTATTTAAACCAAATCGCCCTGGCTGGCATGTCCATGAATCTTTTGCTCAACGCCTTATTGATACCGGAGTTCAAGGCACAGGGAGCTGCCTATGCCAGTCTGATTACTCAGACGCTTACTGCCGGAGCACAGATCTACCTCGCTCACCGGGTATTCAACTTTCGGTTCCGCTGGTTACTTCTTGTTAAGTATGCAATTTTCACACTTGCCTCTTTCGCTGCCTTCAGCCTGAGTGCCCAATCAGGCCTCTACTTTATCTGGAATGTTCTGCTCACCGGAGTCGTTTGCCTCCTTTTGGCGCTTCAGTTGAAGCTTATCCGACCAATTGAATTGTCGCGAATCATTAAATACGCTGATAACTACCTATTTACACTTGTTAATCTGCTTTCCTTTGATTTCGCGTTTCCTATTAAAAATCAAATCATGAACACAACCGGGGACAACCTTTCTTCCATCAGGCTTCTGCAATTAATGATGAAGTGGAAAAAACAACTGATTACCACTGGTATTGCTGCTCTTGTGGTGTCCTTTATTTTCACCTTGCCCCAGATCATGCCTCCTCTTTTCAAGGCGGAAACGATTATCTATCCGGTCAACATACAAACCTATTCGAAGGAGACTCCCACGGAGCAAATGGTCCAGCTGCTGGAATCTGAAGACGTGCGCATGAAACTGGTGGATGCTTTCGATTTATACAATCATTACGAAATCGACAGCACGGGTAAGACCCCAAGGTTTGAAATGATGCAACGACTGGATGAAAACATCTCCGTTTCAAAAACAGAATTCGAGTCCATCGAAATCACGGTGACGGATATAGACCCGAAAAAAGCCGCTGCCATGTGTGACTCCCTGCTTGCTTTCACCGATGCGAAGGCCATCAGTCTTTTACGGATCAGGGCACATGAGATCATGACTATTTTTTATAATCAAATGGTCGAAAAAAAGTCGGAACTCGATTCTCTGGAAAAAGAAATAAAAACGATCCGAACCCAGTACGGAATCACAGACTTTGAAAACATGGTAGAAGGCTTTTCCAGGGAATATTACAGGTCGGCTGCATCCGGTGGAGCAAGTGCCCGTATGGAAACGACGCGTAAAAACCTTGAGGAGCATGGTGGTGACTATATCTTCCTGAAAGAGATGTTGTGGAAAGTACGCGGACAATACGCCGAGTACAAACTCAATTATGAGAAGGCCCTCTCTGACAGCAAGAAGGAACTGGAGTTTCACAATACCATCAGCAAGGCTGTTCCACCGGAAAAGAAAGACTCACCTAAACGGACCTTGATCATGTTGGTCTTCACCATTTGTGTGCTTTTCACTGCGCTCCTGGTGATCATTTATCTTGAGCACTACAGCAACCGCCTGCAGCAAGTTATCCGTCCCTGATGTCTGATAAGCAGGCTTTACTTCCGAACAATCGTTCGCAGCGAAATACTTTCTGGATACTCACGTCACTGGCTGGAATATCCATAGGTATAGGCCTGGCAAATGGTTTATGGTTCTTTGCCGCCCTGCCTGTACTTCTATTGCTCCTGGGTTATTTCGTATTTAGGCTGGACATTCTGTTTTTCTTAAGCGTCCTGCTTACGCCAATTTCCCTGAACCTTGCCCAAACATCGATAGGGATTGGTGTTAGTCTGCCTTCGGAACCATTGATGTTTTTACTGTTCCTCGTTTTCGTGCTGAAAAAATTCCAGGATGGCGGCTTCGACCCTAAAATCATCAGGCATCCCGTTACCGTACTTCTGCTACTACAGCTGGCCTGGCAAACGATTACCACACTCACCAGTACCATGCCTATGGTTTCCGTGAAATCCACCCTCGCAAGATTCTGCTTCACGGGCCTTTTTTACTTTATGTTTCTGGACATGTTATCCAACAAATCAAGTATTAAAAAATTCATTTGGTATTACACCATTCCGCTTTTACTGGTCATCTGCTACACGATTGCCGGACATGCTTCGGAGGGGTTTTCGGAAGAAGCGGCCCATACAGCAATGGTACCGTTTTACAATGACCATACGGCCTATGCGGCTGTCATATGCTTCTTCATTCCGGTGATGATCGGGTTTACAGCAGATACAAGCAAATCAACCACGATGCGCTTAGTGACTGGCAGTATCACTGTGGTTTTGCTGGTAGCTATCGTATTGTCGTACACCCGAGCCGCATGGGTGGGCCTTGTAGCCGCTCTGGGATGCTACCTTGTTTTTCTGCTACGAATGAAGTCGGCGCTCGTATATTCCGGATTCGCCTTGCTGATTTTACTCGCTTTTCTATTTCGCACTCAAATC
>CAZPCA010000138.1:0-6835 GCA_964584995.1 uncultured Bifidobacterium sp.
TGCTGGATGAATCGCGTAAGCAGGCCGAGGAGTTGGCCTACCAGGAGCAAGAGCTGCGTAAGATCAACGATGAGCTGACGAAGCAATCCCAGCTTTTGCAAAAATCCGAAGTTGAACTGAAGGAGCAACAGTATGAACTGAAGCAGGTGAATGCAGAGTTGCAGGAGAAAGCCTATCTGCTCGAACAGCAAAATGTTGAAATCGAAGACGCCCGTCAGCACCTGGTGTTCAAAGCAGAACAGCTGGAGCAAAGCAACAGGTATAAATCAGCGTTCCTGGCCAATATGAGTCATGAATTGAGAACCCCGTTGAACAGTATTCTCATTCTGGCAAAGCTTCTGTCTGACAATAAAAAGCACAACCTCGATGACAAGCAGGTGCAGCATGCCCATATCATCCATAAATCCGGAACCGATCTGTTATCCCTGATCAATGATATCCTGGATCTCTCTAAAATAGAAGCCGGGAAAGTCGAGCTGCAGCAGGATACATTTACAGTGAAATCGATTGCCGATGAAGTCCTCCTTCTGTTTAAGGAATTCGCCAGTGATAAGAAAATCGCCTTCACTGTTTCCATCGCGGACGAGAACCTGACCTTGACGACGGACAGGATGCGACTCGAGCAGGTAGTGAAGAATCTGCTCTCTAACGCATTCAAGTTCACGCCCGAAAACGGAAGGGTCGTTTTGTCCATTGAAAATGCACCGCAGGATATTGTTTTTTCAGAGAGGAAGTTATTGCAGGCCAAAGAGGTCATTGCTATCGCGGTACAGGACTCCGGAATTGGAATCGCTGTTGAAAATCAGAAACAGGTGTTCGAAGCTTTTCAGCAAGCGGATGGAACCACCAGTCGTAAGTTCGGTGGAACCGGTTTGGGTCTCGCCATCTGTCGTGAGCTGGTCTCCTTGATGGGAGGCGAGATCGTGCTGCAGAGTGAAGTGGGGAAAGGCAGTAAGTTCATCGTGTATCTGCCTATGAATGGCAATACGAAAGATTCGGACGGTGATAAGCAATCCTCAGACGGCGAAAATGCAGGCTTCCAATCAGCCAACGCCTACCTCGAGAATGAAATACGTGACGATCGTCATCAGCTAAGTGCAGGCGACAAAACAGTGCTGATCATCGAGGATGATTATGTGTTTGCCCGTATGCTGATGAACCAGTGCCACCGTTTCGGATACAAAGCGGTAATTGCTCTCGAGGTAGATCAGGGCATGCGTTATGCAAGGGAGTACAATCCCACGGCCATCATTCTTGACTTACGGTTTCCGGTGGTGGATGGCTGGACGATCCTCAAACAGATAAAAGCAGATACTGCACTCAAGCATATTCCTGTCCATATCATATCATCCATCGACAAACGTCAGCTGGGCATTGAGCTCGGAGCAGCTTCCTATATCAATAAGCCCGCAGGCCGACAGGAGTTGGATGATTTGTTCGGGAACTTGCAGGCAGCAAACGGAGCACGGAAAATCCTCTTCCTGGGTCCCGAAAATCCGGAATCGCGCAAGGTGTTGGCCAGGTTAAAGGAGGATGAGAAAGAGTTGGAAGTAATCAGTGCAGCGACGCTGGAAGAATGTGAACAGCTGGTAGCCCGGCATCATTATACAGGATTCATCCTCGGCAAGCAAGCGCACGAAGCAGGTTGGTTGCTGAAGATACGTGCAAACATCAACCTTAAAAACATACCGACCCTGCTACTCGAAAACGGCGATGATCATTTTTACGGGGAACTGCATCAGCTGCTCCATCCTGATCCCAGCAATGGAAAAGTATTGGCGGATACAGAAACGTTTTTGGCGCGAGTGGAAAAAAAACAATCGGTTAGGAAGGACATAGATCAAAAGATGGAATCAGTTTTAAAAGGAAAGACCGTTTTGCTGGTCGATGACGATATGCGTAATATTTATTCGCTGACCAGCATACTCGAGCAGGAGGGATTGAACGTGATTTGCGCATACGACGGCGTAGAGGCATTGGAAAAGCTCAATGAGAGCGGGCCTTTCGATCTGGTGCTGATGGATATCATGATGCCCAACATGAACGGTATAGAGGCCATTCAGCATATCCGTAGAAAGCCGGAATGGAAACATTTGCCGGTGATTGCCGTTACAGCCAAAGCGATGAGCGGCGACCGTGAACGTTGTATGGAGGCAGGTGCTTCCGATTACCTCACCAAGCCCGTGAACGTGGATCAGCTGATATCCATCATCAAGGTGTGGATGTATAAATAAAGGCCCCCTTCTGTAAGGTTCAACCCTTCATTGCTACCTTATCGGAATCCACCGCCGGATATTTATACCATGCCATCCAACACATTCTCCATGCATCATTCTTCTGTCATTCTATTGGTCGACGACCGTCCTGAAAACCTCTTCGCACTCGAGAGCATCCTGAGCGACACGCACCGCCTGCTGCTCAATGCCACGAGTGGTGTGGAAACTCTGCTCATGACCGAGCTGGAAGACATGGACCTCATTCTGCTGGATTACCGCCTGGGGGACATGACCGGCATCGAGGTGATCCGTAAACTGAGAGAGCGCGCAGCAACGGCCCGTGTACCCGTCCTTCTTGTCACTGCGGCGGATGAGAGCGAATTGCCCTCCCTTTCTGAATTCGAAGTCGGTTCTGTGGACATCCTCCGTAAGCCGCTTGATGTAGAGGAGGTGCAGTCGATGGTCAACCTCTACGAAGAGATGGCCCTCCTGCGAAAAGAGGTACAGCCGGGATTGCGGCGGATGTTTCGCTGAAAAATGACACAAAACCGCTTGCGACCACAAGCGGTTTTTTTATTTTCGTTGAATTCCCATACATATGAAAAATCACTTTCTGTTGCTCTTTGCACTCTTGACAGTATCTGCCGCTCTAGCCCAGGACGGACACCGAATGGGTGCCGGAGAATTTCCGCTTCTGCCGGGATACATGCAGAGCCGCGCAGCAGCACATCCGGGCACGCTTGCTGTGCCGCCTGCAGGACCTGTGCGTACCATGGCCGAATGGGAAGAGTTGCAGGCGCTGGTCGTGGGATGGAAATCCTATCCCTCCATCCTTCGGGAGATAGTGCGCGCTGCCAAGGCATCGAGCCGGGTCATCGTGGTGTATGAGTCGCCCGACAATGTGAACAGCATCACCAATTACCTGGCAGCAGGCGGTGTGGATACCGTGAACGTGACCTTACTCAATGCACCCCTCAATTCTGTCTGGTCCCGTGATTACGGTCCCTGGAGCGCCTACACCAACGATGTGGATACCCTCATCACCATCGACTGGATTTACAACAGGCCTCGTCCCGAAGACGATGCAGTGCCGCAGGTCATCTCCAACCTCATCGGTACACCCTTCTATGCAACAGCTACCGCACCTGACAACCTGGTGCACACGGGTGGAAATTTCATGACCGACGGTTTCGGTACAGGATTTTCCTCCAACCTCATCCTGACCGAGAATTCTCCTGCCGGCGGCTTCGGCATCAACCATACGGCGGCCGATATCGATTCCATCATGCGACGTTTCATGGGCATCGACCGCTACATCAAGATGAACATCCTCCCCTACGATGTGATCCATCACATCGACATGCACATGAAGTTGCTCGACGAGGAGACCATCCTCATGGGACAATATCCTCCCGGCGTAGCGGATGGTCCGCAGATCGAAGCCAACCTGCTGTATGTGCTCAACAATTTCACTTCCGTTTACGGTACACCCTACCGTGTCGTGCGCATTCCGATGCCCGATGACAACAATCTCTATCCGAACAATGGCGGCGATTATTACACCTATACCAACAGCTCCTTTATCAACAACACGGTGATCCTGCCTGTGTACGGTATCCCCGAAGACAGTACGGCAGTGCGTATTTACCGCGAAAACCTGCCGGGCTATGTGATTGCCCCCATCAATTGTTCGGGCATGATCGGTGCGCTGGGAGCCCTGCATTGTATCACCAAGGAAGTCGGTACAAGCGATCCCTTGCTGATCAGCCATCAGCGCCTGCGCAACACCACCGATACTGTCAACCCTTATACCGTAGACGCGCGCATCCAGCATCGGTCGGGCATCAGCTCTGCCACGCTCTATTGGACCACCGATACACTACAACCCTGGCAGTCGCTGCCCATGAGTTTTTCCGGTATTGCCAATACCTGGACCGGCGCTATTCCATCCCAGCCGGCCGGCACAAGGATCTTCTATTACATTGCTGCTACTTCCAACAGCGGGAAGAGCCAGGTCAGACCTCTGCCGGCACCTTCCGGTTTCTGGTGGTTCGATGTGACCGGAACGACCGGTATGCAGGACCACGCTGAGGTCAATGTGGAAGAGATTTTTCCGAACCCTGCGAAGGCCATCACCTGTATACCTGTTACTGCGGAGGTGCACAGCCGTGTACGGATACGCCTGCTCGATCAGCAGGGTAAATGTGTGCAAACCCTGCACGAGGGAGTACTCACTGCAGGGCAACACCGCTTCTTCCTGGATGCCGCAGTGTTGCACGATGGCATCTATACCGTGCTGGTATCAACGGAGCGCGGAACGACGAGCCGCAAGCTCTGTGTACTCAAATAAGTGGGAAGAACCATCTGTTGTACCGCTGTGGCCCCCGTGCTGTTCACCTGATGCTGCAGACCTAAGCTTCGTTTTTTCCTACCTTTACAGACATGAACAATGCTGCTGAATCCATACAGGCATTGGTGGTGCAAGCCGGATGGGGTCATGCAGCGCGTATCGAAAAACTTCCACAGAGCGGAAGTGACCGCGCTTATTTCCGCGTGCATGGTGAAACAGGGCAAACCTGTATCGCTACCGTTAGCCATCACCAGCGCGAAAACGATACCTTCCTGTATTTTACCCGTTGCTTTCAGGAAATCGCTGTGCCGGTACCCGGCATCCTCGCGGTAAATGCAGAGCAGGACATCTACCTGCAGCAGGACCTCGGTGATACTTCGCTGCTTCAAGTGTTGGAGCAGGAAGGATATACGGAGAATGTCTATCGGCTTTTTGCGGCATCGCTCCGGCGACTTGCGCATCTGCAGATCCAGGGTGACAAGGTACTGGATTACGGACGTTGCATCACCAGCAGGGAGTTCGGTCAGCAGGCCATACGCGCTGATCTCCTTTATTTCAAATACTATTTCCTCGATACGCTGCGTATTCCGTACGACAAGGAGAAGCTCATCGAGGAGTTCGATGCCTTGAGCACCTACCTGGCGCACGTCGATCACAAACATTTCATGTTCCGCGATTTTCAGAGCCGCAACATCATGGTCAGGGAGGGAGATGTTTGCTTCATCGACTACCAGGGCGGCATGAAGGGTGCCTTGCAATACGATGTGGCTTCGCTGTTGTGGCAGGCCAAGGCCAGCTTGCCCGACGACTGGAAGCAGCGCCTGCTCGAGTACTACATGCAATGCGTCGAAGCCGAACTGGGCCGGGCCATCAACCGTGCTGCCTTCGTGAACCAGTACAACGGCTATGTGCTCATCCGCCTGTTGCAGGTATTGGGGGCTTACGGATTCAGAGGGCTGTTTGAGCGCAAGGCTCATTTCCTGTCCAGCATACCCCTTGCCCTGCAGAATCTGCAGGCATTCCTCGCGGTGCACAAGTTAGCCATCAGCCTGCCCCTGTTCGATGCCTTGCTGCAGGAGCTCGTTTCCGAAGGCATACAGCAGCGGTTTTCCATTTCTAAGGCCAGCGCAGATACTCCGCTCACGGTGCGCATACATAGTTTTTCGTACCTGCAGAACGGTTATCCCGTCGACCAAACACGGAATGGCGGTGGTTATGTCTTCGACTGTCGCGGAATCCTCAATCCCGGTCGCATCGAGGTGTACAAAAAGCAGAGTGGCCTCGATAAGCCTGTCAGGGACTACATCGAGCAGCAGACCAAGATGGAAGCGTTCCTGCACAGTGTTTTCGATATCATCGACATTTCCGTGGAGGATTACCTCAAACGTGGTTTTGAAAACCTCGAGATCAATTTCGGATGTACCGGCGGGCAGCACCGGAGTGTGTATGCTGCGGAAGCCGTCAACCGGCATTTGCGGAACAAATACGGGGTGAAGACTGTTGTCAGGCATCTCAATCAGTCTAACTGGGTCCAATAAGCAGCGCATGAAAGCAATGATTTTTGCGGCGGGCCTGGGCACGCGCTTCAAACCCTGGACGGACAAGCATCCGAAGGCGTTGGCGCCGGTGCACGGCAAATCCCTCTCGCAGCGCAATGTGGAGTACCTGCAGCAGTACGGCATCACGGATGTCATCGTCAACGTGCACCATTTCGCCGATCAGGTGGTGGAGGCCGTCGAGCGCCATCAGGGATGGGGCAGCCGTATCATCATCAGCGATGAGCGGGCAGAGGTGCTGGAGACGGGTGGGGGATTGCTGAAAGCGCAGGAGTGGCTTAGCGATGGCGATGCCTTCATCACCTTGAATGCGGATATTCTCACCGATCTGGATTTGCACCGCATCATCGATTTTCATGCCCGTGAGGAGGCGCTCATAACCCTTGCGCTCAGCAAACGTACTTCCAGTCGTCGGTTTCTCATCGATGCGGAGTCAAGGCTTTGCGGCTGGGAGAACAGCCAGAGCGGGGAGCAGAAGATTGCGGTGAAGGAGGCGGTACTCTCGCCAAGAGCCTACGACTGTGTGGCGGTATTCAGCACTGCCGTGTTCACCCTGATTCCCCAGCGTGGAAAATTCTCACTCACGGACATGTATCTTTCCCTCGCTGCCGGACACCGCATTGTAGGGCACGAACAGGAAGGCTACCGCTTCATCGACGTAGGCAAGCCGGAGAGCGTGGCGCAGGCGGAAAAACTGTTTCTGCCTTGAAGTG
>CAZPCA010000139.1:0-4323 GCA_964584995.1 uncultured Bifidobacterium sp.
TGCCAATATTGCAATGGCTCAACAAAATGGTCTGGAAGCGGTCATCGTTGAAAAATATTACGTTTCCAATGCCGCAGATGCAAGTGCCAGCGTGGGTGCTTTGCCGGTAGGATCTACCACTTACCGGATTTATCTTGACTTATTGCCAGGTTATACCTTTCAGGCGGCCTACGGTGTTGCCAATCAGGAACTCCGTTTTCAAACAACCACCTCATTCTTCAATAATGAAGACTTTGGATCCACCAGTCCTACGTATAGTAAAACCAATGCGCGCTTCAATACAGTAATGCTCGACAGCTGGTTGACAGCAGGCGCCGCTTGTACGGGAAATTACGGCATCCTGAAAGCGGAAGATAATGCTTCCGGTGGTACTACCGTCATCAACGCCGACGGTGTACTGGCCAATGCCGATCCGGGTGCAGGTATTCCCCTTACGTCTCAGGATGGCTTATACCAGGTGGCCGGTAATAATCCTCCTTCCGCCACTTTGCTTGGTTTTACACCAGCCCAGTTGGCCATATTCGACAATACCAGTCAATTCGGCAACCTCATTTCGACCTTCAATGCCTCCTGGGCTGCATTGGGTGGTGTTTCCGGTCCCACCCCCGACAACAAAGTGCTGATTGCACAATTCACCACCGATGGAGTTTTCTCCTTCAAATTGAATGTACAGCTGGGAACGCCTATCCCCGGCATCTCTCAGAACTTTGTTGCTGCCAATCCTATCGGTCTAGACGTTTTGTTCCCGGCACTTAATTACACTTCCCCTTCTGCGCTGGCCGCTGGCGTGAGCATCAGTTGTAACCGTACTTTCCCGGTTTGTCCTGCAACATCGCTCACCTTTACTGCTACGCCCACTAACGGTGGATCAGCCCCTTCCTACCAATGGAAAAGGAACGGGATCAATGTAGGGACGAATTCTCCGACCTACACTTCATCTGCTTTGACGGCCGGTCAGGTAATTACTTGTGTGATGACTTCCAATTTAGCAGGTGTTACCAATAGCCCTGCCACATCCAATGCGATTACCATTACCAACGCTACGGTGCCTGCAGTTCCAGTGGTTACCGCTACTGGACCTACGTCCTATTGCCCGGGCGCGAATGCATGCACATTGAGCACCCCTGCAGTCTCAGGTCTTACCTACCAGTGGAGACGAGGAACGACTTCCGTTTCCGGAGCAACCGCGACCTCTTATGTCCCCAATGCCACTACATCCAACACCTATACAGTGCGAGTGACCAATGCCAGCGGATGTTCCAGTACTTCACTTTCAACGGCTATTACCATTCTTCCCACTCCCACCGCTACTGTTACCGCTACAGGTCCTACTACTTTCTGTTCAGGAGCAAACGCATGTACCTTGACGGCCAACGCAGGTACTGGATTGAGTTATCAGTGGTTTAAAGGGACAGCGGCAATTGCAGGTGCAACGAATATCAGTTTTGTACCTACTTCTACGAGCAGTTTATACAAGGTCCTTGTCACCGGTTCAAATGGATGCAGCAAGACTTCCTCCAATACGGCTATCAGTGTGATTGCCCTGCCTTCTGCTACAATCACTCCGCAGGGACCGACTACTTTCTGTAACGGTGACAGCGTAGTGTTGCTTGCCAACGCCGGTACAGGTTTCAGTTATCAATGGCGCCAGGGTACTACCAATTTGATTCCGGGTGCTACATCCCAAAGTTATACAGCTAAATCAGCAGCTACGTACTATGTTATAGTATCCAATTCCAGCGGATGTTCCAAAACATCGCTTGGTCGCAGTGTTGTGGTGAATTGCAGAGAAGGGCTAAATGGAATAGTTCAGTCAGGTTTCACCATCTATCCTAACCCGGGCTCCGGCCGATTCACGATGAATTATACCGATGCCGATGCATCCTTGAACGATGCCAATCTGTACATCACCGATGTCTCCGGCCGTGTCATTTATTCGGAGCGTTTGACCATCGAAAATGGATCCTTGATCAAGGACATAGACTTGACCAATGTGGTTTCTTCCGGAATCTATTTTGTGCAGGTTGATAACGGTAAAGAGCAGGTAGTGTCAAAACTTGTGGTTGAATAACATCGCTTTAAAAATTGAGTTGAAATCCATGCGAATGAAAATGTTACTTGCAGCCGGGATGATTTTTTCCGGCTGCAATTTTCTTTTTGCCCAGGAACCTGGACTGGAGGGTATCGTTGTCGAAAAGTATTATGTCACTACGGCTGCTGATACGGTCGGTGGTGATTCCACCGGGCACATTCCTGTCGGAGCAGTTACCTACCGGGTGTATGCCGACCTGAAACCGGTCTATCGTTTACAGGCAGTATTTGGTGTTCCGGAGCATGAACTGCGCATTGCCACTACCACCCGCTTTTACAATTCAGCCATCGGCGACGGGCGATCAGCCAACGACATCCATCCTTCGTATTTCAAGTATGGAACCGTCATGCTCGACAGCTGGGTCTCTGTCGGTGCTGCAGCATTGGATTATCAGGCTTTGCTCAAAACAGAAGACGATACTGCTGCTAGCACGGTGTTTCAGCATAGTCGTGGATTGCTCCGCAATCAAAAGGGATATGAAATACCTCTGACGGAAAAAGACGGTATGCGTTACCTGCGTTACCAGCCCGCCACGCAGTATTATAATCTGGACAATGACTTGCGCATATTCGAGTATCAAAGCCGCGATTCCGTGGAGGGAGTATTTTCTACCCGAAACGGGGCATGGGCGAGTTATGGCGGCAGTGTAGGGCCTCAACCAGATAACCGTGTTTTGATCGCACAACTCACTACAGACGGTGTTCTTACAATGGAGTTGAATATACAGGTGGCGGTGCCGGATGGTGGTTCACAACGTTTCGTTGCCCGTAATCCTGTGGGCGATGAAATCCTGTTGCCTTCTTTACTGTACAAAAGCGCTGATAAAAACGAGGCACCGGTGATTGAAGTGTCAATGCCCAAACGATTCGTCAAGGGTGAGAAAACGCAAGTGAAAGCAAAGGTGTCAGATGCCGATGGTCAAGTGATACGCGTTGATTTTTACGAGAACGGTCGCTGGCTGTATGCCGATACTGCAGCACCTTTTGAAATGGAGTACGTTTGGAGCGGTTCTTCGGTGAATATTACCGCTGTCGCTACGGATAATGCGGGCGCACGCAGCACATCGGCAAACAACCGGATGGACTGATGCCAATGAGAAGCGCGCCCATTCTTTACATTAATTTAATTTAAAGATAACCTCCTTCCTGGTCATGTAATGATTGCATGTCTGCAATTTTGTGCACCCTGTTTACTACTTCAAATCCACCAATTCACTCTTGCACCATGAAGCACCTCTTATCCCTTTTGATTTTACTTTTCATCGGCGGTACTGCGTACAGCCAAAATGGCCTGGAAGGCATCATCGTTGAAAAATATTATGTTTCAGATGCGAACGATACGCTGGCCAACAGTACAGGTGGTGTATTGCCGGTAGGCTCGGTCACGTACAGGATTTTCGTCGACATGGCTCCCGGGTATACTTTCCAGGCTTGCTATGGGGTTCCCGGTATACTTGGTCAATGTCCGGCCCATGAACTGAAAATAGAGACATCCACCTTGTTCTTCAATAACGAAGACAGGGGCGCTGTGCATCCGACGTATCCCTTCAGCAGTACCGATAACAATACTGTAATGCTTGATTCATGGTTGTCAGCCGGTGCTGCCTGCAATGGATATTTTGGCATACCTAAGGACGAGGACAACGGAGTTGGTACAGCCGTGAATAGTTTCTCACCCCAGGTATTGCAAAACAACAATGCAGCAGCAGGGATTCCACTTACGCAACAGGATGGATTGATTCAGGTTGTAGGTCGAGTGCCAAGTCCTGTCACGGAGGTAGGTTTGTCTTCGCCGGTCAATTTATTGGGTATGTTCGATAACCAGAACGATGGTACGAACGGACCTTCTTTTGTCACCAACAATGGAGCATGGTCTGCTTTAGGCGGAACTACCGGTCCTGATTCTCTAACTAACAAGGTCCTTATCGCACAGATCACTACCGATGGTGTACTTTCTTTTGAGTTGAATGTGCAACTGGGTACGCCTGTTCCCGGACTCTCTGAATCTTATGTGGCCAGAAATGCCGCTTGTGGCGAGTTCCAGGATTCTTCGCTCATCTATACATCCTCCTCTGCAAGTGGTCTGTTATCATCCAGCGTCCAGCAACCTGCTTTCAGTGTCTATAGAAATCCTACCACCGACTTCATGGATCTCCGCATATTCGCTTCACGGCAGCCCGGCAGGTATGTCTATAGCATTTACTCCCTCGACGGAAAATTGCTGAACAGCAC
>CAZPCA010000139.1:4423-6828 GCA_964584995.1 uncultured Bifidobacterium sp.
GTGGTAGTCAAATCGAACACATCCCTCGGTGCCGCAACGGATTTCGATGGCAACTACTCAATCAAGCTGAAGGATGCATCGCCTGTGATTCTGTTGGTGACCTATATGGGGTTTTCCAATATTGAAGAAACGGTTTCCGTCGAGAATGGTGAGGTGCTGGTCAGGAATTTCACCATGAAGTCTTCCTCCATCGAGGTGAAGGAAGTGGAAGTGAGTGCCAAAGCCGTACGGACGGCCAATTACTATATGGAAAGTATGAAGAAGCAATCATCGACCACCATCGATTATGTTTCTTCCGAAACCATGAAGAAAACCGGCGATAACAACGTCACTTCCGCTATTTCCAGGGTGACGGGTGTATCCAATACTGCTGCCGGATTCATCACCGTGAGAGGTATAGGGGATCGCTACGTGCGGACTACTGTGAACGGATCACTGATTCCCACGCTGGACCCATTCACCAACAATATCCGCCTTGATTTCATTCCGGCCAACCTTGTCGACAATATCGTCATCACCAAAACGGCCTCACCGGATTTGGCTGGCAATTGGGCTGGGGCCTATATCTCCGTTGAAACGAAAGACTACCCTGAGCAACTCACGGTGGCAGCCGAAACCCAAATCGGGTACAATACGCAGGCTACTTTCAGGGATGTGCTGAGCGGGGAAAGAAGTAAAACGGACTGGTTGGGTTTCGATAATTCACTCAGAGACCGTGACAACTCGGTTTTTTATGGCTACTACGATATTCCCAATCAGGTTAAGTTCAGTGAATTTCAGTACGAACAACTTGCTGCACTCGGTTTGAGAGAATTTTACGCCAATCTCGGAGTCACGTCCAACTGGGATCAGAACTCCGACTTCGGAAAGGAGATGCTCAAATTGGGTTTGGTTGAACTGGGGATTCTTTCACCCGCTTTTTTCAATGACCAGGCCAAAATCGATGAAGCATTGCTTGTTTTCGACCGGGATTATGCGCCGACGGCATTTGCCGCTTTGAATGCGAACGCTGTTGAACAAAACAAGCGATTTTCCAACTCCTGGTTGATTGGTCAGCGCAGAGCTCCGTTGAATTTCAGTCAATCGTTCGGGGTAGGGAACCAGCTGCCGATGGGTAAATCAGGTGCATTGGGATACCTCTTCGGGATGCGTTACAGTAGCTCCAATCAATTTGATGAAGATGCGGTCTTTAATCGTCCGCGCATCGATCAGTTCGGAACCGTTGATCAGAATTCTTTTCTGGCGCGACAGGCGCTTGCACGAGAAGTGAACACCTGGAGTGCCTTGGCCAAGCTCAACTTCAAACTGAGCAATAACCACAGTATCGGCTTCCTGTTCATGCCGAATTTTACTGGACAGAACAACATGCGCTATATACAGGGCTTCGGTCGCTTCGAGGACCAGCCCGATGCCTTGTATACCTCTCAGGATCAGTTTTACGAAGAGCGCCGCCAACTCGTTTACCAGCTTAAATCCGAACATTATATTCCTGCCGCCAAATTGAAGCTTCAGGCTGATGCTTCTTACACAGACGGCTATGGAAATATTCCGGATTTCAGAACTTTCGGTACGTCTTTGTATGCAGACGGCAAATTCCTAAGCGGTGTAAGTGATGCTCCCAACACACGTGATTTTAGGTACCTGAACGAGGATATTTTCGATGCGCATCTTTCGTTTGAGTTACCCGTTAATGATAAGCCTGGAAAGGCCCGCAAGGTGAAATGGGGAGGTGCGTATACGACGCTTACCCGGGACTTCAACCAGTATCAGTATATTCTTGGTGCCAATGGTTACCCTACAGGATCTTATCCAATTGATCCCTCCAATGTTGAGGGATTTCTCGCCTCGCAGAATTTTGAAATTCGCACCGATACTGTGGATGGCTTGCCTAAACCATATGCGAACCTTTTTTATGTACAAACGGATTACCCGGGCAATCGAACCGTTGGCAATAGTCAGTTGTTTGCATATTACGCTATGCTGGATTACAGCATCGATTTTCGTTGGCGCGTTTCTGGTGGACTACGCGTGGAGCATGTAAATATATTCGGAGATATCTTTGCTTACGACAGTGCAGGATATGTTCCTGATGATCCTCGGCGAAATTTCGATGGGTTCCTCTCCAATCCGGGAGAAGTCAGTACCACGAAATTTTTGCCATCACTCAATGTCATTTTTAAAATAAAGGACGACGAGACAGGAAGCACGAATCTCAGAGCGAATTACAGCCGTACTGCCGCTTATCCCAGTATCAGGGAATTGACGCCCAACAACGTGCTCGATTTTGAATTGAGAACGATTGTATTCGGTAATCCCAACCTGAAGCCTGTAGATATTGATAATATCGATTTCCGTTGGGAGAAATACTATAAGGACGGCAGCAGCATATCCGTAAGTTATTTTCA
>CAZPCA010000140.1:0-5736 GCA_964584995.1 uncultured Bifidobacterium sp.
TTCAGCTTACGCTTCTTGGCGATGTACACCTTGGCCAGCTGCATGATTCCGGTGGGTAACTCGTCACCGATCTGTATCTGGAACTTCTTGCGCTTGATGGCGGCAATCACCTCGTTCGCTTTCACGATGTAATTGGTCAGCAGGCGGGTGATCTGTTCGTTCTTGTCCTTATCGGTGGTCCACTTGGTGGGATTGATATTGTTGTAATCGAGGTCCACCAGCATCTTCTGCGTGAACTTGGCACCTTTCGGAATAACCACCTCTTTGTAGGCGTTCATCACACCCTGAGAGGTCTTACCGCTTACAAGGTTAAACAGCTTGTCCACCAGCTGCACTTTGAGTTCAGCCAGCTCCTTGTCCTGTTCGGCATCGAAGCGGGCGATCACATTTTTCTCGTCATCACGACCACGCTTATCCTTGATTGCGCGGGAGAACAGCTTCTTGTCGATCACTACTCCTTTCACGGAAGGCGGCACCTTGAGGGATGCATCTTTCACATCACCGGCCTTGTCACCGAAGATTGCGCGGAGCAGCTTCTCTTCCGGAGAAGGATCCGTTTCACCTTTCGGCGTGATCTTACCGATCAGGATATCGCCTTCGCGCACTTCCGCGCCGACACGGATAAGTCCGTTCTCATCGAGTTCACGGGTGGCTTCCTCACTCACGTTAGGGATATCCGCAGTAAGTTCTTCGAGACCACGCTTGGTATCCCTCACTTCAAGGCTGTATTCGTCCACGTGGATCGAGGTGAAGATATCTTCACGTACCACGCGCTCGGAAATAACGATGGCATCCTCGAAGTTGTACCCTTTCCATGGCATGAAGGCCACTTTGAGGTTACGGCCGAGGGCGAGTTCACCGCCTTCTGTAGCATATCCCTGACAAAGCACTTGCCCTTTTTTCACCTTGTCGCCCTTCTTCACGATAGGCTTCAGGTTGATGCAGGTACTTTGGTTGGTCTTTTGGAATTTGACGAGCTTATACACTTTCACGTCGTCTTCGAAGCTCACCAGTTTCTCATCATCGGTACGCTGGTTGCGAACGTGGATTTCATTGGCATCCACGTACTCGACCACGCCGGAATATTCGGCATTGATCAGGACGCGGCTGTCGCGTACCACATCGCCTTCGAGGCCTGTACCCACAATAGGAGCTTGCGGACGCAGCAGGGGTACTGCCTGACGTTGCATGTTCGATCCCATCAGGGCACGGTTGGCATCGTCGTGCTCGAGGAAGGGAATCAGCGATGCAGCAATCGAGGCAATCTGGTTTGGCGCAACATCGATGAGGTGCAATTCCTGAGGCTCTACAATCGGGAAGTCCCCTTCAAAACGGGCTTTGATCCTGCCTCCGGTAAAATCACCGGCATCATTCACCGGCGCATTGGCCTGTGCGATAACCTTGGTGTCCTCTTCCTCCGCAGTGAGATACACCACATCGTTCTCGATATCCACCTTGCCACCGTTCACCTTGCGGTAAGGGGTAGAGATGAATCCGAGGTTATTGATTTTAGCGAAAACACAGAGGGAAGAAATAAGACCGATGTTCGGTCCTTCAGGAGTTTCAATGGTACACAATCTACCATAGTGCGTGTAGTGTACGTCACGCACCTCGAAGCCTGCACGCTCACGGGAAAGACCGCCTGGTCCGAGTGCGGACAGACGGCGCTTGTGGGTGATTTCGGCAAGCGGATTCGTCTGGTCCATGAACTGGCTCAGCTGATTGGTTCCGAAGAAGGAATTGATCACACTGGACAGTGTCTTGGCATTGATGAGGTCCGCCGGAGTGAACACTTCGTTGTCGCGTACGTTCATTCGCTCACGGATCGTACGGGCCATACGGGCCAGGCCGACACCGAACTGGGAATACAACTGCTCCCCTACTGTACGCACACGACGGTTGCTCAAGTGATCGATATCGTCAACAATGGTCTTCGCATTGATGAGTTCTATCAGGTATTTGATGATCGAGATGATATCTTCCTTGGTCAGGACCTTGGTATCTTCTGCGATGTTCAGGTTCAATTTACGGTTGAGGCGGAAACGACCGACTTCACCTAAGTCATAACGCTTGTCAGAGAAGAACAGCTTGTCGATGATGCCACGGGCAGTCTCTTCATCGGGCGGTTCGGCATTACGCAGCTGACGGTAGATATGCTCCACAGCCTCTTTTTCAGAGTTGGAGGTATCCTTTTGCAGCGTATTGTAGATGATGGCGTAATCGTTGGTGTTTGCGTCTTCTTTATGAAGAATAACGGATTTCACACCAGCATCCACGATCAGGTCGATATGGTCGTCTTCAAGTATGGTCTCACGCTCGAGGATAACCTCGTTACGCTCGATGGAAACCACCTCGCCGGTATCTTCGTCTACGAAGTCTTCCAGCCAGCTCTTCAGGACACGAGCGGCGAGCTTACGCCCTACCACTTTCTTGAGGCCTGCCTTGCTGACCTTGATTTCATCGGCCAGTCCGAAAAGTTCAAGAATGTCTTTATCCGTCTGATAGCCGATAGCGCGAAGCAGCGTGGTTACCGGGAATTTCTTTTTTCGGTCGATGTAAGCATACATGACACTGTTAATGTCTGTAGCGAACTCGATCCATGACCCTTTGAACGGAATGACGCGGGCGGAGTACAGTTTCGTACCATTGGCATGTCGGCTCTGGCCGAAGAACACTCCGGGTGAGCGGTGCAGCTGTGATACGACAACGCGTTCGGCTCCATTAATGACAAAGGTTCCTTTCGGTGTCATGTACGGGATGGTACCCAGGTACACATCCTGAACGATTGTTTCGAAATCCTCGTGCTCGGGATCGGTGCAATAGAGTTTGAGCTTGGCTTTCAGCGGAACGCTGTAGGTAAGACCGCGCTCGATACACTCATCCAGTGCATAACGGGGAGGATCTACGAAGTAATCGAGGAATTCCAGTACGAAATTGTTTCTGGAATCGGTGATGGGGAAATTTTCGCTGAACACCTTGTACAAGCCCTCTTCGGTGCGGTTGTCGGCGGTGGTTTCCAGCTGGAAGAAGTCTTTGAAAGACTTCAATTGTATTTCGAGAAAATCAGGATAATCGATCCTGTGCTTACTCTTACTGAAATTAATTCGGTTGGATACTGACTTCTCGGTGGTGAGACTGGTTTTCGTAGTCAAGGCGAAGGAGTTTTATGAGTTATTGATCAACCGTTCGGAATCCCGTTACTCCCGGGGTACTGAAAATGGGAAAGACCTGTTCCACCGAACGGGTGGAACAGGTCTGCTTGAAGACTGAAAATCAATTACTTGACTTCAACTTCAGCACCAGCTTCAGTCAGCTGCTGCTTCGGTGCGTTGGCTTCGTCCTTAGAAACACCTTCTTTAAGGGGCTTCGGAGCGCCGTCAACTAAATCTTTAGCTTCTTTCAAGCCAAGACCTGTGAGGTCTTTCACGAGTTTCACGATTGCGAGTTTGTTCGCGCCCGGATTCTTGAGGATTACGTCGAAAGAAGTCTTTTCTTCAGCGGCTTCTGCTGCGCCACCGCCAGCACCAGGAGCAGCAACTGCTACTGCTGCAGCAGCGGGCTCGATGCCATATTCGTCTTTCAGGATAGTTGCGAGTTCCTGAACTTCTTTCACGGTAAGATTTACGAGTTGTTCAGCGAATGCTTTCAAATCTGCCATTTTATTGAATTTTTAAGGAGTTACTGTTTGTTGATTTTTTGAGATTTTTTTTGTCGGAAGTTTAACCCACGTTCAGGCTGCGCTGAGAAGCTCAGGCTGCGCGCTCTTCCAGGGTTTTGAGGATGCCTGCGATTTTGCCACCCTGACCTTTGAGGCCGGAGATAACAGATTTTGCAGGTGACTGAAGGAGTCCGATAACATCACCGATGAGTTCATTTTTGGATTTCAGGGATGCCAAAACATCCAACTGATTCTCTCCAATGAATATTGCACCATCAATGTATGCACTCTTCAGCGCCGGTTTGGTAGCGCCTTTTCCGCTGTCCTTGAGGAAATCTTTGATCAGTTTAGCAGGCAGACTGGCCGTTTCACTTACCATGATGGCAGATGAACCTTTCAGTGTAGGGATCAACTGGGAATAGTCCCCTTCGATCTTTTCCAGCGCTTTCTTGATCAGAGAATTCTTGGCGACCTTCAGCCCCACTTGCTTGTTGAAGCAAAGGCGACGTAACTTGGAGGTTTTCTCTGAGTTCAGGGTTTCGATATCGGTGATATAAAAACCATTGTACTGACTCAAAGTGACCACCAGTTCATCGATGATCTGGTTCTTTTCTTCTCTTGTCATTTGAGGATTGCGTGTTAGTTAGTTTTACCCGGCAATGTTCTTCGCGTCTACGCGGATTCCGGGGCTCATCGTGCTGCTCAGGGCGATACTTTTGAGGTATGTACCCTTGGCGGCAGATGGTTTGAGCTTAACGATAGTCTGCAGCAATTCCTGTGCGTTCTCGTACAACTTGGCAGCCTCAAACGATACCTTGCCGATGGAGGCATGGATGATACCGGTCTTGTCTACTTTGAAGTCGATTTTACCGCCCTTCACGTCCTTCACCGCCTTGCCGACATCGTTGGTCACGGTACCGGTTTTCGGATTGGGCATGAGGTTGCGGGGGCCCAGGATTTTACCCAGCTTACCCACTTTAGCCATGACACCTGGCATGGTGATCACGATATCCACATCGGTCCAACCGCCTTCGATTTTTGCGATGTAATCATCCAGACCCACATGGTCGGCGCCGGCTTCGCGGGCTTCCTGCTCCTTGTCCGGGGTGCACAACACCAGCACGCGAACCGTTTTACCGGTTCCATGCGGCAGGGTAACGATGCCACGTACCATTTGATTGGCTTTACGTGGATCAACACCCAGTCGTACACTCAGGTCAACGGATGCATCGAACTTGGTGAAAGAAACATCCTTCACAAGTTTGGTGGCATCCTGCAGGCTGTAGGCTTTGTCAGCGTCTACTTTCGCGTAAGCTACCTTTTGGTTCTTCGTTAACTTAGCCATTTTCTGATTCTGAGTTTATAATTGTTCCGGCACCGGTTCACGGGAAGCAGCTAGCGATTCCCGATGCCGCGATCAGTCTTACTGTTCCCAGGGAGCTTGTCCCTCCACATTGATTCCGGCACTGCGGGCAGAACCTGCTATCATCTTCATCGCTGATTCGATGGTGAAGCAGTTCATGTCCTGAATTTTGCCTTCAGCAATTTTGCGGATTTGATCCCAGGTAACGGTTCCTACTTTTTTACGGTTGGATTCAGCTGAACCTTTTTGAATTTTCGCCGCCTCCAGTAATTGCACGAATGCAGGAGGGGTCTTGATGATGAAGTCGAATGACTTATCGGTGTATACAGTAATGATTACCGGCAAAACCTGTCCAGCCTTATCCTGGGTCCGCGCATTGAACTGCTTGCAGAACTCCATGATATTCACACCTTTCGCACCGAGAGCCGGTCCGATAGGAGGAGCTGGATTGGCTGCGCCGCCTTTCACCTGTAACTTGATGAGTGCGCCTATTTCTTTTGCCATTTTTTTGAATTGATTATAGTCGGCCGTTTTCGTGGAGAGAATTGCACCATTCGTCGTTCATGGAAGCTGAACGGAACAGCACTACGAAACCGGTTACGATTCTTTTTCTACTTGCATATAGCTGAGCTCAAGCGGTGTTTTTCTACCGAAAATTTTCACCATTACCTTCAGCTTTTTCTTTTCTTCATTTACTTCTTCAATGATCCCGGAG
>CAZPCA010000140.1:5746-6741 GCA_964584995.1 uncultured Bifidobacterium sp.
TTATTTCTTCTAACTTTACGTTGGATTGCTGAATTCCATATTCGTTTTTTTTATCAAGTAGCGAATTTAATTTGTTTATGGTGTCTGATATTTTATTTTCAATTCCATGAATTTCTTCATTTACTTCTTCAATGATCCCGGAGAAGCTGTTGAAAGGACCATCGGTCACCTTCACCGTTTCACCTACCACAAAGGGAATATTGATGGTCTCCTCACTGTCTACCAGCTCGTCGAACTTGCCAAGGATTCGGTTGACCTCGGACTGTCGCAGCGGTGTGGGTGCCTCCCCTTTCGCACCAAGGAAGCCGATCACCCCCGTAGTGTTTTCAATGATATGCGGTATTTCCCCTACAAGTTCCGCCTCGATCAGTACATAACCTGGCAAGTGGGCACGCTCCTTGGAAACCTTCTTACCATCTTTGATCTGGTAATATTTCTCCATTGGAATGAGTACCTGCGCAACATGAGTCTCAAGTCCGGTACGGGCAATCTCACTTTCGATGTATTGCTTTACCTTCTTCTCCTTGCCACTGATGGCGCGGATGACATACCATTTTTTATTACCGGTTGTCGTCTCAGTCATGGATTAGGCAAATAAATTATAGATGAGGTTCAAGGAACCCTGGAAGATCGCATCAATCAGGAATATGACACAGCCAAATATCAGGGTTGCTACGAGCACCACCACGGCGCTGCTCTGTAACTCATTCCAAGTGGGCCAGGAAACCTTATTCATCAACTCATTGTATGAATCCTGAATATATGCCTTGATTTTTTCCATCTGTTTGACCTGTTATTGCTTTGTTTTTTCGATCTGTACTACTGTTCAACCGAAGGCTGAACCGGGAGGCTTCGCGGGAACATTCATGCAGTACCCTCTGGACCATTTACTTTTTCAATGTTCATCTGCACCGGATGATTCCGAAACCAGATGTCTGCTGCACGGGTGGAGAGACTCGAACTCCCAGCCAACGGTTTTGGAGACCGCTACTCTA
>CAZPCA010000141.1:0-1537 GCA_964584995.1 uncultured Bifidobacterium sp.
CAACCCAGTCCTCGAACTCCCCGAAATTATCCGAAACCGAGGCCACATTGCTCGCCATGATTTCATTGATGACTATAGAGGTGTCAGCAGATGCGAAGGGAACGACCGTATAGATGAACACATTGTGTTCCGCTCCTGCAGGTAAATAGCGTACACTCTTGGCGGTATTGGCTGCAGCGGCCTGTATGTAGTAGCGTACCCAGGTGCCGGCAGCAAATCCGGGTATTGTTCCTCCGTAAATCCCGTCGTTGGCCAGACTGTCATCGTGGAGGCCATCGTCGAACATGGGTGTCTTACTGAATTTGCCGACGATGTTGTTGGAATAATACAATTGCACATTGTCAATGCCACTCGCAGAGCTGATGGAAGACCTCACTACCACAGGTTGCATATCTGCTGGTTGTTGGTACTGCACATTGTTGACATAGTAAGGTGCGTCGGCGATCACCGGAGCCACCTGCTGTATCTCGGTATTGGAATTGATGTAGTTCTTACGCGTATTGATGAAGTTTTTCAGGACCTGGATTTCGCTGTTGTACTGGGAGTAGCTATACATTTTCTTGGGGTCGTTCTGCACCACGGTGTCGACCAGCGCACGGAAGGCATTGAAGGTCGCATTGGTCATGGCCGTATCGAACTCTTCGGCGATGATGGTGCGCATGTGGGCCAGGTAGCGCTGACGCAATGCAGGAACATTCAACAGTCGATTGAGCAACGGATAGTTGGCATTGGTGGCATTGTAGAATACTCCCCAGGTGGTAGCCGGAGTTGGTTCCAGTGCGCTGTTACCATCGTACTCGTGGGGAACCATCAATCCGGTTTCCTTTTCGTAGTGTACGTAATAATCCATTTTCCCTTTATACACATAACTGTCGTCATCGGTCCAGGCGATTTCAGAAGCCAGGTACCATAGCGTTCGGTCAATGTCCATATAGTTGGACAATGTATCTTCCAGCACTGCCAGCGGGGTGTTCTCCAGTTTATCACATAGCGTTACCAATCGGTCCCATGGACGAATTTCAGTGCTCTCTTTAAGGGTATAATATTGTTTATAGGTGTTGGTATCCGCAGTCAGGTAATTCAGGGCTGCAGTACCGTCGCCCCAGCTTGGACCACCACTTCCGGGAGATCCGGGTGGTTTGTCCGCTCTCCACCAAATACCGTCATTGCTGAGGTACCACTCCTCAAGGAAATCTTTATTCAGTTGCTGCACGTTGGAGTAGAGGCCCCAGTTGGCTCCGTTGAGGTATAACTTCACAAAGCTGGTCTTGGCGGTGGGCACGTGGCGGCGAATCATGGTAGTGTAGAACACTTCGCGCATCATCGAAGGATCCTGCGCCGCATTGTTCAATTTGAACGTGCTGTAACCATCGTAATCCTGGGTGCTTTTCCAGTTGTCCAACTCGATTTTGAATGACTTTTTTTGTGAGGTCCCCGTCTGATAGGAGGTGTTTCCGCGGAAGCGAACACCCACACTGTCGTAGGTGATTCCATCGACCAGCAGCGTTGCCGGGATATAGGTCTTGCTGGTGTAATT
>CAZPCA010000141.1:1637-6582 GCA_964584995.1 uncultured Bifidobacterium sp.
TTCCATGCACTGACGATGAGCCTGCGGGAGTCAGGATTGGTTTTGATCTGATGAATCAGCTGACTGATCTGGTCGATGGTACCGCCATCGGGAGTCGGCCAGGAACGCCACTGCTTTCCGTAAACGGGACCCAGATTGCCGTTTGCATCCGCCCATTCATCCCAGATAGTGACTCCGTTTTCGCGCAGGTAAGCGATGTTGGTATCCCCTTTCAGAAACCATAAGAGCTCGTGAAAGATGGAGCGGGTATGGAGTTTTTTTGTGGTAAGCAGAGGAAAACCTTCAGAAAGGTTGCAGCGCAACTGATAACCGAACACACTGGTGGTGCCTGTACCGGTCCTATCTTCCTTTTTCACCCCGTTTTGCAGCACATGGCGCAGTAAGTCATGGTATTGTTTCATGGTGCATTAGCCTGTTTCAAAAGTACAATCTGTAGGTCGAATAATGAAGAGGAGGTGTACTAATTTTAACAACAGCAATGTGTGCTGCAGTTCTGCGTTTGTTAATTGTTTGTCATCTCCTTAGTTTAGCATCGCCATGAAAAAGTACGCCCCCCTGTTGGTAGCCGCGGCTGTCTTATTTCTCAGTTCCTGTGCAGACGAAGATGCAGCAGAACCATTTGCCGATGACCGGGAAAAATTTCTGGGGGACTGGACATGTCAGGAGCAACCCACTACCACAACTCCTTTCACCATTACAATTGACCCGCTGGGTTCAGGGGACTCTGTCTCTATCAGCAATTTTTCTGGTTACGGATCTACAGCAGTGGCAGTGGCGATCGTAGATGGGAAAAACCTGACGATACCCGCACAGCAAATTGGAGCCACGAATATCGATATTCTGGGCTCAGGAATCTATTCTTCTAACGGAGGGGGAGAAAAGATAACCATGAATTATTCCGCCGATGGGCAGTCTATTTCAGCAGTTTGTACCAGGCAGTAAATGCTACTTTTTACAATTTACACTTCATCCACCTGATCGGGGTTCAATACGGTCATGCGCACACTGTCTACACTGTGCTTAAAACGCTTGACAACGGTGAATTCATAGCCGCCGAAATGCTTTTTCTCGTTCACTGCAGGTATCCGGCCGTAGATGTTGTTCAAAAGACCTGAAACGGTATCGTAGCTCGGACTTTCCGGGAGAGCTATAGGCAATAAATCATTGACATCGCTGATGGACGCCATCGCATTGACCACGTATTCGGTTTCACTTTTCTTGTCAACAGGTGGTTTTTCGTCGTCGTATTCATCCTGAATTTCGCCCACCAGCTCTTCGATGATATCTTCCATGGTGACAATACCGGCAGTACCGCCGAATTCGTTCGTGACGATGGCCATCTGTATGTGCTGGGTCTGGAATTCCCGCAGGAGGTCGTTGATGCGTTTGCTGAGCGGAACAAAGAAGGCCGGTCTGATCAGGTCGTTCACCCCTTTGAAATTCTTTTCATGCAGGGCCTTGATGAGGTCCTTGGTGTAGATCACGCCGATGACATTGTCCATCGAGTCCTGGTAAACCGGCATACGCGAATAGCCTTCTTCGATGACCTTTTGTACCACTTCTTCTCTGGTGGATTCCACATCGATAGCGGATACTTTGTTCCGCGGAATCAGAATCTGGCGGACGACACGATCGTCGAACTCAAACACGTTTTGAATCAATTCATGTTCCGATGGTTTGATGGCACCGCCTTCTTCGGATTCCGTGAGCAGCATGCGGATTTCTTCTTCCGTATGTATTTCTGCCTGGTCTACACTGTGCATGCCCATCAGGCGCAAAAGTCCCGTGGAAAGTCCATTCAAAACCCATATGAAGGGCGAGAACAAAAGGTAAAACCCTCGCAGCGGAAGCGCTACGTACATAGTATAGTTCAGCGGATTGCGTATCGCCGCCGTTTTGGGCACCTGTTCGCCCAGTACGATGTGCAATACGGTGATAAGGCCGAAGGCGATAACGATGGACAACTGGTGCAGGCTGTCTTCAGACATACTGAAGCCGTAATACGTGGTCACTCCTCTGACCATGTTGGCCACAACAGGTTCGCCGATCCAGCCCAGTGCCAGGCTCGCCAGGGTAATGCCCAGCTGGCAGGCACTCAGGTAGCCGTCCATATTATCAAGGATGTGCTGCGCAGTTTTGGCAACAGCATTGCCTTGGTTGGCCCTGAGTTCAATTTGCGACTGCCTTACTTTTACAATGGCGAATTCGGCCGCTACAAAAAATCCATTCAGAAAAACGAGTAAAGTGGTTATTAATATATCGGCAATCATCCGGTGGAGTGTGGATCCGTCACAAAGATAACTTTAGAATGCCACTGAGAGCAAAAGCAAGGGAAAATTAATTAACAAAGCCAGCGATTCCCTCAAACCTCATTTTAATTTATCGTTGTTTTTATGCCGATCGCGGTCTCTTGCTGTTTTTTTTGCGATGTTCCGCTGGAAGGCTTCCTCCAGATCAACGCCGGTCTGGTTGGCCAGGCAGAGCAGCACGAACAATACGTCGGCCATTTCGTCCCCAGGGTCCTTGTCCGCCTCTCCGGCTTTGAACGACTGCTCACCGTACTTCCGTGCAATGATCCGGGCCAGTTCTCCCACTTCTTCGGTGAGGAGGGCCATGTTGGTCAATTCGCTGAAGTACCGGACTCCGTGGGCTTGAATCCACTGGTCTACTGTTGCCTGTGCGCTTTGTAGTGACATTTTTCGTTCTGGTTGTTGAATGTTGTTCGGTTTCGATACTGGAATCACTCCCGCGTTTTGGAGTCGATGATGATCGTGACAGGGCCATCATTCACCAATGATACTTGCATGTCCGCACCGAATTCGCCAGTGATTACTGTTTTGCCAATGGCGCCACTGATCGATGCGATGAATTTTTCATAGAGCTGAATAGCCGTTTCGGGGCGTGCCGCACGGATGTAAGACGGTCGGTTGCCCTTTTTTGTCGATGCCATCAAGGTGAATTGGGAAATGAGCAGGATGTCTCCTCCGGTATCGAGTATCGATTTATTCATGACGCCCTGTTCATCCGGGAAAATGCGCAGTTGGGCGATTTTTCCGCATAGCCAGGCGATGTCTTCCTCCGTGTCGTCTTCGACGACGCCCAGTAAGATCATCATACCGGCCTTGGCATGTCGTTCCTCCTTCCCGTTTATCAGTACGGATGATGACCTGGTACGTTGCAGTACGATTCTCATAGTTTCCGAATGGGTATTCTGAACGGATCGGTGGTTTTCATTAACGGAAAAAGTCTTCCTGGCGCAGCAGGCTCAGGTAATTGTAATAGCGCTCCGGATGGATGGCGCCCTGCTCCGCTGCCGCTTTCACCGCACACGCTTTCTCATTTTCATGCAGGCAATTGTTGAATTTGCAGCTTGTCATCCGTTCTCTTATCTCCACAAAGTAGTGTCCGATTTCTGCTGCTTTGAAATCTGTATTCACAAATTCACGGATGCCCGGCGTGTCGATCAGAAATCCTTCTCCCGACAGTGCGTGCATTTCGGCGAATGTAGTGGTGTGTTTCCCTTTGAGATGTTGCTGGGACAAGGCACCTGTCTTCAACTGCAGGTTCGGCTCAAGCGCGTTGATGAGACTCGATTTCCCCACACCGGAGTGCCCGGCCAATAGGTTGACTTTCCCTTGAAGTGCTGCGGCAAGTACAGTCATGCCGGCTCCTGTTTTGGCGGATACTTTCAGGCAGGGATATCCGAGAGGTGCATAAATTTCCACGTATTCCTCTTGTACATCCTGCAATTCGGATTCAAATAGATCGGATTTGTTGAGGATCAATCCGGCAGGAATCCGGAAAGACTCGGCGGCGGCCAGAAATCGATCGATGAAGCCGGTGGAAGTTTTGGGCAGCGCAGGCGTCACCACCAGCCAGGCCCGGTCGATATTGGCCGCGATGATTTGAGTCTGTTTGCTCAGTTTGACAGATTTGCGGACTATGTAATTCCGTCTTTCTTCGATGTCGGTGATAATTCCCGAGCCATCATCCTGTACATCAAAGCGCACATGATCTCCAACAGCTACGGGGTTGGTACTATCAAGGTCCTGCAAGCGCAGCTGTCCACGGATACGGGAAGAAATGACCTGCCCAGTCTCGCTACGCACCTGCAACCAGCTGCCTGTCGATTTCAATACCACCCCTTTCACTCTGCAAAGATAAGCCATGTACGGGTGGTTTGCTTAATCGGGATGCATTACATTTGCGAAGCTATGGCCATTGTAGTAAACGGTGTAACGAAGACCTACGGAGCGCAGAATGCGCTGAACAATGTTTCTTTCAGGGTGGAGCCCGGTCAGGTAGTAGGCTTTTTGGGTCCCAACGGTGCAGGTAAATCCACGATGATGAAAATCATTACCTGTTTTTTGCCCCCCACCACGGGTACCGTTACAGTAGACGGCTTCGATGTACTGGAGCAACCGGTGGAGGTGCGGCAAAGGGTAGGGTATCTGCCCGAGCACAATCCACTTTACCTGGATATGTATGTGCGGGAGTTTCTCTTATTTGTGGCACGCATTCATCTGAAGAGAAGCGACGCGCTGCGGCAGGTGCAGGCGATGATAGACCTTACCGGGCTGGGTGTGGAGCAGCACAAAAAAATCGGCGCCCTTTCCAAGGGGTACCGACAAAGGGTAGGTCTCGCGCAGGCCATGATACACAATCCGGGGGTACTCATCCTGGACGAACCGACTACCGGTTTGGATCCGAATCAGCTATCTGAAATACGTAAACTGATTGCTGATCTCGGTAGAGAAAAGACAGTGATCCTGTCAACCCATATCATGCAAGAAGTGGAGGCCATGTGCAACCGGGTGATGATCATCAATGCCGGAGAGATAGTCGCCGACGAGCCCACCGCACAGTTGAGGAACAGGGTGACCGGCAGCATGCGCATACGCATTGAATTCGACAAGCCGATGTCAGCGGATGTGCTTCGCCTCGT
>CAZPCA010000142.1:0-6567 GCA_964584995.1 uncultured Bifidobacterium sp.
AGCCTTGTGCAAACGGAAACCTATAACCGCATGCGTGAAGTGAGCGAGGAAGCAGGGCGCTCAGGTGCATCTGCAGGCAGCAACCAGCAAAAAATCGGTGATTTTTATGCCGCTGGCATGGATACGGTAGGCATCGACAAAGCAGGCCTGCGCCCCTTGCAACCTGAACTGGATCGCATCGCTGCCATCCAGGATATGAAATCGCTGGTGCAGGTGATCGCCCTGCAGCATACCTACGGCGTCGCACCGCTTTTCAGTGTTTACATTTTCCAGGACGAGAAGAGGAGCGACCAGCAGGCCCTCCATTTCTACCAGGGCGGTATCGGCTTGCCGGACCGTGATTATTACTTCAATAACGATGCGCGTACGACCAATATTCGTGCGGAATACAGCAAGCACCTGAAGGCTATGTTCCAGCTCATGGGCGAGGACAGTACGACTGCCTCCGCTTCCGCCGCTACAGTGCTCAGGATAGAGACCGGACTGGCGAAGGCCTCCCGTAAGTTGGAAGACCTGCGCGACCCGTATCTTAATTACAACAAGATGCAATTGTCGGGTCTCGAAGGCCTGACACCCTCCATCGACTGGCAACTTATGTTTGAGGGCATGCGCATCACCTCGGCTGATTCCGTCATCATCGGCCAGCCTGAGTTTTTCAAAGAAGTGGAACGAAGCCTCAAGGCCTATCCCCTCGACGACTGGAAGGTGTACCTGCGTTGGAACCTCGTCAATACATTCGCGAACTTCCTGAGCAAGCCAATCGAAACACAGAACTTCAGCTTCTATGGTACGGTGCTCAACGGTACCCGGGAGCAACGGCCCCGCTGGAAACGTGTACTCGATATGGAGGAATCCGCCATGGGTGACCTGCTCGGTCAACTCTATGTCGACAAATATGTGTCTCCGACCTTCAAAAAAAGGTACCAGGACCTTACCGATAATATCATTCAGGCCTATCGCGAGCGTATAGCCGAACTTTCCTGGATGAGCGATTCCACCAAGCAGAAAGCGCTGCAGAAGCTGAACGCCATCACCACCAAGGTCGCCTACCCCGACAAGTGGAAGGACTACAGCGTCCTGAAGATCGACCGCTCGAGTTACGTGATGAATGTATTACGCAGCAATGTATGGTCGCACGATTACCAGGTGGCCAAGTTGGGCAAACCCGTAGACCGTACCGAGTGGGACATGACTCCGCAGACGTACAACGCCTATTACAATCCCTCCAACAACGAAATTGTTTTGCCTGCAGCCATCTTCATCATTCCCGGATTGGCAGATTCGCTGGCTGACGATGCCATCATTTACGGCTATGCAGGGGCGAGTACCATCGGTCACGAGTTGACACATGGTTTTGACGATCAGGGACGGCAGTTCGACGAGAAGGGCAATCTGCGAAACTGGTGGACTCCTCAGGACGAGAAGGCCTTCAATGAGCGCTCCTCGCTTATTGTGAAACAGTTCAATGAATTCAAGGTGCTGGACAGTCTGCAGGTCAACGGCGAGGCCACACAGGGCGAAAATATCGCCGACCTCGGCGGAGTTGTGCTCGGCTATCATGCATTCAAAAAAACCGAGCAGTACAAGAGTGGAAAGCGCATCAACGGGCTCACCCCCGACCAGCGGTATTTTCTGGGGTATGCGCTCAGCTGGCTCGGTCAGATGCGCGACGAGACGCTGGCGCTGCGCATCATGACGGATGTGCATGCACCGAATTTCTTACGCATCAACGGACCCCTTGCCAATATCCCTGAATTCTACAAGACCTTCGGTATTCAGCCCGGCGATGCCATGCACCGCGCAGACAGCTTGCGGGTACAGATCTGGTAAACATCTATGGCAAAAGGAAGATGCTGCACCCGAAATGGATGCAGCATCTTTTTTTATTCCCTGCCCGCATGGGTTGTCGGAGAAAGGCGGGCCCTCAGCTCCTGAAGCGGTGGTAGAGAAACAGTCCTGTCACCGTCAACATTGCGATGGTAGAGTAGGGGAAGGGCTCTGTCGTAGATTCGCTTTTTTCGGAGGGGATGAACGCTTGCTGTTGAACCGCAACCAGGGTGCTGGTATCCGAATCGCGTTTGGCGGGCTCCATCGGGATAGCAGCAGTTTTATCCGGTGCTTCATTTTTCTGCGTTACGCTGCCTGTGCGCTCATCGCGCGGGGTTTTCACCCTGTATCCGTTGAAATAATAGGGGTAGTCGCGGTGCTGTGCTACATCCCAGCCGGTCAGGGCCTGTAGCTCCCTGAGTTCCTGCTTTCGCTCTGCAATCTTCTTCGACTGGTAATCGTTCCATTCGCTGCAGTTCTCCGTGTAGGGTGCCGGATGGCGTATGACGTAGCGGCATTGGAAATTACTTCTGTCGGGCGTTTCCTGGAAGACCAGGTCCTGCGGAAAATCTTTTCTGTTGTAGGTGACATGCAGCCGTGTGAAAAACAGGGATCCGGAATATTGTCCCCAGCTGTTGGATTGCAGCCAGTCCACGCCGGCACTCAGGATTTCCTGGAACAAGGGTGGCTGAGAGGGGCATGGATCACATTTGACGGCACTCTGCCCGCTGATATCCCAGGCATACTCCAGGAATACGTTGTCGGCACCTTCCTTCTGCAGGTTTTTCTTGTAGAGCGCTGTGTAGAACGCTCCGAAATTCTCCTTCGTGAATACCGGCACCTGTCTGTCGGTCGGCATGCGGAGGCTGCGGTAATTGGTCGTTTCTATCCGGCCGTTTTTGGTGAAGGAATACACGATCATATCCTGGCTTCCTTCGCCGTTCGCCATTCCCAGGCGGATGGGCAGCATGAATTTCGGTGAGCTGAAGCGGATCTGCAGAGGGCGAAGCAACTCAGTGCTTCCAGCCTTGAAGTGCTCGAGGTTGACTTTTACCACAAAGAACTTCATGTTGCTGCGGATGTATGGTTCCAGCACTTCTTCGGCTCCTTCGGGGATTTTATAGCCATGGTCGTTCAGCCAGCGTTCCAGTCCGTTCGACTCCTGCGCATTCAGTATTTCTATGTCATATTCTCCGACCGTGTAGCGCGCGAGCACGGCGACTTTATAGTCGGCTTTCTCTTCCGACAATGCGTTATCGCTCTCCATGACGGATGCGGATCTTTTCGCGGTTGACTCCGGGTAGGCCCGCATACGGCCCTGGCACAGCGGCTCGTCGAAATACTCGGCAAGGCGTGGAGCTGAATAGGCATCCAGCTGATCGAATATCCTGCGTTCCGTTACGCGGATATCCTGTTCCTGCAGTACTGTCGGTACGGGTATCACCATGGCGAAATCGCGCACGTTCCCCTGGAAGTCGGAGCTCATCGTGACGGTGGTGCGTTCCCCGTTGCGGACGAGGATGACCTGGGAGGTCTTGTTGAAGAGTTTCACATCGCTGCGGGCAGCGTAGAATCCGCAGAAGGAATGGGCCTTGCCTCCGCAGAGCAGCAGGCAAAGCAACAGAAGGGTGTTTTTTTTCATGATCAGTGGTTTATGCGATTTGAATGTTTTTAGTGTTTTCAGTCAGGGTGTTCGTCTTGGTGGTCCACGTGTAATTTCCGGCGCTGATGAAGTAATCCACGAGGGGAGTGATGAACGACAGCATGAACAGTGCCCAGAGCGGTGCGCCGTTCACCCAATGGTACGCTTGCAGGTAAAAGGCGAGGCATCCGGCTGCAAGGGCCCATAGCTTTCGGGCTATGGGGTGTTGCGGCGTCGATACCGGATCGGTGATCATGAAAAATGTGAACAGCAATAGGGCACCATTACTGAATACGTGCAGGAGGGCGTCGGCGGGCCATTCCTGCCAGCAATACATCCGTATGAACATGCAGCCGCCGAAGCCGAGGAGGAAGCTTAGGGCGAGGTCTGAACGCTTTGCCCTGGTCACTACCAGCATGCCGAGAACTCCCACCACCATCAGCCATAGGCCTTCGCTGCCCCACTGCCCCGGCGATATCCAGGCTTTGCCCGTCAGCAGGATACAGGCGCAAATACCGAAATTGGCGGGATTGAAGAAGTGCTTTCCACCTTGCCGTAGCAGGTATTTTGAGGCAATGCTCAGTATGCCGGCCAGGGCGACGACGGCAAGGTGGTCGCTGCGGAACAGGAGGCAAAGACTCAGGGAGGTAATCAGGGCGCTCTTTAGTCCGTCCATCGGTAAGCGCAGCAGGCGCAGGGCGATGTATTGTGTAGACAGCGTAGCGCTGAGGGTAATGAAAATCTGTGCGTAGGACAGGGGCCAGTGCAGCCGGAACAGACCGGCAAGCAGGAAGATGGATAGAAAGCTGATCTGGTAGTGGCGTGCATCACTGCAATACAGGGTGTTCAGCCGGGAGCCGGCGCGTATCATTTTTTTCAGCATAACGTTGGATTTTGAGCGGGAGGATGCCGCTGCGCTCAGGATTCCATACGGTCCCTGTAAATTTTTTTCGGGCCGGGAAGGATGGGTGGCCGGGATACGCCGACAAGATGTATTTTTGAATACGCAATCCTTTAACCTGGCATGCCCTCGTGGTCAACAAGCTGCGTACTTTCCTCTCGCTGCTCGGCATCACCATCGGCATCTTCGCCATCATCACCGTATTTACTGCGGTCGATAGCATGGAGAAGAACGTGAAGGGCAGCGTGGACAAGCTCGGCAGCAATGTGATCTTCATACAGAAATGGCCCTGGGCCTTCGGTGGCGACTATCCCTGGTGGAAATACTGGCAACGGCCATTGCCCAATGTGCCCGAAATGGAACAGCTGAGTGAGCGTGCACAACTCTCGGAGGCCATGGCTTTCAGGGCTTCATTTTCCGGGCAGACCATCAAGTGGATGGGTAACTCAGTGGAGAATGTCGATGTGACCCTCGTTTCTCACGACTTCGCCCGTATATCCGGATTCGATCTCAAGGAAGGCCGGTATTTCACCGAGGTGGAATCTGCCGGGGGCTACGGTGTAGCCTTGATCGGCCACGATGTAGCCACGGCTTTGTTGCCTGGCGGCTCTGCCCTTGATCAGCGCATCAGTGTGAAAGGCCGCAAGCTCAGAGTCATTGGTGTCTTCAAGAAAGAAGGGGAGAGCATCATCGGCAATAGTAACGATAATAATGTGCTCATTCCGGTGAACTATGCCCGCAAGTTTGTTGACATCCGTTCCGACAGGGCAGATCCCACCATCATGGTGAAGGCAAAGAGTAGCGTCAGTAACCAGGAGCTCATGGATGAACTGAGTGGTCATATGCGTGCGGTGCGTCGTTTGCGTCCTGCCGAGGAAGACGACTTCGCCCTCAACGAAACGAAAATGCTCTCGGCGCAGGTCACCTCGCTCTTTGATGTAATCGGTACGGTGGGGGGCATCATCGGTGGCTTCAGCATACTGGTTGGTGGCTTTGGCATCGCCAACATCATGTTCGTGTCGGTGCGTGAGCGTACGCCCATCATCGGCATTCAAAAATCGCTTGGCGCAAAAAATTACTTCATACTCATTCAGTACCTCACCGAGTCCATCGTACTTTGTTTGTTCGGCGGTTTTGCCGGACTTATTTTGGTGGCCCTGGTGGCGGAGCTGGCTTCTGGTTTTGGCTTTGAGATGAGTTTGAGCATGAAGAATGCCGTGGTGGGGATCGGGGTATCGGCGGTCATCGGTATTGTGAGCGGTATTTTTCCGGCGGCGGCGGCTGCCCGCCTGGACCCTGTAGAGGCGATACGCTCCAACGGCTGATCATTCATACACTGTGAAGTGCATGAGGGGGGGTAGCCCGGGCCGCGCTCCTTTGTACAAAATGGCTACCTTTGAAATAAGGCGAAACAAACCTGCGCCAAGCCGGCTGTAATGGATGTATAGGCGAAATGGAGTTGCGGGTATAAGCTAGTTATGGGCAAGTTTAGACAAAACTAAAAAATATATAAAAATGAAAAAACTATCAATTAAAATCATTAAATCTCTCATTGTTTTAAATCTCGTATTGAGTTTCAATCTTGTATCCGCACAGAACAAAATACTAAATGAAATTAAAACATATAGTGAAGAAGGTAATTATCAAAAGGCGCAGAGGCAAATAAATAAATATAAAGAAAAAAATGGCGATACTTTAAATGTCAATTACCTAATTTGTCTTGCAGACTACCATTGCATTTCTAATAATAATGAATACAATCCTTATAAAGCTATCTCAATTATAAATAATATCAGTTGTGAAAAAATAACTCCTGACTGCATAGGAATATTTTTTAAAATTAATGAGGAATGCAGCGGTGTAATCAAGGGCAAGAAGGACAAATATGTTGGTTTGTACTTTGAAATTATTTACAAATCTAATGACATAGATAGTTTAAAATCCTTTAATAAGGAGTTCGCAAGTTATACTGAAATGACAAATAAGAATACTCAAAAGATTATTACAATCAAATTTAATCTTGCAAAGCAATCCAATTCAAAACAAGAGTTGTTAAAATTTATAAATGAATTCCCTGAGTCACCCTATGTGCAAGATGCTAATAATATAATAGAAGAGATTGATTACAATAATTCAATATCATTGAATACAATAGAATCTTACTCCTCTTTTTTAAAATCTTATCCCAAATCCAATA
>CAZPCA010000143.1:0-6552 GCA_964584995.1 uncultured Bifidobacterium sp.
CAAGACGAGTGTAATTTCCTGCGTTCCCGGTACAACTTCATACTCGTTTGGAGATCCCACTACACTGCCTTTTAGATCGGTAAGTGTCAGCGTGACCGGGCTGCTTTCTGTAACATTGAAACGCACATTGATGCTTTCATCGGCAGGATTCGGGAATACAGTGGCATTGAAAACGTCGTTTTGAACTTCGGCCATACCTACACCTGAAGCCTCAGGAATGACAAGAGTATTCGTACGTACGATGTCACCATTGGATTGTCCGTTGCCGTTGGTGAAGTTGAATGCGCCGTAGAAAGTTACGTTGCCTGTTCCAGCTGCAGGTGCCACCCAGTTGAAGGACCATGTTTTTGAACCGCTTCCAGAAGTACCAGCGGTTTGGTGTGTTACATACTTGGTGCTGACAATCTTGGTTTGTGAAGTATTGGTTATGATCAATTGACCTAATAAGGTTCCGTTGCTGCTTTGCGGAGAAATCTGAAACCCAAATTTGGAAACACCCGCCTGTGCCACCGAAGCCGTAATGGTGTAGGTCTGACCGGGTACATATCCGGAAGTAGGAACATTGGAGGTGATGATTTGTGTTGGTGAAGCAGATGCTGAACCTGCATGACAACTGCCGGTCGCACAAGTCTGTCCGTCTGCAGGAGAACCTGTTCTTCCGGCCGGTGATCCGGAGGTGTTACTGATCGCTTCGTTTCCGGATGTCTGGAACAAAACCAGGCCGATAACGGCCAAAATGCAAATAAGGGTAAATTTTTTATTCATGTGCGTTGATTGGGTTTGTGTAGGTGCTAAGATACGTCAATAGCTCATAAACAATTATTGAATAATTTAGTTTCCCTACATAGAGATGCAAAAGACCATGGTAGATAAAGCGGAAATCGGCAATAGAATCGACCGGCTGAGAAAGGAAATAAAAGAACACAACTACATGTATTATGTTCAAAGTGAGCCTGTTATAGGTGATCATGAATTCGATGCACTTTTAGCGGAACTCATTGCTTTGGAACGGGCCTTTCCGGAGTTTCTAACATCGGACTCCCCAACACAGCGCGTCGGAGGTGAGGTGACAAAAGAGTTCCAGACTGTGAAGCACAGGTTTCCGATGTTGTCACTTGGCAATACCTATTCGGAATCAGATTTACGCGAGTTTCACGAAAGAATCGAGAAATTGTTACCGGGAGAACCCATTGAATATGTGTGTGAATTGAAATTCGACGGTGTTGCAATTGGTCTACAGTATGAGTCAGGGCAGCTTGTGCGTGCAGTGACCCGTGGCGATGGCGTCCAAGGAGATGATGTGACGGCCAATGTGAGGACAATCCGCTCAATCCCCCTGAAATTATCAGCTGAAAACGTACCCTCCTTTTTTGAAATTAGAGGAGAAATCTTTTTACCGCATGCGGCTTTCAACAAAATCAATGAAGAACGCATTGAAATCGGAGACCCCCCCTTCGCTAATCCGAGGAATTCAGCTTCCGGAACGCTGAAACTTCAGGACAGCTCGGAAGTGGCCAAAAGGAAGCTGGATTGTTTTCTCTACGCGCTATACGGAGAGGAACTGCCTTTTCAAGACCATCATGAGGCGCTCGTCGCAGCGGCAGCATGGGGGTTCAAAGTATCTAAACACACCAAGCTTTGCAAAGGCATAGCAGAAGTCGTAGCCTTCATAGAAAAATGGGATCAGGAAAGACAAATCCTGCCGTTCGATATCGACGGAGTGGTGATCAAAGTGAACAGCTTCCGGCAGCAAACGGAATTGGGATATACCGCAAAATCTCCTCGTTGGGCCATCGCTTATAAATATAAAGCAGCCTCTGCTTCCACGAAATTATTGAGTGTAAGCTATCAGGTAGGACGCACAGGTGCTATTACGCCTGTGGCCAATCTTGAAGCCGTTGCACTTGCCGGTACCATCGTAAAAAGGGCGACATTGCACAATGAGGATCAGATTCAGAAGCTGGGACTACATCTGGAGGACACTGTGTACGTAGAGAAAGGTGGCGAAATCATTCCGAAGATAACGGGAGTGGATCATAGTAAAAGAAAGCCGGCATCGGAAGAAGTTCGCTTCATCGAGCATTGTCCGGAATGCGGAACAGCACTCATGCGGCGCGAAGGAGAAGCCCAGCATTATTGTCCGAACGATGCAAGTTGTCCACCTCAGATAAAAGGCAAAATCGAACATTTTACTGGCCGAAAAGCCATGAACATCGAAGGACTGGGTGCAGAAACCATTGATGTATTGGTGGAGAAAGGACTAATCAGAGACATCGCGGACATTTATGCCTTGAAAAAGGAGCAAATCCTCTCGCTGGAACGCTTCGGGGAAAAGTCGGCCAATAACCTCTTGGAGGGGATACAGCAATCGAAAAACATAGGTTTTGAAAGAGTCCTCTTTGCAGTGGGAATTCGTTTTGTGGGAGATACGGTGGCCAAAAAACTTGCCAGGCATTTCGGTAGCATGGATGCCCTTATGGCTGCCTCGCCAGAGGCATTGATGCAGGCACCAGAGGTAGGCGCAAAGATTGCGGGCAGCATCGTTGATTTCTTTGCACAAGCAAAGAATGTATCGGTACTTCAACGTTTACGTGAAAGCGGAGTGCACATGGAAATGAAAGCGGAGGATATGCCTGTACGTGTGTCGGAAAAGCTGAAAGGCCTCACCATAGTCATAAGCGGCACATTCACCCATCATTCCAGGGAAGAATACAAAACAATCATCGAGCAGAACGGAGGCAAGGTCGGATCCGGCGTCACGCGGAAAACAAGCTATCTTCTCGCTGGAGAGGATAGTGGGCCGAGCAAGCTGGAAAAAGCGAATGAACTCAAGGTACCCGTCATAGGGGAAAATGACTTTCTAAAACTGCTATGAACCTAAGTCTTTTTATGGTTAAATTCGCAGCAGATACACGGACTACATGAAGAAGACTTTTCGTCAGAAAATCGGGAGTTATCTGTTCTTACGTGAATTCAGACAACATCAGTCCGGCAAGCAGCTGGTCACGTTTCAGGACGCCAAGTCAATTGGTATACTGTATGATTCGACCGACGAAAAAAACTTTGACGTTGTCAGGAAATACGTGAAAGAAATACGGGAAGTGCATCACAAGGAGGTCCTCGCTCTTGGTTACTACGACCAGAAGGAGCTTCCTCCGATGCGGTTCTCAAAGTTGGGTCTTGATTTTTTCACCAGAAAGGACCTGAACTGGCATTTCAAACCTATGGCTCCTGTAGTCCGGAATTTCGTCAACAGGGACTTTGATATTCTCATTGACCTACACCTTGCGAACAGTATTCCTTTCCGCTACATCGTAGCGAGCTCCAATGCCCGTTTCAAAATAGGAAAATACGAGCGCTTCGCCACTCCCTTTTACGATTTCATGATCAGTATCAAGGACGGCACAACTTTTCAGCAATTCATTGAACAGGTAAACCACTACCTCAAAGCATTTTCCCATGGATCCGATCGCTAAGAAATTATCGGGCACAGGTGTAGCACTTGTCACGCCTTTTCATAAAAACGGAGCGGTCGATTTTGATGCTTTGACTCGACTGGTGAACCACATTCTGAAGGGGAAATGCGAATACCTCGTTGTTCTGGGAACTACAGGTGAAAGTGTAACCTTATCAACGGATGAGAAGAAGGCTGTGGTGGATTGTGTACTTACTGTTAACCGAAACCGAGTTCCGATAGTACTCGGCCTTGGTGGCAACGATACAGCAGGATTGGTACGAAAGCTGGAAACTTCTGATTTCACTGGCATCAGCGCTCTGCTCTCAGTTTCTCCATACTACAATAAACCGACTCAAAAGGGTTTAATCCAGCATTATACAAAATTGGCGAAGGCTTCCCCCCTGCCCATGCTGCTGTACAATGTTCCAGCCCGCACCGGTTCAAACCTGCATCAGGAAACGGTGCTCAGGCTAGCCAATGACATTCCCTCCATCATCGGCATAAAGGAGGCCAGTGGTTCCATGGAACAGGCTATGGATATCATTCGACAGCGCCCGGATGGATTTTTGGTCATTTCGGGTGATGATGCTCTTACCCTGCCCCTGCTTGCCGCCGGTGCGGACGGAGTGATTTCCGTGGTAGCCAACGCTTTTCCGCGTGAGTTCAGTGAGATGGTGCGTCAAGCACTAAAATCGAATTTCAAGAAGGCAAGAGAGCTTCATTACGACTTACTGCCGATCGTCCCCATGTTATTCGAGGAAGGCAACCCCGCAGGAGTAAAATGCGCCTTGAAAATGCTGGGTATTTGTGATGAGCACTTAAGGCTTCCACTGGTGGCGGTATCCAGGCAGCTTGCGCAACAGATCCAGCTTTTCTGTGCGCATCATTGAGAATAACTGAGTCGATTCGGGCTTCTTCCTACCTTTTCCTGTAGCCTGCTGTCCATCGAATATGGTTAACTTTGCAGGTATAACAACAGACCTATGAAATCAGCAGGCTTATTCCTTGTCATCCTATTGATGGCTGTCCAATTAAGGGCACAAAACAATCTTGCCCTGGCAGGTCATCTTCCCTATCCCAATCATACTTGTGCAGGAATTTGGCATTATGTGGATACGCTTGGAAATGAATACGCACTGGTAGGAGTGGACGATAGGGTAGCGATTGTGGATGTCACTACGCCCTCTGCGCTGACCGAAGTATTTTCCGTACCTGCCTTGCCGGGGCAAAGCAGTTTGTGGCGGGAGATTAAGACGGAGGGTAAATACGCGTATGCTGTCAGTGAAGGTGGCGGTGGTGTCATTATCATTGACCTGAGCAATCTGCCGGCAGGTATCAGCCACGAGCGCTATTATGGTGACGGAGCTATCCTTAATCAGATTACCAGCGCACATACCATTGCCGTTACCGATGGGTACGCATACGTTTTTGGCACGGGAGGTGGCCTGGCGAACGGCGGTGCGGTCATTCTTGATCTCGCAGACCCTTGGAATCCCGTATACGTCGGGCAATACAATCTTCAGTACATTCACGACGGATACATTCGTAACGATACCCTTTGGGCCGGTGAGATATATGCAGGTCAATTCAGCGTCATCGATGTCAGCGATAAAACAAGCCCCGTATTGCTGGCCACACAGGCTACGCCGGGGAATTTCTGTCATAATACCTGGCTGTCGGATGATTCGCACTTTCTTTTTACCACTGATGAGATTGGAGGCGAACCATTGGGATCCTTTGATGTAACGGACCTTCAAAACATCCAATTGGTGGATGAGTATTTTACCGACAGTATGCCTCAGGAAGAAGTCCACAACGTTAGGGTTCTAAACGACTTCCTCATCAACCCCTCCTACGGAAGCCAACTGACCATCTGTGATGCGGCACGACCGGATAACATCGTTGAAATTGGCCGCTATCCTACCGGTAATTTTCTTTGCTGGGATGCATCTCCTTACCTGCCCAGCGGAAGAATCATCGCAGCAGATACGGACGGTGGTGTATTTGTGTTTGATCCTACCTACCAGAGAGCCTGTTACCTCGAAGGAATTGTGTCCGACAGCCTGACCGGTTTACCGCTCAACAATGTACAAGTTGAAATTCTCCAGCAGGGAAAGAAAAGCAGGTCGGACTTATCCGGCAGCTACAAGACAGGCAATGCCCAGCCAGGTACTTTCGATATCCTGTTTAAAAAACCGGGCTATTCTCAGAAAATCATTCAAGGTGTAACGCTCAGTACTGGACAGCTCACTACCCTGAACGTTCAGCTTCCTCCCTTCGAACTTAGTGGTACGATAACCGATAATGTTTCGGGCAATCCGATTCCGGGAGCACTTGTTTTTGCCAATGATGGCAACCAGACGGCCACTGCCACCGCCGATGCGAACGGGAATTTCAACTTTACAACCCTTGTAAGTGGTAGCATCGACATTACAGCTACAAAATGGGGGTTCAACTCTTTCTGTCAGACCTTGACCATCAATTACAGTACCCCGGTAAATATTGTTCTTAATAAAGGTTACTATGATGATTTTGTTACCGACCTTGGGTGGACCGTCAATTCAACGGCCAGTGCCGGTATCTGGGAGCGCTGCGAGCCGGTAGGGACCACGTATGCCACTATGCAGATCAACCCTGAAGTGGATGTGAATACCGATTGCAGTGAATTCGCCTACGTGACAGGCAATGCCGGGGGCGCTGCAAACAATGACAATGTTGACAACGGATACACTGAGCTCGTTTCTCCCCTATTTGATGCATTAACGGACTACACGAATCCGGTGATTGAATACTATAGATGGTTCAGCAGTCCGATGAATGTGCCTGCAGGCAACCGGGATACCTTGTTCGTTTTTCTCAGCAATGGCGTCAACACAGTACAACTTGAAAATGTAACCAATTCCACCCCCGGCAATGGTTCGTGGGTTCAAAGCAGTTTTGCCCTGAACGGACTGATTACCCCCACTTCTACCATGAGCCTGCGGGTTTATATTTCCGATAAGCCCGGCACCGGAAATATTGTTGAAGGCGGACTCGATTTGTTCAGAGTGATAGAGGGTGTACAATCGACACAAGAAATAAAGGATCAGTTGTCA
>CAZPCA010000144.1:0-6506 GCA_964584995.1 uncultured Bifidobacterium sp.
CCGGAGAAATAATCCATGCAGTTAAATCTGCTACTTCCTGACCTTTACCTAGTCTGTCCATTGGAATCTTGGATTTAAGAGCTGTCATCTGTGCTTCAGAAAAACTCGCGCTCATTGGATTAGGAAAATACGCGAAAGCGCCGGCAACGATAAAAGAAAAATTCAGTGCCGATAAGGTGGCGGTAATCTATGCAGTAGGCACCATCGAAAACGGTGAAGGATCAGAACAAAGCATTGGTTCCGATAAATTATCTGCGGCCTTACGCAAGGCGCGCACGGATGAAAAGATAAAGGCGGTCGTCTTGCGGGTTAACAGTCCGGGAGGAGATGCTCTGGCCTCGGAAGAAATCTGGAGGGAAGTCCTGTTGACGAAGAAAGCGAAACCCTTGATTGTTTCCATGGGAGATGTCGCAGCCTCGGGAGGCTATTACATCAGTTGTGCTGCGGATGCGATTGTAGTACAGCCCAACACGATTACGGGATCGATTGGTGTATTCGGATTGCTGTTCAACGCCCAGGATATGTTGAAAAACAAACTCGGCATCACTACCGACACTTATAAAACAGGCACCTACACCGACATGGGTACTATCACCCGGCCGCTGACCGATGGAGAGCGCATGATCCTGCAACAGGAAGTGGACAGGGTATACGATGTATTCACCAGCCGTGTGGCCAAAGGAAGAAAAATGGCACAGTCAGCGGTTGACAGTATCGGACAGGGCCGTGTTTGGGATGGAGGCAACGCACTCCGGTTGGGACTTGCAGACACTCTCGGTGGCCTGGAAACGGCCATCGCCATGGCAGTGAAAAAAGCGGGACTTAAGGAATACAGAACCATTTCTTTGCCGGAACAAAAAGATCCCCTGGAAAGCATCATGTCTGATCTTGCCACCGAAGCCCGAATGAAGCTTATTGCCACAGAAACGGGAGATTTACAACCTTACTTTATGGCAGGTCAATCCATGCTGAAGCTTAAGGGAATTCAGGCATTGTGTCCTTTCAGCATCCGGAACTATTGATGCGAAGGATGTAATCCTGCCAGATACAGCGCGATGAACTCGTTCGTGTTTTCACGCGTAAGTATTCCACATAACTTATTGTTTTCCAAAACTGGAAAAAGCACAGCATCGCCTGAACGAAATTGTTCCCAGGCTTTGTCCGCTGAATCCTCTGCCTGCAGTGATGCCAATGCCGGTACAGCCGCTGCTCTGACAGGATGGTCCTGGCTGAGGTGCGCATAGCCTAATAATAAATTGGTTCTTGTAAGGACTCCCTGAACTTCTCCCCTATCGTCCACGACCAGAAAGTCGGTTGCATCGCCTTCCAATAACATTTTTGCCGCCACTGACAAGGTCGCATCGGGATGTATTGTGCGGAAGGCTGTCTGCATGATGTGTCTGACTTTAATGCCGGCTAATGCATGTTCCTGCTCCATGGAAGCCAGTTCCGCACGCGCACCCATAAAGACGAATACGCCAATCAGAATAAGGACGGGATTACCATATAATCCCCCAATCACAAACAATACGGCTATAGCCTGCCCAAGGCGTGCTGCCATGCGTGTAGCACGAAGCCGATGAAATTTCAAAGCCAGCAATGACCTGAAAATCCGACCGCCGTCCATGGGAAATGCAGGTATTAGATTAAACACGACAAGCGAAAAATTCACCAGAATCAAATTCACAGCTAAGGAATTCGCCGCCAAATCATCGAAATCAAACGCGATAGGAAATCCCTTTCCCAGCAACACCAGTGGAATCAGCAAAGCGATGATGGCCACATTGACAAGCGGCCCTGCAATCGCTACGACAAACTCCTGCATGGGCGCCTCCGGCATTTTCTCCAACCTGGCCACCCCGCCAATAGGAAGCAAAGTAATATCCCTGGTCTGTATCTTATACCTCCTTGCGGCCAAAGCATGCCCGAATTCATGCAACAATACGCAGAGAAAGATACATAGCACTAAAATCAGCTCTCTCGTCACTCCTTCCATTCCTCCGCCCTGAAGCGCCTGCTCACCTCCTATCCACGCTAACAACAAAAAGAATGTCCAGTGAATAAACACCGCGATCCCTCTGTAACTCCCTATGCGTATGGCTCCTTTCATGCAATGGCTTTAGCAGAACAAAGATAATCAGCAAATATTTGCCGAATTTCAACCGATCGCATTCGGGTAGAATCGAATTTCCTATTTTTAGAAGTCAGCCCGACAAACAGCAAAAATGGAAAATCACGAAATCGCAGCAGTACTGGAACGAACCGCCAAATTGATGGAGCTGCACGGAGAGAATCCCTTCAAGATCAGATCGTATCAGAACGCTGCTTTCAAGCTGGAGAAAAACAGGGAAAAACTCAGCGACAAAAGCGTAGAAGAGTTAGAGCAGATGGATGGGATTGGCAAGAGCCTGAGTGCAAAAATCCATCAGCTGATCCAGACCCACGAACTACACGACTTACGTCAATTGCTCGACAAAACTCCGGAAGGCATCCTGCAGCTGATGAAAATCAAAGGACTTGGTCCAAAAAAAATAGCCGTTTTATGGAAGGAGCTGCAGATAGAAAGTCCCGGTGAACTACGCTACGCCTGCCATGAAAACCGCCTGCTCACATTGAAAGGATTTGGTGAAAAGACACAGCAACAATTGCTGAATGCCGTCGAATTCAGTCTTGCCCAGCAAGGCTTTTTCCACTATGCACAGGCAGAAGCAGTGGCCATCGAGTTTCTGTCTGAGCTGAAGAGCATGCTTCCCGAAATTTCCATAGGCACCTGCGGAGCGCTGCGAAGAAAATGCGAAGTTGTACAACAGATTGACATCATCGTCGGTGAAGAAGTGAACCGTACTGCAAACCAGATTGCTCGAATGACGAATGCCCCATTCGAAGCATCTGCAGTAGCAGCTGGCCTCCCGCTTGCATTCACCCTGAAGGGTATTCCTGTCAAGGTCCATTGTTGTGCCCCGGAAAGCTTCATTTATCAATCCTGGAAACTGACCGGAAACGAGCAGCACATAAAGACTTGTCTTGAACAGGCTGGCGACGAAACACTGAATAAGATGCAGGTTGTGACAGGCGAAGAAAGCATCTACCGGCTATTGGGCTTACCCTACATTCATCCGGAATGCAGAGAAGGATTACAGGAAGTGGAATTGGCCAGAAAGGGTCGCTTCCCCGCTTCCCTCATCGATATGCAGGACCTGAAAGGCATCCTGCACAACCACAGCACCTACAGCGACGGCATACATACATTGGAAGAAATGGCTGTAGCCTGCAAGGAGATGGGCTATCAATACCTCGGCATTTGTGACCACAGCGCCAGTGCAATCTATGCGGGTGGGCTGAGCAGCGAGAGGGTGAAAGAACAGCAGGAGGAGATTCGACAACTTAACAGCAGACTTCATCCCTTCCGGATATTCTCTGGCATCGAATCCGACATTTTAGCCGACGGCAGCCTCGACTATCCGGACGAAATCCTCTCCACCTTCGATTTTGTGGTGGCTTCCGTTCACTCCGGCCTTCGCATGGACAAAGAGAAAGCAACTCAACGCCTGCTCAAGGCGATTGAAAACCCCTATACCACTATACTGGGACACCCATCCGGGAGACTACTTCTATCACGCGAAGCCTACCCGCTGGATTACCCCACCATTCTGGAAGCCTGTGCCAAGCATGGGGTAGTGATGGAAATCAATGCTCATCCGTACAGGCTCGACCTTGATTGGAGGTGGGTTTCTGCGGCCATAGAAAAAGGGCTACACTTATCCATCAATCCCGACGCTCACAGCATAGAAGGATACAGGGATATGTACTATGGAGTCTGCGTAGCCCGCAAGGGAATGCTCACCGCGGCAAACACCTTCAACGCCTTCAACTTGCAAGAGATCGAAAATTGGTTTCAAAAGCGACGAAAATCATTCATTACCAAATGAAAATTTCTTAATTTTATCCAAACCGAGCAAGGCTTTACTTCATGGCTATCATCAGCAATGTACTTTCCTGGATCATCAAGCAACGGCTGCATCAGATAGAGTTATTCATGAAGTTTCCCAATGAGGTTCAGCAGGACCTCTTGAAAAAACTACTCTTCAGTGCCCGCTATACCGAGTTCGGCAGGCGCTATGACTTTTCGTCCCTGTCGACAAGTGCAGCCTTTCGGGAACGCGTACCCTTGCAGGACTACGATAGCCTCAAGCCCTATATTCAGCGTCTGAAAGAGGGAGAGCAGCAATTGCTCTGGCACAGCGATGTACGCTGGTTTGCCAAGTCGAGCGGAACCACCAACGACAAGTCCAAGTTCATACCTGTTTCCACCGAAGCGTTGGAAGAATGCCATTACAAGGGAGGGAAAGACCTGCTGTGCATTTACTTCCATAACAATCCAGAGACGCAGCTATTTGATGGAAAACTCCTCTCCCTGGGCGGTAGCCATCAAATCAATTCCCTGACACAGGATTCCTTTTACGGAGACCTGAGTGCCATACTCATACAGAATCTACCCTTTTGGATCCAGCTCTTCAGGACTCCCGACCGATCCATCGCCCTCATGGATGAGTGGGAAGAAAAAATTGAAAAAATGGCGCACGCCACCATGCATGAGAATGTCACCAATATCGCTGGCGTTCCCTCCTGGACCCTGGTACTGCTACGCCGCATACTGGAATTGACTGGCAAAAGCGACCTTTCAGAAGTGTGGCCCAATCTCGAACTTTTCGTGCATGGAGCAGTCAGTTTCACCCCTTACAAAGAACAGTTCAGGAAACTGATACCCCATCCGGATATGCATTACCTCGAGACGTATAATGCCTCGGAAGGTTTCTTCGGTATTCAAGATCGACTCAACGGAGAGGATATGCTCTTGATGCTGGACTACGGCATCTATTACGAATTCATCCCCATGAGCGAATGGGACAAGGAAAACCCCAAAACACTGGAACTCGACCAGGTAAGGTTGAACGAGAACTACGCACTGGTGATTACCACCAATGCCGGACTGTGGCGCTATAAAATCGGCGACACCATCGCGTTCACTTCGCTGAACCCCTACCGGATCCGCATAACAGGACGCACTGCCCATTTCATCAATGCATTCGGAGAGGAACTGATCATCGACAACGCCGACAAAGGGATTCGCGAAGCCTGCCTGAAGACAGGCGCTATCATCAAGGACTACACGGCTGCCCCTGTATATTTCGGTGACCAATCCGCAGGAGCGCATGAATGGCTGATTGAATTCGAAACAGCTCCGCAGGATATCGACGACTTTGCCATTTATCTCGACGAAGCCCTCAAAAAGATGAATTCCGATTACGAAGCGAAGCGGTACAAGGATAAAATCCTAAAGAAACCAATCATTCGCATATTGCCGCAACATGCGTTCTACGACTGGATGAAGAAAAAGGAAAAACTGGGAGGACAACATAAGGTGCCGCGGCTGGCCAACCACCGGCAGTACGTAGAGGAAATTCTGGACTATGTATACAGCAAAGCCTAAATACATGCAGTCGCTCTTCCTCATCCTGTTGTTACTATCCTCGACTTTGTCTCTTGCGCAAAAAGCGAAGCTACATTGTATTTCCGGGGTACTGGATTTCGCACTTGACCCGATGGGTAATTGCTACTACCTGAAGAATGGCGACCTGATAAAGGCCAACAAGGAAGGTAAAGAAATCGTCCGCTACAGCAGAAAAAATATCGGCCCACCTACTTCTTTTGATGTCAGCAATCCCTTGCGCATTCTACTCTTCTACGCTGAATTCGCCACCGTACGCGTGCTGGACAATAACCTGATAGATCAATCCGAAATCGACCTCCGCTCCATGGGTTTCTTGCAGCCCCGTGCGATGGCAGGCAGTCCGGATCAGGGCATTTGGATATATGAAGAGATTACTGGAAGCCTCGTCAAGTTAGACAATCGTCTTAGCACAGCTGCACTTTCCGTTGATCTGAACCAACTGCTCGGCAAGAGACCTCAACCTACCGCGATGCAAACTTCACGGCAATGGGTGTTGATGCAGGACAAATCAGGACTCATCGTGTTCGATCAATTCGGCACACTCTATAGACGTATCGCCATCAGCAAAACACCCCTTCTAGTACAACTCAACGACGAAGAACTGGTATATGAGGAAAACAACCATCTGCAGAAGTTACACCTGAAGCTACTTACCCAAAGTGAAAAGCCAATGCCGGAGCAATTGACCGGCGACAAGATTCTTCTGAATGAAAGTTCGGCCTGGACCCTGAAAGAACAGGAGCTTTGCCTCTACCAATGAACTTTTCAACATACTTTGGAAGGCAAATTCAATAAAGTTACTTTTGATGCGCTTGGAGAAGATTCTTATCTCCGCTGCTTTAAACTCACTACCATTGGCTACCAGTACACCCTCCAAGAACATGCACATTGCCGTTGCTGGCAATATCGGCTCCGGTAAAACCACACTGACCAGTCTTCTCGCAAAAAACCTCAAGTGGGAACCGCACTACGAAGACGTCGATGACAACCCGTA
>CAZPCA010000145.1:0-6436 GCA_964584995.1 uncultured Bifidobacterium sp.
TGGTGCTGTCCGGTATGGACAATCTCTTCTTTCACCTGTCCATGCCTGGCCAATGCCCGGCTCACCACGGCCGCTTTTACGAACTGGGGACGTGCGCCTACGATGGTAAGGATGTACATATATTTGACTTAATGGTTTTCAAGAAGAAGTACAAATATAAAAGCATCCTCCTATAGTCCTAATCCATCGATAGACGAAAGCATGATGACAACATACGCTACGGGATAAAGCGGCAATGCCCTCCAGCTATACAAAAAGCTGTTTGTACCATTTTTCAAAAATATAGGTACGGAAAATCAAACTTGAACTCCTGTTAGGTTTTCCTGCCAGAAATTCATCGTAGTACCTGAGGAATTTAGCCTTATCGATAAAGCCTGCGTCATGGAGGCCTGAACGCGTGAATTCTGCCTTTACCATGGGAACCAACTGATTCTTTAGCCAGAAGGTTTCTGGAGTAATGAAGCCCTTTTTATCCCTTCGCCAGCGAATGGAGTCCGGCAATTCGTGTATCGATTTCCGCAGCACGTACTTGGGCCATCCATTTCTCATTTTCATCTCTACCGGTAGCCCTAACAGAAAATCCACCAAACGGTGATCGAGAAAAGGCAATCGTGACTCGATAGACGCAGCCATGGAATTCCGGTCTTCGTAATGTGCCAAAACCGGAACGCTGAAGCGGTCTATGTCCTGTTTTTGTCTGTCCATTACCGATTCAAAATCCCAAATAGCTGCTGTTTGACCGGACTGAAGAAGGAAGTCAGGTTTGTCTCCTGCCATTGAGGGAATATACCGCTTCATCTCCTGCCATTCCAGCTGCCAGAGCACAGTTCTGTTCAGGAGTGAACCCAATAATTCGCGGATCATTACTTTATAATTATGCTTCCGCTTACACTCCTGCAAATTGAAAAAATAATATTTGAGATATCCGAGCATCACTTCGTCGCCACCCTGGCCCGATAAAATCACCTTGCACGAGCTATTTTCCCTTATAAGCTGAAACATCAGGTATTGTGCAACCACACTGAGCGAACCAAAGGGTTGATCCTGGTGGTACAACACCTTGTCGATGGCATCCGGAATCATAGCGGCTTCGAACCGCAGTTTGACATTCGGGAGGGGATGATGACCTACCAGGGCATCGATGTACTTTTCCTCACTGTATTTTGCTTCATTGCTGACTACCGAGAAGGATCCAAAGCGGCCAGGGGAGAACTTATCCGCCAATACGGTGATGGCCGATGAATCTAGTCCGCCACTCAGCAAGGCGCCTACTTCCACATCGCTGCGCATCCTGATTCGGACACTATCGTCCAGCAGCTCATGGAACCGGTGGTATATGGCAGCATCCGTTGAGAGGGGTTCCGTAGGTGAAAAATCCCAATAGGAGGTAAGCCTGGACTTACCGCCTTCCAATGCTATGATCAAATTGGATTTTGAAGGCACCTTGTGTATCCCTTCCACTAAGGTGGAATCGGTATGCTCCAGCAGTTGCTGAATCAGGAACTGAGAAGCAAGCACATGGTTCAGCTTTCGCTGACTTAAAAAAGGGAGTAGTTGTTTTATCTCGCTGGCGAAAAACCATGTATCACTGTCCTTGTAATAGTACAATGGTTTGATCGAGAAGCGATCACGCGAACAAATGACCTGCTGTTTTTTCATATCCAGCAGTACAAAAGCCCACATACCGTTGAAGCGTTCAAACCCTTTTTCGCCCCATGTTTGGTATGTTTTCAGAATGACTTCTGTATCGCTTTCACCGGAAAAAACACAACCGTGATGCCGCAATTCATCGCGCAATTCCACATAATTGAAAATCTCACCATTGTACACTATCCAGTAATCTTCGTGCTTCATGGGCTGGTGGCCGTTGGCACTCAGATCAAGTATTGATAGTCGCCTATGCCCAAGAAAAACATTGAACCCTTCCCTTTCATCGGCAGCAGCTCCACTCCGGGTATTCAGCACCTTCACGCCCCTTGCATCTGGTCCTCTGTAAGCGATACTGTCGGTGGCACTAACGAACATTTCCCTTTGCTTTTCAGTAAAGAGTCCGGTGGTTGTAAATGCCGCAAAAATCCCACACATAGGTATCAGTTGCTTAAAATCTTCGTGTAAAAATCCAACAATGCCGACTCCTCATTTTCCCAACTCAATACAGGAGTATTCCCACCCGTTCGGCCCCGTTCAAACTCCCCGCCAAGTACTTTTGATATTCCCGAAGCGATAGATGCCGGCTCCAAGGGGTTAACATAAACGGCTTGAGGTCCAAAGAGCTCTCTCCAATAGGGGAAATCCGATAGCACGATAGGAAGACCGCAGGCAAGGTATTCGAAAGCCTTATTGGGCATCGCTTCGAAATGATTCGCTGCAGGTAGAAAAGTCAACATACCTGCAGTTGAAGCTTTCATGATTGCGTAAGTTTCCTTCTGGGGAAGCAATCCGGAATAGACACACTTCGACCATCCCTTTACAGCCTTACATTCGACTTCTAAGGATGCATCCTCCCAGGCACCTGCAAGCAGCAATTCAACATCATCGGGCAGATAGGACATAGCTTCTACCAATTGACGGATTCCACGGATTCGTGTCAATGCTCCGGCATATACCAATGTCTTTTTATCAGGACTCAGCGATGTAGATGCAGAAATACTATTTAAGAAATGAAGAATGGGGAAGTTCCTCACCGTTACCGTATTTGTTGGATTGAACTGTTCAGCGATATGGGAAGTGGCAGCCACGACACCTGACAAAAGCGATGCACTAATCTTTTCAAAAATGCCAACTATTGACGAAACAGCATTCCGTACGAATTGGGGATGTATCCACGGTTTGTCCAAAATGTCCTTGGATAAGTGCTCATGCGCATCATAAACTACTCTTTTTCCCAACAAACGCAGCATCAAAGCAGCAGGCAAGAACTCCGGATCGTGGAAATGATAAATGGAAGCCCCTGTACGATTGGCTTTGAAAAACGCAATCCATGTGTGTATGAAAATCCTCCTGAATCTGGACTTGGTAGCCGGAAGAGGGACAATACGAACCCCATCGATCACCTCGGCAGATGGATGTGAAACCACATAATGTACCTCATAACCAGCATTGAAAAGCGATTTGCATTCCTTCTGGAAAATACGGATATCTCTCGCTGTGTGAGCAGTAGAAATGTGGCAGACGCAGGTTGCTGAATTATTCTTCACGACCCAATAAGTCTGCGATACAATGTAATAAAACTATTTGAACTGGATGACTTAGATGCTCGTTCACTAATAACTTTCTGATTATAATCAGCTGCCAATTCAAAATCAGATAATAATGCATCAGAGAAAAAGTCTGTTTTCAAATTTTCTACGATGATTCCATTCTTACCATTTATTATCCACTCACGATTTGCAGGAAGATTTGAAACCACCGGAAAACACCCCGCAGACATCGCTTCTAACAAACTTGCAGAAGTTGCATCACTGGTCGGAATTGAAACAAATATGGAAGCTCGTCCATAAAGCTCTCTATTCCTGATCTTATCCACCCAACCTACAAATGTTACATTTTTACCAATACCGAGATTGTCAACTAATTTTATCAATTTCTCTGTCTCGCTGCCTTTACCTGCCAGCACTAAAGTCCAATCTGAATTTTGAGGTTTTGATATAAATATAGCAAAGGCATTAATGATGCAATCAATCCTATATAAAGATTCATGAAGCCTATTTGAATAAATCATCTTTTCTTTTAGATGAAAAGTATATGGCACATCATCTATACCAAAATTAGCAATCAGTATTTCTGCGCATCTATTGTCGGTTATTCTTTTGATTTCTTCAGCCATAAAAATCGAGTCAGAGGTAATAGCGTTAGCTAAAGAAAGGTTCCTTTTGACCATGCGTCTTAACAAAAAACCTCTTTGGGGAGTGAGCAATACATCACTGCCCCACGCTGATAGTACTGTTGGAATTTTGAGTCCCTTAAGTGCACGGAATGTATAAAAAGCAATTGAGTTGGCTTGATGTATATGAATTATCGAAGGTTGAAACATTAGCACAGTCCTTCTTATATGCTGAGAAGTACTGATAAAGGCGCTGAATTTTGAAATTGAAAAATCAACTATGGAGCATTCTCCCTCATAATCAGGATTAACTTTATCTGTTACCAGTAGAATGTCGTCAAATTCTTCTCGGATAAGCTCGATAAAATTGTATAAATGAACTGAATTTGTACTAACAATCATTAGTTTTTTCATGCCCAATTCGATTGCCTATTTTCCTTGATTTGACCAATCAGTGTAAAACTCCAATAATTCAGGGTGCTTTTCAAGAAATGGAGCATCAATGCTCCTTGTATCACCAATAATGACTGCTGGATTACCCGAAATGATTGAAAAATCCGGGAAAGAATCCTTAACATAGCTATAAGCTGAAATTATGCTTCCTTTACCTATCGTCGAACCTGGCATTATCACGGTATGAGGTCCAACAAAGCAATATGCACCAAGATCAACTTTCCCTGTGACATATCCTATTGGTTTCTTTACATCTACATATTGTTTGCCATACAATCTGATTGATATATGACTTGAATGAGTTAAGATAGAAACATAATTTGTGATTTGACAACCTTCCCCAATTGAAAGTCCATTGCTGGCATCGATGAAATTAAAATGTCCTATATAAACATTATCGCCTATGGTCAAGTTTTCTATACCGCCTACATGAGTGCTATTGCTGATTCGAGTTTTAGATAATATTTCACCATTTATTTTTTTAAAGCCACCCACCATCACTGGCCTAATGAGACGCAAAATAAAATAGTGAATACGCTTGATCATTGGTTGTATTACCTTTCTTGATTGATGGTATATTTTTTGATTCTCGTGAATTTAGGATTGATAAAGGTATCGATATCTCCGAAATTGAAAAAAATATAAAGTCCGATATCTAACAATTAATCTTTTTGAATTCATACGCTCATATGATTTTTGAGTGCTTGGGTATTAGGCATCTTTTACCAATCCTGATTCATGGATACTTGGCACATTGTGATACCACCATATGGCAAAAATCATGGTAAGTGAGGAGATAAGAGTCAGTATTTTTAGCATAGAAGTGAAGGCGAGTGTATCTCCAAGAAAGAAAAGTATTCCTAATCGAAGGAACATACTCAGAGCTGCTATTAAAATTGCGGTAGCTTGGCGATTGTATATTAGCGATACACTTGAAACTGATGATGCAATGAAGTTAAAAAACAACCAAGGACATAAAAGAGACGCTAGCTGGCCAGATAAGATCCAATCGGCACCGAAAATTATGCTAAACAGATCTTCCGAGAAAAAAAAGAGGAAAGTGAAAATTGGAATTCCGATACCAGCCATTTTTATATAAACGGAACGAATCAATGGAGAAACAGGCCTACCAGCATTTTTTTCAGCGGACATTTTTTGATAGAAAACTTGAAAAACCGAGGCTCCAATCAAGGAAACTGGAAGAAGTAATACCCTAAAAGCGAAAAAATATGAACCAACTGTAGTATCTGAATAAAAATGGTTCATCAAAATAAGCACCCCAGATATCTCAAGTGTATCAAGAAATGCGTGAGGAGTATTTATAAATACGAATTGCTTGAATTTAGTCAAATAGTAAATATCCGTATTTGCTTTTGTTGATGAAATAAATAATCGATTGAACAAAGGTATCATTAGAGAAGTGCTTCCCACCATTAGCCCAGCAAGAAAACCATATACCAAACCAATTGCTCCCCAACCTAGCCATCCGAATAAAACAGAAAGAATACCCGTCGAAATAGCAGCAAAAACCCTAGATAGTGAGTTTATCCTGTATGTTTTTATTCGGATTGAATAAAAGTTTAGAACTTGATTTATTGCAGTGAGCAAAATAGCAATTGGTGCACCTAAGAGTATTGCATCTTTGAATATAGAACCTTGAAGAATTAAGAAGATAATAATGCCCATCAAACTAATATGCTCACAATCAATGCAATTCGAAGTGCGAGGCGAGCAAGATCCTTGGCCTCTTCATCTTCTTGAATACTAGGAATGGCAACCTCAAGTCGCAATGTTGCGATGACAGATATCTGTGTTACAACAGAGGTAAAAAGTGAAAACGTAGCGTAATCTGCAGGTAGATAAATTCTCGACAATAATGGAGTGACTAGAAAATTAACTACCTGAGCAAATGTAGTACCGATAGTCAGCGTAAATACATGTCTAAAAAACTCACTTTTCTTAAGTTTTCCCCAAAATAAAAATTTAGAAAAGAATGAATCTCCCATTCAATCATGCCGGATTATTGCATTAAAATGGTATTTAGACGACACGGTAATTTGTTTTCCTTCATGTCGAAGGACTCAACTTTCAAGTCCACAAATCACTTCGCATAATTCACCGCCCTGGTCTCGCGTATCACTGTCACTTTCACCTGGCCGG
>CAZPCA010000146.1:0-6354 GCA_964584995.1 uncultured Bifidobacterium sp.
CAGGTCCGTCCAACACATCCGGTAGCGATGCTATCGCCTTTGAACCCTCCGGTGCTGGTGCTTATGTCACGGTAGAGAATGTGACGAGCACTGGGCATGGTGTAGGCGTTCACTTCCGCATTGGCACAATGACAGATGCAAAAATCCTTAACTGCACTCTGAACGGAAACGGTTTCGGTGTGCGTGTGGCCTCTGCCGTGACCAGTATGGATGGACTTTTGATTGATGGATGTACGATGAATAACAATAATTCTTCGGCTATTACTGTAAATCCGGACGGAATCTTAAGCAACGTCAACACGAATTATACGGTTTCCAACACGACATTTGCGAACAATAGCACCGCTGGCGTGGCCAATCAGCACGATTTGTCATTCTTCGGTTTTGCAGGGAATGCGACTTTGAGCAACATTACACTCACCGCAGGTAATGGTACATCTGCAAACTCTAGCAGTTATGGAATTGTATTTTCTCGTGCAAGTGGTTCGGCTGCTTTAGGAAATGTTTCCCTAAATAATGTAACTATACAAGGTCATGTCGGAAAAGGTGCGTTGACCTTCCAACTTTACAACGATATAAGCGGTGTTACACTAAACAACGTTGATGTAAGCAATTGTGTCGCTCCCTGGGGTCAGGTTATTCTGTATCATTCCGATGCCGATGCATTCGCTTTGGGCAACACTACGCTGAAGACATTGGTTCACTGGTTCACTGGAGGTACAGATGCAACTTCTGCTGTTTTCAAGCACCTTACAACCAATGCTGTTCTGGACAGGAATAGTCTCGCCGATTGTTTCCAAATCGAGAACCAGGTTGTTCATAAAGTAGATAATGGAGCTGGTTTAGCCCGCGTAAAAGCAGGTAATGTTTATGTGACGACTTCCAGTTATTCCCCTCCCACAACCACCACTGCGAATGTTCAACGTGCGGTGGATGCTGCAAGTGCAGGGGATATCGTTAATGTCGCAGCAGGCACCTATACTCATGCTTCACAAATCAGTATTTCTAAAAATCTGACCGTGCAAGGTGAGTCAGCCTTGAATACGACGGTTCGTGCGGCATACTCTGGTGCTACGACGGGTGATGGTCGTGGATTTATTCTTGTAAATCCTGGCTTTACAGTCAACTTCAAGAAGTTCAAAGTGGATGCGCCTGGTTATAACATGTGGCAAGGTATTCGTCACAGGGGAACAGGTGGTCTAATCGACGAGATGGCCTTCGAGGAAATAAAGTCAATACCGCTTGGCGGTGCTGCTGCTGGCTACCAAGGCCTCGCGGTAGCTGCCTTCGGCAATGTGACAGTTTCCAACAGTACGTTCAGTAATATCGGTCGTGTTGGTACTATCTTCTTTGGTGCAGGTTGTACATCTGGTCTGTTTATTGGAAACACTTACACGGGTAAAGGTGCCGGTGACTGGCTTGATTATGCTGTTGAGGTTGGTGGCGGTGCAACAGCCACTGTTTCGAATAGCGTGATAAGCGGTAACCTTGGTGTAGCTTCAACCGACGGTTCAAATTCTGCGGGGGTACTCATCGGCACCCTTTATGGTGCTGGAACCTCTGCAACTTTGACGAACAATTCAATCACTGGTTGTACTGCAGGTATCAACCAAACCGTAACTGACCCAAGTTTTGCTACTCTTGTTGCTACCAACAATGATCTTTCCGGTAATGGAATTGCCATTGAGCATTATGGGTCAGCTACCGCATCATGCAATTGGTACGGCTCGGCCAGTGCCCAGGCAGTTGCCGCCGAAATAGTTGGCAACGCTAACTACTCTCCCTGGTTGACAAGCGGGACAGATACGGATCCTGCTCCCGGATTCCAGCCATCAGGTACCGCTTGTAACGGGACAGCCCCCGCCATTGCTTCCTCTGTCACCAACGTGACCTGCTTCGGCCTGAGCAACGGTGCCATTGATATCACTGTAAGCAATGGTCAGGCACCATATACGTATGCATGGAACGGAGGTTCAACTGCTGATGATCGTACAGGTCTTATTGCCGGCACGTACACGGTAACGGTTACCGATGCCAACGGTTCTACCGTTTCTGCCAGCATCACGGTCAGCCAGCCTGCAGCACCAGCTGCCGCGGGTGCCATCAGCGGTACGGCGTCTGCCTGCCTGCCCGGTGTAGCCGGCTCACAGGCCTTCACGGTGCCTGCTTCTACCAATGCCGCCAGCTATGTATGGGCATGGACCGGTACTTCCGGTGTGACCATCGGCAGCAACGGTAACCAAAGCATTTCACTCGACTACACGGCTGCGGCCGTGCAGGGTGGTATCACCGGCGTATTGACGGTAACACCTACCGATATCTGCGGTAATACGGGTGCTTCTTCTTCTGTGAACGTGGAATACCAGGTAACGTATCCCGTTACGCCTCCCACCATTTCCGGTGCGGGCAAGGTATGTCCGGGTGATGTAGGCGTGACCTATTCCATAGCTTCTGTTTCCCGCGCTACCAACTATACCTGGACAGTGCCTGCCGGCATCAACATCGTTTCCGGCCAGGGACTCAATACCATCAGTGCGAGTGCCCAGGCAAGTTTCGCCGGTGGTTCAGTCAGCGTTATAGCGTCGAACATCTGTGGTAACAGTCCGGCTCGTAGCAAGTCTGTCGTAACGAATCCTCCGGCAAGTCCAGGAGCCATCACGGCCAGCCAGGTTACCGGATTGTGCAGCGGCGCCTATGTGACTCCGCCTACGGCCAGCTTCAGTATTGGTGCAGTGGCCAACGCCAGCTCTTACACCTGGACCATGCCTTCCGGTCTGAGCATTAGCACAGGAGCCGGAACAACGGCCATTACCGCTGCGGTGGGCTCCGTGCCCGCCAGTGGCGCAACAGTGAGCGTGGTGGCCGTGAACAATTGTGGCAGCAGTGCCGCCCGTTCAGTCTCTGTAACAGGCACTCCGGGGCGTCCGGAATTTGATCCGCTGCCCGGCACATCCGTGTGTACGTTGCAGGTATCCAATTACTCAGTAAAAACGGTGGCAGGTGCAGCCTCTTACAACTGGACAGTGTCCAGTTCCAACACCATCACTGCCGGTAACGGAACCAAGAATGTGACTGTTCAGTGGCGTCCCACGGCCGCTACAGGACAAGCCATTATCGTGAACGCCAGCAACAGCTGCGGTACATCCCTGAACCGTTCGCGTGCAGGCATTACGGTAGCCGCCTGCGCCCGTGAGTCTGCGAAGGCCACACAAATGCTGGTGTATCCGAACCCGACTTCAGACATCGTGAACATCGAATTCAACAGTGAAACAGCTGCCCAGTACCGCATGCAGCTGGTGGATATGGCAGGCCGTGTGGTGTTCTCCCAGCAGGGTGAAACCCAGACCGGCTTCAATAAATTCAGCCTGAATGTTGGCGAGATGGCAGCCGGTGTGTACCTGCTCCAAACCGAAAATGGCGGGATGAACGAAGTGACACGATTGATTATCGAATAAAAAAGTAAATAGCAAAAAGGTCCCGGAACGGGGGCGATGTGAAACACACATCCACCCCCGTTCAAGGCCTGAAAAAAGAACCGAAAGAGCAAAGAAAGAACAGGAGGGGGTGATTATTATAGGCCTGTCATTGACACGGAAAAACCGTGCATTGGCTTGGTAGATGTAAGGGTTGGCGTATTTTTTATCACTTTTCGCCGAAGCTCCACCTAAATTGTATGTTCCCCAAAAAGGCCCGTTCTATAAACGGGGCGATCGAGATAGATGAATTAATTAAAAGCAAAAAAATGAACGCATTTTACACGTATTGGAGAGGAAAGCGAGCGATGCCGGTACTGACCTTTTTGGTGGTTTTATGCCAAACCACCCTGGGTCAATGGCAAGTGCTGCGCAGCTTAAAAATCAATGGTCCGCAGGATCCGAAGCCGCTGGGGGAGGATGTCCTTCCTGTAAGGTATTCGGGTCAGGATGCAGGCCTTGCGGCGCTCCACAGCCGTGCTTTTGGCAATTTACGAGACACTGAAAATTCTGTGCTCAGAATCCTTTTCTTCTTGACAGAATTCATCAAATTCAAACCTGACAAGGTGCTGGAACAGCGGCCCTGTTCTGCGAGCTTGTTTCGCTCACAGCGGTCTTTTTACCTGAACTAATACCTATTGCCTCACTAGAAAAAAACAAAAAACGATATAAAGATGAAATCTCTTTACAACAAGTTGAAAAGCAAAGCCGCGGCGGTCACGCTTGTCGGACTCTTTGCCTTGCTGAGTACAGCGAATGCACAGACGTCGCTCTTCCAGCAAAACTTTGACACGCCCGCTTCGGCAACCGTCAATGACTTTGTGGATGTCACAAACCCCGGCAGCACCAAGTTCAATGCCATCGCTTCCGGAACAGGTTCTTCCGTGAACATCACCGGCGGGGCGTTGGAATTGTCTCGTACAACAGGGTCGGCTTCCTTCAGTAGGACCACCAACTTGGTTACACCGGCCACCAAGGGTATCAAATACTCATTTAAGCTTTCGGTGAACGCGGCTAGTGCCGCGACATCCGTGGCCCGTTTCCAGGTGGGGGATGGATTCAGTACCTCCAACAACCCTGAAGCGACCTCTGCGGTCTATGCGCAATTCGGTATAGATTTCATGGGGGGGGCGGATTTCAAGGTGCGTAATATCACAGCGCCTGCTACGCTTTCTGCCTCGGCTTATGGCAGCAATTCCGTAGTGACATGGTACCTGAACAATACAGGTGCCAACCTCAGTTACCAGGCGCCCAATGGTACTTACCAGGTACTCGGAAATGATTCCATGGATATTTGGGTAGGGAGTTCACTGGCCCTGGAAGCAAGGGCAGCCACTACTGCCTCTCTTTCAATCAATGACCTTAAGTTGGTGCTATCTTCGGGTTCCGGCAGTATCACCATCGACGAAATCGTTATCGAAGATATCGTACCCTTTATCACATGCCCATCCGCAGTCTCTGCCATTGCGGTGACAGGTACCTGCGGTGCGCCTGTAACAATGGCACAACCCATTTTGACCAATCCTTGCGGTACAGGTGCCCTGACGTATGAAAACGACCTCAACGGAGGTGCCACCATCTCGAACGTGAATGCCGGTGTAGGTGTTACTGATGTTTCGTGGGCCATTACCGATGCATGCGGAGGCGTTTATACTTGCGTTTCACAAATAACAGTGCTGGATAATCAGGTTCCCGCCTTTACCAATCCGGGCAACCAGACGCGTTCATTGGCTGCTGATTCCTGTACGTACAAGGCCCGCGGCGGTGAGTTCAATGTTTCTCCGCTCGATAACTGCGGCATTGCGACGATGAGCTATACTTTAAGCGGAGCCACTACGGCGACCGCTTCCGGTCTTTCTAATCTTTCATTGGGGGGAATAGTATTCAATAAAGGATCAACCGCTGTTTCATGGCTGGCCACCGATCTGAATGGAAATACTGCGACAACCAATTTCAATGTGGTGGTGAACGATGCGACCAATCCTGTAATTGTAAATTGTCCAGCAAATATCGTTCAGCAGCGCAGCTGTGCAGGCCCTGTGACCTGGACGGCTCCCACGGTAACCGATGCCTGTGGTGCCGGCAACGTCAGCCTTACGTCCAATTATGCTCCCGGGGCTACTTTCCCCGTAGGTACTACGGTTGTTACCTACACGGCTGTTGATGCCTCAGGGAACACGGCTACTGCATCTTTCAACGTAACCATCACCCAACTTGCTTCTACTGCCGCAGTTGATTCAGTTTCCTGCCACGGCGGTTCCAACGGTTCCATCAACCTGAGCGTTCAGAACGCGGTTGGTGGTTCATCGTTTTTATGGAGCAACGGACTGACGACCGAAGATATCAGCGGTCTTGTGGCAGGTGCGTACTCCTGCACCATCACCGATGGCAACGGTTGTAGCATCAATACCGGATCCATCAGCGTTGGTCAGCCTGCTGCTTACTCCGTTTCGGCTTCCGTAACGTCTGATTACAATGGTAGTCATGTTTCCTGCGTTGGCAGCACCAACGGTGTTGTAACCGCAGTGGCCACGGGCGGTACTGCTCCTTACCAGTATTCCAAGGACGGCACCACCTACCAGTCCTCGGCTGTTTTCAGCGGACTGGGCGCCGGAACTTATACCATTACCGTGAAGGATGCCAACAATTGCACAACTACCACTTCTGTGGTGGTTTCCAATCCGGCAGCTCTCACGGTCAGCGGTACAACCACCAACGAGTCTTGCTCCAATATCAGCGATGGTACCATCATCCTCACCGTTGCCGGTGGCTCAGGTGCCTACAGTTTTGTATGGAGCGATGGCAGTGTGATCACTCAAAACCGTACAGGCCTCAGCGACGGCACGTTTACCGTGACTGTTTCCGATGCCAACGCTTGTTC
>CAZPCA010000147.1:0-6330 GCA_964584995.1 uncultured Bifidobacterium sp.
CTCCGACCCTTGCCAACGTAACGGGTGAGTGCAGCGCCACGGCTACAGCTCCGACGACAAGCGACAACTGCTCAGGCACCATCACCGGTACTACGAGCGATCCATTGAGCTACACAGCACAAGGCACGTACACCATCACCTGGACCTTCGACGACGGCAACGGCAACAGCACGACCGCCACGCAGACAGTGATCGTGGACGATGTAACGGCACCGACCATCAGCAACTGTCCTGCTAACATCACCCAGTGTGGTGCGGTAGTGACCTGGGCTGATCCGGTGGCTGCTGATAACTGTACAGGTTTCAACATGGTCAGCTCACACAATTCCGGTGATAACTTCCCGGTAGGAACAACCACGGTGACCTATACCGTTACCGATGCAGGAGGCAACACTGCTACTTGCAGCTTCGATGTAACGGTTACTGCTACTCCGGTTTGGTACCTGGATGCTGATGCCGACGGTTTTTACACCGGTGCTTCCATCACCCAGTGTACATCACCCGGTGCAGGTTATACTTCAGGTCAGGTTTCTGCCGGTGATTGCGACGACAGCAATGCTGCAGTGAATCCAGGTGCTACGGAAGTTTGTAACCAGATCGACGACGATTGCGACGGTTCAACCGATGAAGGTGTAACAACCACCTATTATGCAGATGCTGACGGTGATACCTTCGGTGATCCAGCAGTTTCTGTTCAGGCTTGTAGTGCTCCTGCAGGATATGTGACCGACAATCAGGATTGTAACGATGCAGTGGCGACCATCTATCCGGGAGCTACGGAAGTATGTAACAATATTGACGACGACTGCGACGGTACCATCGATGAAAACGGTCCTGCCTTGAGCCAACCCGGTGCTATCACCGGTACTGCCAAAGCCTGCGTACCCGGTCTGAACGGTTCCGCTACCTTCAGCATCTCTGCTGTGACAGCTGCCACAACGTATGCATGGACTGCACCTGCCGGTATGACCATCACCTCCGGTCAGGGTACTACAAGTGTAACGGTAAGCTGGACCGCACTGGCTGTACAAAACGGTATTTCCGGTCAGCTTTGTGTGACCGCTGCCAATGCCTGTGTAACCAGCGTTCAGCGTTGCATCGATGTAGAACGTCAGATGTCTGCTCCGGTAACGCCTCCGTCCATCTCCGGTCCTGGCAAAGCCTGTCCCGGTCAGAACGTAACCTATTCTATCGCCACCGTACTTCGTGCTACTGCCTATACCTGGTCAGTTCCGGCCGGTATGAGCATCACTTCCGGTCAGGGAAGCAACGTGATTTCCGTGACTGTAGGTGCTGGCTATGCAGGAGGTACAGTAAGCGTGATCGCTTCCAACATCTGCGGAAGCAGCCCTGCCCGTACCAAGTCGGTGACCATCAATCTGCCGCTCACTCCCGGTGTGATTGCCGGTACCAAAGCGGGTCTTTGCAACCTCAGTGGTGTAGTATATAGCATCGCTCCGGTCAGCAACGCCACCAGCTATATCTGGACTGTGAACGTAGCCGGTGCAACCCTTACCGGTCAGGGCACCAACTCCATAGCGGTGACTTTCCCCTCCTTCACCACAGGTTCTGTCACTGTACAGGCCGTGAACGGTTGTGGAACCAGCGCCGTACGCTCCGTAACGGTGGTAGCAGCGCCCGGTACACCCGGTCCGATTTCAGGACTCACCAACGTTTGTACGGGTTCTACCCAGCAATACAGCGTTTCTACGGTAGCCAACACCCAATCCTACAATTGGACGGTTACATTTGGAGGAACCATAGTATCCGGACAAGGAACCAAAGACATCGGCGTACAATGGTCAGTCAATCCGCTGACCGCTCAAAACATCTCAGTCAGAGCAGCCAATGCCTGCGGAACCAGCGCGATCCGTTCACTCTCAGGAATCAGTGTAGTGAGCTGCGCACGTCAGGAAATTACGGAATCAACACTCGATATGATGGTTTATCCGAACCCCGCCCACGACATCATCAACCTTCGCTTCGCAGGCAAGGAGGGTGAAGCATACACGATGCAATTGACCGATGTTTCCGGCAGAGCTATCCAGGCCGGCCGTGGCATCGCCAAAGAGGGCCTCAACACCGGGCAGTTTATCCTGGGTGACCTGAGCTCCGGAATCTATTTCTTAACTTTAACCTCCGGAGATCAGCAACAGACCATGCGTCTGATGGTGGAATAATACATTCGGCGAAAGGCTGGGAGGAGATTTCCTCTCAGCCTCTTCTCCGGCTTTCAGGATAAACAAACCAAGTAGGAAAAAAACAAAATATATACAACATGAAAAACAACAACTACACAATTACTGAACAAAGAAAGTCCTACGGCTTTCGTAAAGTACTTTTGAGTGTGATGCTGATGGTGTTATCTGTAGCAAGCGGTTTTGCTCAGGTTTCAACCTACACATTCGCACAGTCTACGGGTACCTATACCCCGATTACAGGAGGTACACAAATGTATTCAGGTGCATTCGACGATGGCAGTACTAACTTCACCCTGCCCTTTTCATTCACCTATAACGGTGCTGCCTATACCAATGCATGGGTAAGTGCTAATGGATATATTGTTTTTGGTGGTTCTTCTGATCCTACCGGAGGGTCATATTTAAACGCATCCGTAATCAGCGGCACGCAAGTGACCACCGGTGCCGTAGCCGGTTGGGCGGGTGACCTGAGCGGTTGGTCAGGAACTGTCGGTGGTCAAACTTCAGAAGTAAGGGCCGAAGTCATCGGTTCTTCCCCCAACCGCGTTGCTGTTTTCCAATGGCGCTCAAGACCCAATTATTCAACGTCTGGAACATCGGTTGCCTTTATCAATTTCCAGATTCGACTGAATGAATCGAACAACAATGTACAGATTGTTTACGGTGCTTCAGGTATGCTTGCCGGTACTTCCAATGTAAACGCATCTAGACAGGTGGGATTGAGAGGTCCTAGTAATTCTCAATTCAATAACAGGACGAATTCTACAACTGTTTCTTTTAACTCTTCCACCGCAGGTACTTCAAATTCAAGTTCCCAGGCCTTCTCATCTGTGAACGCTACTCCCGGTAGACCTACCAATGGTCTTACCTATACCTGGGCACCACCCCTTCCCTGTACCGCTGCTAGCGGAGGTACTGTAACTCCTGCCACTGCAAGCCGGTGTGCTGGTCAAACGTATTCTTTGACGGCTGTTGGTGCAACTCAGGGAACCGGAATCACCTATCAATGGGAGGTTTCTACCACTGGTGGTGGTGTCGGTTTTGCAAGTGTTTCAGGAGGTACTGGTGCCACTACGGTTTCCCATACTACTGCTGCACTGTCTGCTGGAACGTATTATTACCGTTTACGCACCACCTGTGCTACTGGTCCTATCGATGGCTATTCAAATGAAGTTGCCGTTGTTGTCAACGCATTACCCACCATTACCGTAACCGGATCCAACGGTGGTAACTTCTGCGGAAACGGTACGCTTACTGCTACGGGAGCTTCCACCTATTCATGGACTCCAGCCAATGCGGTCTCTCCAAATACCGGAAGTTCCGTCACTTCTGTTGCTACTGCCAACCAGACTTTCACCGTTGTTGGTACGGATGTGAACGGATGTACTTCTTCCGCTACTTTTGCCAGTACGTATTCGAGCCCTTCATTGGTTACAGTAACTGCTGCTGAAGGTGGAGTTTTCTGCGGTGCAGGCGGTACCACCACGATTGAGGCTACCTCCAACGCTTCTTACAATTATACTTTCACGGCTATTGATGGAGCGGTTCTCAGCAACATCACTGCCAATATGGCCGACGTGACCGTTACACAGACCAGCGCTGTTCAGGTGGATGCGGTAGATCCTTCTACCGGTTGTGCCACCACAGCGTATGTCAGCATCGGTGTGTATCCACTGCCTACAGCAACAGTGACTACCACTGCCAATGGCGTATGTCCCGGAACTTCTGCTACGATCAATTCCGGTTTGACAGCAGGTAACTTCACCGTGAGTTCGATTCCTGTTGTCGCTTCTGTGGCTCCTGCAACTGCGACAGTATTGATGAACAACGGTGTTGCTGTAACTCCGCTCTCCGGCGGTTCACTCGATGACGGCGGTTGGGGCGGTATTCCAATCGGATTTGACTTCAACTTCTTTGGTACTACCTTCAACACACTTGCTGCTGGTACCAATGGTTTGCTCATGTTCGGAACGGTTCCCGGCTACGGAACAAGTGCTGGTCAACTGGGTCAGTACATCTTCCAAGGTCCTCCGTTTTTCCCCAATACGAACAACCCCGGCAACATCATTGCTTTGATGGCAACTGACTTGCACATGGGCACCAATACCACCAATGCTTCCATACGTTATTGGACGCAAGGGTATGCACCGAACCGTGTTTTCATCATCAAGTACACCAACGTGAACGGTTATTTGTCCAACCCTGCTGCCACCGTAGAAGCCCGTTTGTACGAAACGCTCGGTATGGTGGATATCATCATCACCAATAAGACATTCTCCAACTCTTCCATTGTAGGTCTGCAGAATGCCACCAAGACCATCGGTGCTGTAGCACCCGGTCGTGCGGGCGGTACCTGGACGGTGACCACTCCGGAAGCCTGGCGTTTCACCCCCCCTGCGAACTATACTACTGTATGGTATGCCAACGGAGCGGAAATTGCCAACGGAACAAATATCTTCTCCCAGTCTGTAGCTCCTACGGCTACAACTTCTTACGAAATCATTTACACCAACCAGCTTACCCTGTGCTCTAATGAAGCGGGTTCTGCTGTGGTGAACATGGCGGTTTTGAGTCCGAATCCTCCAACAGGTGTCAATACCGTTGGTCCTGCCAGCGTATGTCCGGGCGGTTCCATCGCCTTGAGCACCGATTATACCGGCAGCCTCGACGGATTGAGCTTCCAGTGGGAAGTGAGCACCGACGGTGGCGCAACATGGACGGCTATCGCCGGTGCAACGAGTACTACCGCTACGGCAAGTCAGACGGTTTCATCGTCTTACCGTTGTGCAATCGTATCCTGCGGTTCAGCGCCTTCTTATTCTTCGGAATTGGCAGTTTCTCTTGATCCGGCCCCCGTTGCCGGTTCTGTAAGCGGACCTTCAACAGCCTTGACCTCTGTTTCCCAACAATACATCACTGTAGGTTCATTTGGTCCCTTGAAATGGTTGTTCAAAGCCAGCACCGCTACTACCTGGTCGGTTGTGGCGAATGCGACGGACGATACCTTGAATGCAACGTTTGCTTCTCCCGGTACTTATAATATCCGTGTGGTTTCCGGAGCTACTGGTTGCACCATCGACAGTTCCAATATCATTACGACAGTGGTGACGATTGGTAACGACAATGTTTGCAGCGCTTATCCAGTAAGCATCGGTAACAATGGTCCTTATACCAACTCCGGTGCAACGTTACAGCCCGGCGAATCTGTTCCTCCGGTTGCTGGTTGTACCGGCAATGCCTCCTGGTGTACTGCTGCAGATAACACTGTGTGGTTCAGCTTCACGGTGCCTGCCGGCGGTTCAGGTCGATACGGATTCGCAGTTCCAGGTTGGGACAGTGAAGTGGCTGTGTGGAGTGCTTCTGCTTGTGGTGATCTCACCAGCGCAGCAGGTACCCTGCTTGCCGCCAACGATGATTCTTCAGGAGCTTCTCCTTACAATGCTTACGCAACGGCTTTCTGCCTTACTCCCGGAACCACCTATTATATTCAGGTGGACGGTTACAGTACTACTGTCAATAGCGCCTTCACGCTCAGAATCGATGACTTAGGTCCTGCGCCAAGCGCTGCATTCACAGGACTTCCTGCTACGCTCTGTCAAAGCGATGCCGCTGTTACACTCACAGCAGTCACTGCCGGTGGTACTTTCTCCGGTCCCGGTGTAAGCGGTTCATCCTTTAATCCCACTGTTGCCGGTGCCGGTGTGCACACGGTGACCTACACCCTCGGCGGACAGGATGTTTGTGTATCCACTTCACAGCAAATCACGGTGACGCCAGTGTACACGTATTATGCCGATGTGGATCAGGATACTTACGGTAATGCCGCTTCATCCGTTCAGAGTTGCGATGCAACGGCTCCTGTCGGCTATGTGTCTAACAGCACAGATTGCAACGACAGCGATGCTGCAGTGAATCCTGCTGCTAACGAAGTCTGCAACGCTGTGGATGACGATTGCGACGGTCAGACCGACGAGGGCGTTTCTACTACGTACTATGCAGATGCCGACGGTGACGGATACGGTGTTGGTAACGGTCAACCTTACTGTACCGATCCGGGTCCTGGTTTCTCCATCTCCGGCGGTGATTGCAACGATGCGGATGTAAACGTAAATCCAGGTGTTTCCAGCGA
>CAZPCA010000148.1:0-5957 GCA_964584995.1 uncultured Bifidobacterium sp.
CACGATACAAACATGTCGGAGGTGTTTTTTAGTGAGATGGAAATACCGCATCCCGCCTATCATCTCGGCATTTCGGGCCTTGGTCATGGCGCGATGACCGGAAGGATGATGGAAAAACTGGAGTCGGTTTTTACGGAGCAGCGACCAGATCTGGTCCTTGTCTATGGTGATACGAACTCCACATTGGCAGGAGCGCTTGCTGCCTGCAAGCTACATATCCCTGTTGCTCACGTAGAGGCCGGACTAAGGTCATTCAATATGCAGATGCCGGAAGAGGTGAACCGCATTTTGACGGACAGGGTCTCTTCGCTCTTGTTCTGTCCGACCAGTGTTGCAATGGACAATCTTCGTAAAGAAGGGTATCCCTTTGGTGATATGGAGCTTGTGATGAGTGGAGACGTAATGCTGGATGCGGCCCGCTACTATGCGCAGCGCTCGGAGCGACAATCCGGTATTTTGAATGCAATAGATAGTTCAGATTTTCTGCTTTGCACAGTTCATCGTGCTGAAAACACCGATGATCCCGAAAAGCTGCGAGATATTTTCAGCGCCTTAGCGGACATCAATAAAGAAGTGAAGGTGGTTTGTCCTCTACATCCCCGAACACGTAAAATAGCCATCGACCGGGGGCTGGACTTACCATTTACCGTTGTGGATCCGGTCGGTTATTTTGATATGATAGAACTGCTGAAGCACTGTAAGGCTGTACTTACCGATAGCGGTGGATTGCAAAAAGAAGCCTACTTTTTTGCGAAGCCTTGCATCACACTCAGGAATGAAACAGAATGGACCGAATTGGTGGATGCGGGATGCAATATTCTCGCCGGTGCCAACAAAGATAAGATTTTGGCATGCTGGGAAATGGTTAAAGAAGGTGCGTTCAATTTCCAAGAGAATTTGTACGGTGATGGACATGCAGCCGAAGTGATTGTAGAAAATATCCTGTCGGGAAGATGGAATTGAGTATTATCTGTCCCACCCTGAATGAACGGGAGTATATTGATCAGGTCGTTGAGGACCTATGCGTCAAAGATGGTGTTAATAAAGAAGTACTGATTGTGGATGGTGGTTCAACGGATGGTACGCGTGAGCGCGTGGGAGAGCTGTTGCAATCCTATCCGATGCTACGTTTGATTGATAATCCCCGGCGTACTTCCACGGCGGCTTTCAATATCGGAGTGGCAGCATCCAATGCTGATTATGTCGCTTTCGTGGGAGCGCATGCGCGCTATAGTTCGAATTATTTTTCGTACGGTATTTCCCGATTGAAATCCGGTGAATGTGATGTGGTCGGTGGAATACTAAGGCAGGAGGGTAAAAATCAAACGGGAAGGGCCATTGCGGCAGTGATGAGTTCATCAGCGGGTGTTGGAAACACCGCATTCCGTACGTCAAGGCAGGAGCAATTTGTGGATTCCGTAGCATTCGCCATTTACCACAGGCGGGTATTGAATTCCGTAGGGCCCATGGATGAGACCTTGCCGGTCAATCAAGACGATGAGTTTCATTACAGAATACATCAACGGGGATTTCGCCTGCTGATGACGGATAAGACCTTTGCGGTCTATTTTGTCCGAAGCAGTTATAGGTCCTTGTTCAAGCAGTATTTCAGGTACGGGAAATACAAGCCCGCCGTCATCCAAAAGGTCAAAGGCAGTATCAAGCTCAGGCATTTGATACCTGCGTTTTTCGTGATGTATTTGTTCACGCTGCCCCTCTCCTTTATTTTCACCCTGTGGCTTATACCACTGTTCGCCTATCTGTGCCTGATTGTTATATACGCGATCCGTTTGAGCCGTGGTGAATTTTCCATGGCGTACCGGTGTGTACCTGTATTTCCTACTTTGCATCTGGCTTATGGTAGTGGATTCATTCTTGGATTGTTCAGAACATGCTGAGATATCCCACAACATCACTAAACAGGTTGGATACAGGTCTATATCTTTCCTCTTTACTCCTTCCATTCTTTCAAACGGGTAGTTTCATTTGCTGGGGACTTATTTTTCTGGTTCGACTGTTGAACAAAGAAGCCAGGCTTCAACTTGTAGATTCCTTTGTCCGGTTCCCTTTATTTTGGTGGATGCCACTTTTTTGGTTGGTCCACCTGATTGGGATGCTTTGGTCCGACAATCAGGGTTTTGGTTGGAAGGACATTGAGACGAAATTGAGCTTTCTGCTGTTGCCACTCTTGTTTGCCTCTATTCCTGTGACCTCAGAAAGAAAAATGAACATACAAAACGCCTTCGTTGCCGGAGTTTTGATGGCGGTAGCTTTCTTATTGTCGAAAGCGTTCGTAGGCTATTGGCAGGATAAGGACACAGGCCATTTTTTCTATGCTGAACTGTCGAGTGCCCTGATGCATCCGACCTATTTCGCGATGTATGTCGCCCTCGCACTTTATCTTGTAGCAGATGATTGGTTCATGAGAGATAGTAAGCCTTGGAGTACCTATCATTTTCCCGTCGTGTTGCTTTTTTGCGGTGTTATTTTTCTGTTATCCGCCCGCAGTGTAATCCTTGCCGTAGGATTGCTGCTGCCAATCTTTTGCCTGGCCAGTTACATGAAAAGCAAATCCGGGCCATTAAAACCAACTCTTGTGGTGCTCGCTTTAATCCTTGCTTTCTTCATCAATGCGCGTATGAATGCCCAGAACAACAGGATGGCCGAGCTCGGGCAATCGATTCAACATGCCAATGCAGGTGCTCAGCACGCCAGCAACAGCGTTAATTCCCGTTTCGAGATCTGGAGCCAGGCGCTGTCAATCTTCAAAACCGCTCCCTTCTTTGGTTACGGTACCGGTGATGTCAAAGATCGCCTCATGAAGTCTTACCGGGATTCCAACTTCACCTATGCACTGGAGAAAAAACTCAATGCCCACAATCAGTATTTACAAACTTCAGTCGCATTGGGTATTCTGGGCCTCTCGTCTCTGTTAGCCTTTTTACTTTTACCTCTTTATCCCGTTAGATTCAGTCCGTTCAGCTTTTTTATAGGATTGTTATTCCTCAACGCACTGACAGAGTCCATTTTTGAAACGCAGAAAGGAGTGGTTTTCACTGCATTTTTTTATGCCGTATATGTTAGCTTTGAAGCCCGACGCGCGCCTGATTCCAATAGCTGATTCTCTTAAATTCGCATTCATTATGTCTCTCATCCCCTTCTCTCCGCCCCGAATCGATGATGAAATCATTCAGGAAGTGACTGCCGCACTGAAGTCAGGCTGGATCACTACCGGTCCCCGGACCAAGCAGTTCGAGAAGGACCTGAGTGCCTATAACGGTAATCCTGTCACCTTGTGCCTGAATTCCGCAACAGCAGGCCTGGAAATCATGCTGCGCTGGTTCGGTGTAGGGCCAGGCGATGAAGTCATTCTACCAGCGTATACGTACTCTGCTACTGCCAACGTCGTGATGCATTGCGGTGCCCGGCCTGTACTCGTGGATGTCAATACCGACGATTTCAATATCAATGTTGATGCAGTAAGAAAGGCCATCACCCCACGCACCAAAGTGGTCATGCCGGTGGATGTCGGAGGTTTTCCTTGTGACTACGATGCCTTGCTGCAGGTATTGAATGCAGACGATGTGAAATCAAATTTCGTTCCTGCAAACGAGCGGCAGAAACAACTGGGGCGCATCCTGCTACTTTCTGATGCGGCCCATTCTCTGGGTGCTACGTATAAAGGTGCCAAAACAGGTAATCAGGCAGACGTGACGGTGTACTCGTTTCATGCGGTGAAGAACCTTACCACAGCGGAAGGTGGAGCGATTGCGCTGAACTTTCCTGCTCCCTTCGACAACGATGAAATCTATAAATATCTCTGCATCTATACACTGCACGGACAGAACAAGGATGCCCTGGCAAAAATGCAGAAGGGGAACTGGAAGTACGATATCATCGAGGCCGGGTTCAAATGTAACATGACCGATATCATGGCTGCCATCGGCCTTGTTGAATTGCGCCGTTATGAAAGTGATACGCTGCCGAGACGGAAGTACATTTGTGAATTCTATCAAGAATTTTTCTCCGGATATTCCTGGGCACAGATTCCCGTTCTGTGCGACGCGCACAGAGAAACTTCTTACCATCTCTATCAGTTGCGTATCCGAGGCGCATCCGAAGCTCAACGGGATGCCATCATTCAGGCAATCTTCGATCAGGATGTGAGCGTGAATGTCCATTTCATCCCTATTCCGCTGCTCAGTTATTACAGAAACGCAGGGTATCGGATGGAAGACTATCCGGTGGCCTATGATGATTTTTCCAGGGAAATTTCCCTCCCGGTGTTTTACAACCTGTCTTTGGAGGATTTATCTAGGGTTTGTCAGGCCGTGGTTCATGCAGTAGAAAAGGTCCTTCCCAAAGGATGAAAAGGTTGTTCGATGTGGGGTGTTGTGTGCTGGGACTGATTGTCCTTGCTCCTATTCTATTGCTCATTGCCCTGCTGATACGGACGGACAGTAAAGGACCGATATTGTATGTGCAAGAGCGGATCGGTTTAAATGGCAGGCCTTTTTACATTTTCAAGTTCAGGACCATGGCGATAGATGCCGATAAGAAAGGCTTGCTAACTGTTGGTGGAAAAGATCCAAGGGTAACGCGGATAGGTTATTCTCTGCGCAGATATAAACTCGATGAACTTCCACAGTTGTTCAATGTGTTGAAAGGAGATATGAGCCTTGTGGGTCCTCGCCCTGAAGTGAAAAAATACGTGGATCTCTACAGCAGCTCCCAAAGGGAAGTACTTACGGTAAAGCCGGGAATCACGGATTACGCTTCCATTGTTTTTGTGGATGAAAACGATATACTCGCAAAATCAGCGGATCCGGAGCAGGCATATATTCAGGAAATCATGCCGGCTAAACTTGCGCTGAATCGTAAATACATTGATGAAAAAGGTTTGCTGACGGATCTTCGCATAATCGCGAAGACCTTACTACGAATTATTCGTTGACCTCTGCAGGAAATAGCGCAATTAGCTTTTGCAGCTCATCAACCTTCTCCGCATCGCCTAATTTCTGGTAGGAGAAAAGTATGTTGCGTAACATGCGTAGGATCATGTCCTTGTTGGAGCAAGGCTGATAATATGACGGCTGGGGTGCGAGTTCCAGTTTTTTAATGAACTGGTGAATATCTTCTTTTCCGAAAACAGAACCCTTGCTGAACGGATTGATGTAGAACAATACTTTTCCGGTATGTCCCTCCTCCCCTTCTTTGATTTCCAGATAAGATAGTATGAAATGTTCGGGTAGGTTCACTCCATAAACGGGTAAACCCAGTGACTGAGCTACGAGCATGTAGACTACAGACAGCGCCAGGGGATTACCTTTTTTAGTTTCGATTACACAATTCAGAAAAGAATTTTGCGGTGCATGGTAATTGGTGGTGTTACCACTGAATCCTTCTACCGTGAAGAAAAAGTGGTTCAGCACATTGATTTGTTCCAGCCCTGTCATTGATTCATTCAATTCAAGCCAGATGTCTTTTTTCAATTGGTGAAGAAACTCATCCACTTTTTCCCGGTTCAGATCCGGGTATTGATAACGGGCCACCAGCAATGCACCGTCCAGCAGATTGTAAGCACCTGTATGAATCCATAATTTGAGGTCCTCCGTCAGAGTATCCAACTGTATTTTATGGACTACCTGTGCTATCCGATGTTGTAACACAGGGTCGAATGCATTCGACCATGCATCTTCCAGCAAGGGAACCACGGCGCTTCCCAGTTGTACCAGTTTTTCTTCAATCTGATGATAGACCTCCGTATCGGTATCGTCCAATAAACTGATGAGTGCTTTGAGTTCCGGCTCTTTCATGACAACCTCCTTCACAATAGTACGGATACACGCAATATTTATTGCAGGTGTCATCCTTGCATTTTAAACGGTCATATGTTACTATTTATTTATTTTAAAATAATGAATATCAATTACATGTCGGCTTTATTTGTTTCTGCC
>CAZPCA010000148.1:5967-6290 GCA_964584995.1 uncultured Bifidobacterium sp.
GCTGTGCTGTATTGAAATTGCTCCTGTACCATGAAACATTCTCCTGTTGGGTCCGTATCCAACGGATTTTTTTGTCTCGATTTTTTCCGGTGCTGCTACCTGTAATATTTTTTGATAAATCCAGCAACATCCTTTGTTGTTTGAAGTTAAACGGCAAAGAAATTCTGATTGTAATCGCATGTCACCACACATCCAGGAGAAATTCAATGAAGAGGTAAAGAGCGAGCTCATTCGCTTGCAGACAGAGCAGGAGCTTCGCACCAATCCTGTGTATCATGATTTTTTCCAGCAGTTCAATGCAGCCTCTGTAGAGAGTTTTATAC
>CAZPCA010000149.1:0-6256 GCA_964584995.1 uncultured Bifidobacterium sp.
CTGTGACCGGTTTGAGCATGAATTACCATTCAGGAATGCTACAGGCTGTGCCGAATCCCACTTCCGGATGGATGACTATCAAGGCCTCTGCGCTTCACGGTGAAAAGGTGAATCTGCAGGTGCTGGATGCGCTGGGAAGAGTGTTGTTGGAAAATGTTGGTGTAATGGATGCCTACCGCGGAATGGAGGTGTCCTTGTCAAAGCTGCCTGCGGGAGTCTACCTGCTGAGGATACAATCCGGCGACCTTGTCTTCAGTGAGCGCATCGTCCGTAACTGATCCGCTAGGCAACTAGTTGATACGTTAGTCTGCGCGTTGGCTCTCCGCCAGGAGTTGGAAGATTTCCAGAAGGCGTTGTACGCTGAGAGGTTTTTCATAAAGCGCAGCAACATCTTTTATGGAACGTGCTTTGTGGATGTCGGCGGGGTCGATGGATGAGCTGCAAATGACCACTCGCATCTGCTTTCTTATATTCTCGTCGAGTTTTGCATACTCTTTCAGAAACATCCACCCATCAAAAACAGGCATGTTGAGGTCTAACAGGATGATGTCCGGGATATTTTGAGGCGTAGCCTGTAGGGTACTCAAAAGGTTCGAAGGGGTGTGTCCTTCAAAAAAGGTCTTAACATGGAAATTCTGTTTTGTTCGACGTAGATTTTCAATGGTGATCATTTGGAAAAACTCATCATCATCCACTATCCAAATTTCAACGTTTTTTTTCATGGAATCGGCAGTTCAATTGAAAAAGTAGTTCCCTCCCCAGGGGTACTCAACACAGCAACAGACCCGCCCATTGCTTCGATTTGATTTTTAATCAGGAACAAGCCAATACCCCTGGCTTCTCTGTTGCCATGGAATGTCTTGAACATTCCAAACAGTTGATGCCCGTGTTTTTTGAGATCGATACCACTGCCATTGTCTTCTACGCGAATAACAGTGTTTTCACCTTCCGCTTTGGCGGTGATATGGATGACCGGAGGATGGTCTTTTTTCCTGTACTTAATGGCGTTGGTGATGAGGTTGAGCAGTATGCTGTCGAGATATGCCTTGTCACTGTATATGTGCAGGTCTTCCGGTATATCCGTATGGATGATGCAGTTGGTCTTTGATATGTCCTCTGACAAAATCTCCCGCGTGCGATGGATGACATCTTTGAGTAAAATATTCTCTTTTTTGATTTTCAGTTTCGATTGGATGTTCAGCAGTTCATTTAGATGGCGTAAGGTGACATCCAGATTTTCACTGCTTTTGACCAGAGCATCCAGGAATTGAGCATTCATCTCCTCGTTAGGATCTTCTGCCAGAATTCTCGATATGCCAAGGATATTGCTGGCATGGGATCGAATGTTGTGCGAGACGATATAAGAGAAATTCAAGAGCCGCTTGTTTTGTTCATTGACCAGGTCAAGTGCTTGTCTGGTTTCCTCCTCCTGTGCTTTTCGCTCTGTGATGTCAGTGAACGTATAGGATACCAATGTATCGTCTTGATTATGTTCGTAAATGGCTACCGCGTTTGCCAGCAGTGTGAGTTTTTCTTTTTTGCCCGTTACCACTTCCAGCTCGAAGAGTCGTTTGACCCCTGAATTCTTGATGGCGTTGAACCCGAACTTTTTTTCCAGCTTAGGGTCAGCGAACAAGTCACTGAATAAGGTGTTCTTAAGCAATTTCGACTCGCTAATGGAAAGTGTTTTGCAGGCAAACCTGTTTACATAACTTATCTTATTGGTTTTGTCAACGAATATGGCACCAAAGCTTGCATTCTCAAAAACCTTGCTGAAGGTGTTTTTCTTGCTTTCCCATTCGAGTCGGCTGTAGGCATTGCTGATTATTTCGGTGGACAGCATGAGCAGTGCCTGATCATTGTTGGTCCATTCTTTTGTGGTAGCATCTGCCGCGAATCCATAAAACCCTACTATACCCTTACCAACGACTATCGGTATTGAGATGACGGATACATCCACCCATGAATCATCAGCATAGTGTACACCCGCATGGCGTCCTTTTGACGAGGGGCGGGATTGGATGATGACTGGTTTGTTCTTCCTAATGGAGAGCAAAACCGTTTCAAGAGCGTTTGGGTTAAGGTCAAATTCACCTCCCGGAGATTGTCTGTTATTATTGAGTATAAAATGGTGCGTTTTTATGGTTTCATTTCCTTCTTTGCTCAGTTGATAGACGAAGCCGGAATCAGCTTGAAAGAAAAATCCTAGCTGTGAGATGAAATGCGAAATGAGTCCATGGATTTCTTCCGGGTCGGCGTCAATCATTTTCACCGACATCTCAGCGATTATATTATTGAAATTAGCTTGGCGGGTCTTTTCTAGTTCATTGAGCTTCTGTGTGGTGACTTCTCGAACGATGGCTAGGGTGTTTTGATGGTCAAGTTTCGCCATCCTCGTCTCAAAGTATCTCTTTTCAGTTGTACTGTTCGACTCATAAAGAAATGGCAAGCACGGAATACCAGCCAGCGTGTTTTCCACGTTCTTCATTTGAACTAGGTATTGATCCTCCGTAAGATGGTCTTTGATGTTCCTTACAGGGATTTCGGCTTCCTTAGAACCTGACTCTACATAAGTTTTTTCGGTTAGCTCCCGGAAATTGCCGGCGTGATCAATGGTGAATAGCCTGTCGGGAAGAGTATCAATGATAGCCGATAGTTTCGACTTTTGTTCCTGCAGTTTTTTCTTTGCCTCTACTTCGAATGTGACATCACGCTGAATAGCGACAAAATGTGTATGCTGTCCTTTCTCATCAAAAATGGGAGAGATCTGCAGGAATACATCGTATGGGCTACCGTCTTTTGTGTAGTTGACGATGGTGACATCTATTTTTTCTTTCCTGATCAGTGCTTGTCGTATCTTCTCACGTACTTCAAAGTTAGACGAAGCGCCCTGCAGAAAATGCCCTGGTATTTTGCCGATGCATTCGTCCAGCGTGTATCCGGTCATTTTAGTGAAGCTCTCGTTGATCCATTCAATTTTCCCCTCTGGGTCTGTCACCACGACAGCATTGTCGGTGTATTTGACGATGGCGCTGAGTTTGTTGGATTCAGCTTCGTAAATTTTTCTTTTGTTTTCGGTGATTATCCGGAAATGCACGGAACCGGCCAGTGTGCAGATGAATTCAAATAATTCCTGCTCCGCTTGGTTGAATGCATGGGGTTTCGCACTGACCACTCCAAATGTTCCGATGACCTTACCATTGGAGCGAATGGGCAGATAGAGCCTGGATTTGACCGTAAATGACCTGGGACTATCGGTCGTGATTTTATTCTTGTCTTGTGTTACATCCGGTACATAAATGGCTTTACCGGTTTTGTAAACAGTGCCAGGATGGCGTTGCATGGCTGTTGATTCGGCAACCTCCTGTTCTTTTTTTGAAAGTCCTCTCGCAACGAATAATTTCAGTTGCTGGCTTTGCTCGTCAAAAAGATAGAGACCTGAATATTCAAAAGGCAGAATTTCCTCCAGCGTTTTTTCCGTGATGGTGATGAGCGCAGGAATATCCGTAGCCGTGTTGAACGATTCAAGGAAACGGGTACAGTCAGCAATACGTAAGTACTGAAATTCTGCAATCATGATCTACTTTTCAAAGGCACTTAATGCAGCAGCAACACATTTTTCATCCTGATGGTAGTGACCTCCGCTAACGCCAATGGCACCTACTAGGCAGCCATCGTGCATGACCGGAGCACCGCCACCAAGAAGAATGAAGTTTTTAAGTTGCTGAGCTCCGTGCAGTAGGATGGGATCATCTTTAATGAAGTTGTACCAGGCTTCACCGGTAGGGATGCCGAAACCGATAGCCGTCATTGCTTTTTTTCTGCAGGCGTCAATGGCCACCAACGGTGCACCATCCATGCGCATGTACAATTTTTCATTGCCGCTCTCATCCAAAATGGTCACAGCAATTTTAAGGTTTTGACTTTTGGCTGATTCGATGGCTGCTTCTGCCATGAGGGTAGCAGCTTGCAGGGATATGCCGGAGGTGGAAATTGTTTTCATGGTGTTTCGTTTTCTTAAATAATATGAACGAATTACACCTGAAATGGTTGCAGAAAACCACTATAAAAGTTGCAACAATAAACGTTGATAACCAATTAGTTGTATGAAATTGGCCCCAGAGGTCTTTACGAAGATTCAATCTGTGCCTGGAAACTTACTTGTTTTCCAGCCGCTGTTTTATATCCAGTCGGTGTTTGCGCGCAGTATCAACTGCGATATCGTAGCCGGCATCCATATGCCGGATGACACCCATTCCGGGGTCGTTGTGCAATACCCTTTTTAGTCTGCGTGCCGCATCGTCCGTACCGTCCGCTACAATCACCATTCCTGAATGAATGGAATATCCCATGCCTACACCACCACCATGGTGCAAACTGACCCAGGAGGCGCCTCCTGCGGTGTTGATCAGTGCATTTAAAATGGGCCAATCGGCAACAGCGTCTGAGCCATCCAACATCGCTTCTGTTTCCCGGTTGGGACTGGCTACAGATCCCGTGTCGAGGTGGTCTCGACCGATGACAATCGGCGCTTTCACTTTACCGGTACGAACTAATTCGTTGAAAAGCAATCCTGCTTTTTCTCGATCGCCCTGTCCTATCCAGCAAATGCGCGCAGGGAGCCCCTGGAAAGCGATTCGTTCCTGGGCCATGCGAATCCAGCGATGTAGTCCTTTGTCTTCCGGGAAGAGTGATAAAATGGCTTCATCAGTGACACGGATATCTTCTGGATCGCCGCTCAGTGCCGCCCACCGGAACGGACCTTTGCCCTCACAAAACAAGGGGCGGATGTAGGCAGGGACAAATCCGGGGAAATCAAAGGCGTTTTTAACCCCGCGTTCCAGCGCTCTGCCCCTCAGATTATTGCCGTAATCAAAGGTGATGGCACCAAGCTGCTGCATTTCTAACATCAGCCGGGTGTGTTCAGCCATGGAGTCGTAAGCTAATTCGACATAACGGTCCGGATTGGACTCGCGCAATACGTTGGCTTCTTCGTTGCTAAGCCCTTCGGGGATGTATCCCACCAGGGGGTCATGCGCTGATGTTTGATCTGTCAAAACATCCGGAATGATATTCCTTTCTTTCAACCGCTTCAGCAACTGAACCGCAGTACAAATAACACCGACTGATTTGTTTTCCCCTTTTGCCTTCAATTCAAGCGAGAGGTCTATAGCCTTATCGATGTCTTTTTCTACATAGTCAAGGTAACGGGTTTCTATGCGTTTTTGCGCCCTCCATTCTTCCACTTCGGCAGCCAGGCAAACGCCATCGGCCATAGTGATGGCAAGAGGCTGAGCTCCACCCATTCCTCCTAAGCCTGCTGTGACGCATAGCTTGCCTTTGAGCGAACCACCGAAATGCTTGGCGGCTACCGCATTGAAGGTCTCATAGGTGCCCTGTACGATGCCCTGTGAACCGATGTAGATCCAGGAGCCCGCAGTCATCTGTCCGTACATCATCAGCCCTTTCTTTTCCAGTTCATCAAAAACTTCCCATGTCGCCCACTTGGGAACCAGCTGGGAATTGCTCAGGATGACGCGCGGAGCATCTTTGTGCGTGGGTAAAATAGCCACCGGCTTGCCGCTCTGAATCAGAAGTGTCTCATCTTCATTTAAATCCTTCAGTGCTTTAACGATCAGGTGAAATGCCTCCACATTTCTGGCGGCTTTACCTCGTCCGCCATAAACGATCAATTCTTCCGGGCGCTCTGCAACATCAGGATCGAGGTTGTTATGCAACATGCGAAGGGCTGCCTCCTGTACCCATCCCTTACAATTTAGGGTAGTACCTGTAGGCGTTTTGGCTGAATTGAGATCGAGCTTTTGAAGAGTATCGGACATAAGTTGGTGGTGCAGCGCAAATTTACGGGCTGGAAGCGGAATTGCCTAAGAAAAACACATAATGCATGCGTGTAAACTACGGATTCGGTTTATTCTGTTGCGGCATACTACTTTTCTCATCCTTGTTCTTCCAGGGACAGTGCTTGCAACCGCTTTGGCAGCAATAACCTCGCTTAAGATGGTATTTTTCAGTGAAGACGATGAACCCATCCTCTGTCATGTAGTAATCTTCTTTGTCAAATTTATCGGTGAAGGCCATGCGGTAGTTGAAGGGAATGGATGAGGATAGTATGTTAATATCCTTGTGGATGATTTTGGGGAAATTCGGGGAGGGTAGGTGACTCCTCGGGCTAATTTTGAGCGATAACAAATGGAGCTATGAAAAAGTTCATCAGGAATATGATTTTTTATTTTGC
>CAZPCA010000150.1:0-6221 GCA_964584995.1 uncultured Bifidobacterium sp.
ACGCCATCCAATATAAATATTTCCTTCAAATTGGCAAATTGATTGTATCAGCAGAAGAACTACTGGTCGAAGAGGCTATCGCAGAGCAATCCCTGAGCCCGCTTGTTCCGCCGAAGGTGAACCTGTTCCGCCGAAGGTGAATCGAGGGGCGCTCACCCACCAGTCCTTTTACATACCCCGCAGTCGTGTAGGAGAAGTCATTCGAAGAATGGTTCCACTTTCTATCACCGTTTTTTCAGCCTTACCATTACCTTTCTTTTCTTTAGAAAAAAGAAACAAAAGAATCGTGATGCAACCAAGGCCGGGCATATATCAGCGAATGGAAACTGGTAGCATCTCTGCTGTTTTTTCGCCCTTCATTTTGCCTGGACTGTATTTGCACACAAATTCCGGGTTCGGGAAGAATACATGCACCGCAGATTTCTGGCTCGTATAATTTAAGATCGGCCACCGCTTCCGTGCGGGTCCATTGGCGAGGGCCGATGACTATCACAAAACGATGTTAAAAAGTATCCGGTCACTTCTATTCCATGCATTGGACAACACACCGCTTTGCCGTAATTTCATCCAACCGAACCCAAGCCCATGAAAAAATCCGGACTCCTCCTTGTTATCTGCCTCTTGCAGTCAATCATGGTTCAGGCGCAATGCACCATCGATTCAAGCAATACCTCACCCGGCATCTATCCCGACTCCCTGCCTGCGGCCACCACCGGACAGCCCTATTCGCAGGATGTCACATTTGTGATTCCTACCGACACACTCGGCCTTACCATCACAAATTTTCAAATCGCCTCCATCACAGGACTACCGGTAGGATTGACGTGGGTATGTAACAATGCCGCCAACAATTGCAACTACGACCCCGCTGTTTCCATCTTCGGATGTATCAATTTCAGCGGTACACCGCTCGTACCAGGCATCTTCAACTTGAATGTGCAGGTTCAAGTTAGCATACAGATCGTAGGTACGCAAACAGCCAGTTTCACCCAGCAATTGGTAGTACTACCCGCTTCTTCTTCAAACAACGGCTTCACTATCCAGAACGCGAGTGGATGTGCCCCACTCACCGTACAGATCAACAACAATTTGCCGGGACAGGCAGCATACAACTGGGATTTTGGCAACGGAGTACAAAGTACACTGGAACAGCCACCGGCACAGACCTATACCGCACCCGGGGTGTACATCATCCGTCAGGACGTGACACCGGCGGTCACGCCCTCTTATTTCCTGACAGACATCCAGGTGGCAGGCATCCCGAATAACTACGGCGGCTTTGTCGATGATCCAGACATGTACTTCTTACTGTACGACCCCAATGGACAACAAGTGTACGATTCACGGCCTTCCATTGACAACACGTTTCCTCCGGTAAACTGGGGAGTGCCCAACATCCAGCTCAACCCGGGCAATTACAGTGTACATGTATGGGATGAAGACGGTGGTCTCTTCGGAGGCGATGACGACCTTGGCATCGCCAGCTTCAACGGCAACGGCCCCAGCGGCAGCGCTACCGGTACTGTAGGAGGTGCCTCCGGGCAGCTCGTGGTGAACTACACCATTTTCCAGCCACCGGTCAACATACAAACCACCTACGATACAATTTATGTGTACCCCACTCCTTCCGCTCCTCAAGTAAGCAGCTCCATAACTCCGCCTGCTGTTTGCGAAGGCACGCTGATTACGCTGCAGAGCAACGACACTGTCAATGCCCTGCAATGGTTCGATGGCGGAAGCCCGCTCGCCGGTGTGAACACACCTTCGTTTACGCCTACTGTATCGGGCAACTATGCAGTGGTGGCCACCAATAGCAGCGGCTGCTCTGCCCTCTCCGCTCCTGTGCAGCTGAGTTATTTCCCCATCCCACCCAAACCGAATTTCCTGATCAACGGCAATGTATTCAGTTCCTTCCTCACCGGGTATACCTTTCAATGGTACCTGAACGGACAAGCCATCTCCGGCGCCAACAACTCCACCTATACGGCGCAACAAAGTGGTGTTTACCGGCTATGCATCACCGATAGCAACGGTTGTGAGAACTGTTCGGACACCCTGGCCTACGCTGTAGCCGGCCTCCCCTCCGTTCAAAACGATCCGACCATCGTCCTCGCACCCAATCCCAACCAGGGGGCATTCTCCCTCCTGTGCGGGGAAGCAGGTGAAAAATCTCTTGACATCTTCAACCAACTCGGGCAAGTGGTTTATTCGAGGCAACTTGGCAAAGGAAACAGTTACGAAATCAGCACGTCACTTCCCGCCGGCACCTATATCGTAGAACTGCACTCCACAACAGGAACTTCGAGAAAGCGATTGGTGATTGAATAGTCGCAAGCTGGATCATCCGCGCCCGGATCGTATCACCTTACCTGTCAGCTGACGGTTCAGAAAGGGCGTATTTTTCGCCGTAGAATGTATGTCTTCGGCCAGGAGTGTCCATGCACATGAAGGGTCGTACAGGGTGAAATCTGCGGTGGCCCCTACCTCCAGTACGGGTACAGGAAGTCCTAAAATAGTTCGGGGATTTTTCACGAGCACTTCGTACATACGCTGATGGCTGATGCGGTCGGCGAATGCCTCCCTCCATAAGGAATAAAAAGTCTCCATTCCCAGCATGCCGAAACGGGCATAATCGAATTCGACAGCCTTAGACTCGATGTCTTCCGGCTGATGATCGCTACAGACCACGTCGATGGTGCCATCGATCACAGCTTCCTGCATGGCGCGGACATCCTCCGGACTCCGCAGGGGTGGTTTCACTTTATAGTGACTATCGAATGTATTCAGGCAGGAGTCGTCCAGCAAAAGGTGGTAGATATAGGCTTCACACGTCACCGGCAGCCCTTTCGCCTTCGCAGCGCGGATGGCTTGCACGGCGGCCTGCGTACTCACGCCGCTGATATGGAGCGGCAAGCCTGTATATTCCACCAGCTGCAAATCACGTGTGATAGCGATCGCCTCCGCGACAGCGGGCATACCTTTCATACCGAGCATAGTCGTCACCGGACTTTCGTTGGCTTGCAGTCCGGCAGTCAGCCCTGCATCGTCGGCATAAGCGATGACGCGTGCACCGATGTTCGCCGCATATTGAAGTACGCGCAGCATGAGACCGCTGTTTTGAAGTGCGCGCTTGTGGTCGGTGAAGGCGACAGCCCCCGACAAGAGCATATCGTACATGCCTGCCATCTCTTTTCCCTCGCGGCTGTTCGTGAGTGTCCCGGCCGGAAAGACCTGAACAAAATGTCCGTTTGCCCTGCTTTTCACGAAGGAGATGTCGGCACCGGTATTCAATGCGGGAACAGTGGATGGCATCAACAACACACCGGTGAATCCTGCATCGGCGGCCGCCTGTTGTCCCTGACGAATGGTGCACTTCTGTTCTTCTCCCGGCTCACCGAAATTCACCCGCATATCGAACCATCCTGGCGAAACTACCTTGCCTGCCGCCTCTATGGTCTCGGCAGCATCAGCCTGAAGGTCCGGACCGATGGCTGCAATCACTCCCTGTAGGATCAAGACATCCTTTTGCTGGGCATTGTGCGCGGATGCCGGATCGTTGATGAGGACATTTTTTAGTAGAAGGTTCATGCTTTTTTCCAGTAACGAATCAAGAGGATTTCAATGAACAAGAACAGCAAGGCGGCGATGATCGCGTATTTCCACAAAGGACGACCTTTGTTTTCAAGTGTCAGGCTTTTTTGCAAGTCCGGTACAGAGGAAGTGTACAATTGCCAGCCGGAATTGGCTTTGTCGGCGATTTTCTCCTCCAGTTCCGCTTCGCTGAAAAACCGCAGATCCGATTCGCGGCGGTTGTAATTGAAAGCCATGGAGGCGACCCGCTCCTTGCCACGCATAAGCTGATAATGGCCTGCATTGCGGACTTGTCCGGGAGTAGAAACGGCAATTCCTGAGGAGACCACACGCACAGCAGGTACGATGTCGGTATTTTGCTCACGGCTGACAAGGCGGAAGGTTTCATCACCGGCAGGCGCAGACATATTCAGCACAACCGGCGTCTCCTCGCCGATGACAGAGGCGAAGGCCAATGGTCTTGTACTCAGCACGGCCATTCGGTACAGCACCGGCACAAAAAAAGCGTGCCGTGAGAAGTTGCTGAAGCCAGGCTCCAGCGGTACAGTACTCAGGTACAGATTCCCTTTGCCGGGATTGTATTGCGCCAGCAAGGGAGTGCCTCCTTCCAGCTTCATCAGGTTTTTACGGCTACTCATGGCCGATACATTGAGTTCGAAGTGCTTTTGCGCCACTGGATAATCCAGGCGCATGTCGGCATTCAGTTTCCCCTCGAACACCTCCTCGAAAATAGGATGCTGCAGGTCGATTTCCTTTACGCGCTGCACCCCCGCGGCTATCACCGAAAGCTGGTCCGCTTCGCAACGGCTCAGGAAACTATTGTACTCAGTGAGCTTGGCGGCACTGTCGGGGAAAACGGCTACACTCCCGCCTGCATCGAGGTATTTGGCCAGTTCATCTGCAAGACCACTGCTGAGTTGATCCATGCTGTGAACAATGATCAGGTCCTGCTTGGGTAAAGCCGTGTAATCGATATTACCTGTATTCGCCGTAGAAAAAGCGAAGAAGGGGTCTTTGCCGAAGAGGGCCTGCAGGGAAGAGGACGGGCGGTTGCCCAGGGCGAGGACGCTGAGGAATTGCTTCACCTCGAAGGCGAAATAATAGCGGTCATCGAAGCTGACAGGATGATCGGTAATCTGCAGCACCCCCTCCTGCCAGCCCGGGTTACTTACCGTGAAACTGAACGACAACTTCACCGTTTCACCCGCAGGGATGCTGGCACTTGCTACTGCACGTTGCTGTCCATTGAGCAGGAAGCGTACGGGTATATTCTCTGCATCCGATGAGCTGCTGTTTTTGAGGCGAACATCCATACTCGCCGGGCGACCCACCTGTACCACCGGCGACGATAGCCAGCAGGAATCCACGTACAGATTCGGGGTTTCCTGCAGCGGAAGAGCGACGAGACATACGGATTGCAGCGAATCGGGAGTGACGGCGTCGATATCGGTCGCCGACTGCTGAAAATCGCTGATGATATAGGCGCGTGAACGCTTACCCGCTCCTGCTGCTTCCCGCTGTCGCTTCAGCACCGCATCCAGGGTACGACTTTGCGAACTCAATTTGATTCTACCCAGTTCATCGAGAAAATCATCCTTACCAATCAGGCGTTGCCTGTAGGCCTCAAAATCAGCTGTCAATAGTTGGAACTGCGTTTCGGGAGGATAGGCCTTCGCGATCTCTCCGGCCTTGCGCACAGCCACTTCCAGCAAAGTTCCTTCTCTGCCTACAGCATCCATGCTGAAGGTATTATCGACGTACACACATACCGGTGCGCCGGCTGACAAGGGAACGGTATTGCTCAGCGGTAAAATGGGGCGCGCAAAAGCAAGCACGATGAACGATAGTGCCAGTAATCGACACGCCAGAATCAGCAGGTGACGCAGGCGGCTGGCACGTGTCGTTTCTTCTTTGAGTTCCTGCAGAAAACGAACGTTGGTGAAGAAAATCTTTTTGTAGCGCCGAAAATTAAAAAGGTGAACGATGATGGGAACAGCGAGCAGCGTCAAACCCACTAAAAAACCCGGAGCTAAGAATTGAATCACACAGAGAAGCGTATAGGGACAAAAGTAGCAAATATGCGCCAACAGCGAGGCGATCATCGCATCCATCACCTATCGTTGTATGATGAGCGGGGAATTGCGGATTGCAAAGCTGAACTCCAGCAATCGACTTCCGGAGACACCCAATCAGATGCGCCACCTAATATTTGATTTACAATTAGTTAAATTAATTTATTTTTCGTGATCGAAATTTATTTAATCAAATGCCCCGTCGGGATAAGGTGCTTTTTGTCCCTTGAAACAACCCTGTAACTGCCACTACTTTTGTCGGGATGATAGACATGAACATCTTTTTTGCACCCAATCCGTATGCGGACACTTGTTGCTGAATCGCTCCCGATTTTCAGGAAAGGACTGATCAACACTCTATCGCTGAACGACTCAACCAAAACTTTTCAGGAAGCCGGTACTTATTTAGAAGCTATTCAACTGCTAGAAGCTCAAACCTATCAACTTTTGTTTTTAGACCTTGATTTCGAAGATCTCGATGGCTTGCAGATGGTAAATAAAATGGTGAAAAGGTTTCAGGAAACGAAAATCATCGGGTTGACACTTCAGCTGAAAAAG
>CAZPCA010000151.1:0-4058 GCA_964584995.1 uncultured Bifidobacterium sp.
TGCGCATGAACCGCGTCGCAAACAGCCGGGCCTTGGCCGCGTCCCCGACGGAGGATGGATCCATCGCGCTCCCATCCGACATGCGAAACTGCGACGCAAACACGGCGTAGAACTCGGCGTCGGTCGTGCTCACGTTGACGACGCCTTCACCAGGGTTGGCCATGAAACACCACCCATGCTTTGAGCAGCATAGCTCTGTTGCCGCTCACCAACCGCTCCACGTCCGGCACCGGAGCGGAGTCGATGGCCCTCCGTGCCCTCCTTGCCACCGTGGTAAAAAAACCGCGACCAACTAGGGCGGGGCTCCGTATGCAACCCTCCCATAAATCGACTGCATACCACCTCTCAACCCCGAATTTCACAGATTTTTACTACCTTCGCCGAATCTTAACTCATTGACTATTAATTCACATGAGTTTGAACTGCACCCGTAGTTCAATGGATAGAATATCAGATTCCGATTCTGAGGGTTGTGGGTTCGAGTCCCGCCGGGTGCACAAATCATTAGAAAAGCCATCATTTTTATATCGGCTACTGATAATGGATCCGGAGTGTCCACGGACTATTCTTTTCTACGATCCAGCACCTTCAACCATCTTTTCGCTTTCGGCCCTGTCTCAAAGCGGCGTACATAATTGAGGCGCACATTGCCGGTGTTGATCGATACACTATTGGTTTCTCCGGAAGCAAGAGAAACGCGACTATTGGTGAACGTAAAGCTAAAGGCATTTCGGGCGGAATTGTACCCTGCAAAGAGCCGGAAAATCGAATTCGGGCTGAGTCCTTTTTCACCGTAGGAGCGCGCTCCATCTTCGTATTCGGTAAAATTATAATCCATGCTGAGGCAAAGGGATCCGGTGATGAAAAAGTGCCGGGCGATGACCAGGGTGTAGGCATACCCGAAGTTGGGACCGAACTCAAAGAAGCGCACAGCCGTTGCGGCCGGAGCGCCGGTGGGTGAAATTAAGCTGGGATAGATACTGCTGTCTGCTGATGCGCGCCCGAGAAAGAATTCTCCTCCCAGCAAAAAGGTTCCGGCCGATTTCCGCTGCCATTCGTTTTGCAGAAAAGCCGCCCGATAGGAGAACTTGCGGTGGTTGAACAGGTATTGGTATGACGCCCCGAATTCACGCAGTTGAAGGTCGGGTCGAAGATAAAACTGTCCATCGTTGCGCCCTTTGCCGCGCGGAGATAAATAAAAACCATTGTAAAATTGACCAAAGAGATCAATGGTCGCTCTTTGCCCGTAGAAATGTCCCTGCAGGTCGAGGTACTGTGTTTCTCCACGGCCTTCGTCACGGTTCAGAAACGGGAAGCCATAGGCCAGATTGAGGGTAAAGTTGCGGTAGGTGGCACCAATCCCGGCGTTCAGCGTGGTATTGGGCTGGTAGTCCAGATCGACTCCTCTGCCGGCATCATTCAGTTGCAGGGCGGTGTATTTACGGCTGAAATAAAATCGTCCCGTAATCTGCTCGGCATAGCTCGTGTAGTATGCGCTGTCCATTTGCGCATGTGCAGGCTCTCCAAAATGTAGCAATACGGCCAGTAATACGGCCAGCAATACGGCCAGCTTACAGCTGATTCTGCGGCGAAGGTTGAAAGCTGTGCTTCCCGGAAGCATTGGTTCGGTAAACTTCATTGCTTGCCCATTGTGGCGGTTTTCCGGGTGAATGATTGTTGCAGCGGCTTGCCGGAGTAGATAGCTCACGATTCGGGTTCAGTTCGTGGGCATAAAGGTATTCCTAAAGCGCATCGGTGAACATCCAAGGCGTAAATCTCTGCCCATAAGGCCTCCACTGAGTATTCATGAATGTAAATACGGCCGGATAAAACCGTATCTTCGCACTTCTTTTATACATTCCTGTATGCTCAGTGTATCCAACCTCTCCCTCCGGTACGGAAAACGTGTTCTGTTCGAAGAAGTCAATCTGAAATTTACCCCCGGCAACTGTTACGGTGTGATTGGTGCGAACGGCGCGGGTAAGTCCACATTTCTGAAAATTCTGTCGGGTGAAATCGACGCCACCACCGGCCAGGTGTCCCTGAACCCCGGAGCGCGCATGTCGGTGCTGAAGCAGAACCACTTCGCCTACGACGAGTTCCCCGTGCTGGAAACGGTGATGATGGGCAACCTGAAGCTGATGGAGGTGATCCGTGAAAAGGATGCCATTTATGCCAAGCCGGATTTCTCGGAAGCCGACGGAAACAGGGCTGCGGAGTTGGAGGTCCTCTTTGCGGAAATGGACGGATGGGATGCGGAAAGCAATGCCGCGAGCCTGTTGAGCGCCTTGGGCGTGACCGAAGACCTGCATCACAAAAAGATGTCAGAGATCAGCGGTAAGGAAAAAGTGCGGGTGCTGCTGGCACAGGCCCTCTATGGCAACCCCGATGTATTGCTGCTCGACGAGCCCACCAACGACCTCGACGTAGAAACGATCACCTGGCTGGAGAACTTCCTCGCCGATTTTCAAAATACCGTGATTGTCGTAAGCCACGATCGTCACTTCCTCGATACGGTGTGCACCCACGTGGCCGATATCGATTTCGGCAAAATACAATTGTACTCGGGCAACTATACCTTCTGGTACGAAATGAGTCAGCTGGCACTGCGCCAGCGCTCGGATCAGAACAAGAAAGTGGAGGATAAACGACGCGAGCTGCAAGAGTTCGTGGAGCGCTTCTCTGCCAACGCGTCCAAGTCAAGACAAGCCACCAGCCGGAAGAAGTTGCTCGAGAAATTGGTGGTGGACGAGATTCCTCCCTCTACCCGTAAGTATCCGGCCATCATCTTCAAGGCGGAACGCGACTGCGGCGACCAGCTCCTGAAAGTGGAGGGCCTTAGCAAGACCTCCGACGAGGGCACAGTGCTGTTCCGCGATATCACTTTTTCCATGGACAAGGGCGATAAGATCGCCGTCATCTCCCGCGACCGCAGGGCCGTCACCGCCTTCTTTGAGATCATCACAGCCAACGATGTGGCCGATGCAGGTCAGTTCGACTGGGGCACCACCATCACCCGTTCCTACCTTCCCAACGATAACAGCGCCTTCTTCAAGGAAGAAATGTCTTTGATCGATTGGCTGCGCCAGTTCTCGAAAGAAAAAGAAGAGACTTTCGTGCGCGGCTTCCTCGGTAAGATGCTGTTCTCGGGAGAAGAGTCCCTGAAAAAATGCACCGTGCTCTCTGGAGGAGAGAAGGTGCGCTGTATGATTTCCCGCATGATGCTCACCAATGCGAACTGCCTCATCCTCGATGAACCTACCAACCACCTCGACCTCGAATCCATCACCGCCTTCAACGAAGCGATGAAGGACTGGAGACACATCGCGCTGTTTTCCTCGCACGACCATGCCTTCACCGACTCGGTGGCCAACCGCATCATCGAACTTACTCCCGGCGGCGTCATCGACAAACGCATGAGCTACGACGAGTACCTTTCCGATGAGACCGTACGGGCTACCCGGGAGCGCTATTACCCAGCGCTGGTAACCGCCTGATATTTCTCAGCTTCTTCCCAGGCTTTCCGGTCCATGCTGCGCTGAGCATCATTAAGCTTTTATCTTCGTGTGCTTGCAGACACGGATGAGATTGCTGGTTATTTCCTGTTTTGTACTTTGCGCTATGGCCGGTCATGTGCGGGCACAGGTCCTGCGCCAGTCCGGGCAGCACGAAGTGATTGTACGCGCCGGGGTCCTGGTACTCATGCGGGATACCTTTTTCGTGACCCAGACAGATACGGCCATGGCTCCCGGAATTCCCTTTGTGATTCGCCCGGATCCTTATGCCCGCACCCAGTCTTTTTATGATTCCCTTGCCACCAGGGCAGACAGGAGCAGGATGCAGCGCTACCTGCTGCGGCTTTTCATTCGCCGCAACAATCCGGTACGCGTGGCTCCGGTCAATGAGATGAGCAGGGAGGATGCGTTCGATTCATACGAGGGCTGTACCATTCGTTCGATACGTACGCTGCGCATACCCGTACTGGACGGCAACGTGAACGATACGGCATTTGCAGGAGCGACCCCCTTGGGCAATTTGCTCAATTACCATCCGTCCAC
>CAZPCA010000151.1:4158-6210 GCA_964584995.1 uncultured Bifidobacterium sp.
TATTTCATGTCGCTGGCCGATAACAACGTGAACGGAGCGGCCCTCTTTGCCGGCGCAGAATGGGCTTACAAAGGCGATCGGCCGCAACCCCGCGCCTATGCATTGCGACTGAGAAAAGAAAATGCCTTCGGGAGGTTCGCACGCATCGAGGCATTGTGGTCTGATCAGTTCGGAATGGAGCTGCAGTCGTTCGGGGTGGAGCGGAACTTTCTTTCGGCTGCGTTGCCCGATATCGGCGGTGTGAAAGTGAGCCGTGTCAAAGATGTATTTTCGGATACACTATCCGAGAGTAAGTTCATCGCCTATACCAGCTCCTGCTGGTACGGCCGCTCGTTCGACCAGCCGGGTGGATGGCAGATCATCCCGATGGTGGCCTGGGATCAGTTGCAGTACTCCCGCAGTACAGCGCTTCCCGATGGGCTTTCTTTCTCGCGGCTACCGGGAGATTACACCGGCGCGGCCCTGTATTTTCTCAGGCGCGAATTCATGCGTACTTCGCTGGTGAATGAGTTCGGTATTTCCGAGTACATACCTGTTGGATGGGCGGGAAGGGTGGAGGCTGGACGTGAATGGAAGGGGCCTGCGCAAAGGAATTACGGGAGTGTTTCCTTCTCCACATCGCTCTACCGTGCCAACACGGGCTTCCTCGGCTTCTCGGCCACCTGCGCAGCTTTTACTGCCGGAAGGCAAACAGAAGACAGGCAAGTCAGCTTTCAGGCAAACTACTTTTCTCCACTCTTGAAGACCGGACGTATTCGCCTGCGGCATTTCCTCGAAGTGCAATCTACACAACAGACTCTTTTTCGAGCCTTTTCTGCGCTCCCACTTCCCGATAGCAGATGGATAGGCTCCGGAATGGAACGAAGCGGCGAACTGCTGAACAGGTACAGCTGGCAAACAGTGTGGCATTTCCCCTGGTATGTGTATGGATTTCGCTTTGCGGCCTTCAATGGCGCTCGTGTTCATCAACTCTTTGCAAGTGTGAAGTCCAGGTCTTCGTTGTACCCTTCGCTGTTCGCGGGTTGCAGGGTGCAAAACGATTTTCTCCTCTATTCGGTGCTGTCGTTGCAGGTAGAGTGGTTGCCAACAGCCAATGGTTTACCGCCCTTGCTGACCCTTTCCTTCAGCCGGCTCCTGCCTCTGACTTTTCGCGGACTCGATGTGACAAAACCAGGTCTGCCGTACTGATTTTCGTCAAACACGCACTGGCAGGTGTTTCCTCATTTTACTTTTACGGCGGATTAAACCTTATCGCTTTCTATCATTCACAACACAACTAAATCCACTTATATGTTTGTATCGATTTCAAGGAGTATTGCACTTGTCTGTTCATTCCTGTATCCGCTGAGTACTTTCGCACAGGAGGAGGGCGATCGCCTGAACCTGCCGGGCGATAACCTCAATCTGGCCGCTGTACTCGACGTGTTTCGCCAGTCGCCAACCATGGAGGCCTTTGAAGCAGCATTGAATGCGGACACCAGTAAAATCAACAACCTTGACCTGGACAACGACGGCAAAGTCGATTACATACGCGTGCAGGCAAAAGAGGAGGGTGCCGTCCACACCATCGTATTGCAAACCGATCTGGCCGATAAGGAAGTGCAGGACATAGCCGTCATCTATGTAGAGAAGAAAGGAGATGCAGTGGAGGTGCAGGTCGTGGGCGACGAGGACCTGTACGGCAAAGAGTATATCGTAGAGCCCTCCTCAGAGGGGAAAACGCAGGCCACTCCCAATCCGGCCTATACCGGACAAACGGTCAACAATTATTATTACAATACAGAGAACAATTATTACAATAGCCGCCCCGACTACTGTGAGCCGGTCTCTTCCTGGCTGATTGTAGGCCACATGTATGGCCCCGTTTACATCGGTTGGTCGAGTCCCTACTACTGGGGGTATTATCCTGCATGGTGGAGTCCCTGGACACCCTCTTATTGGGACATCTATTACCACCACTGGTATTACAATCGCCCCTGGCATGGCTGGTGGTACTGGAGAGCTCCTCACCCGCGCTTTACCGCTTATTATGGGCCTTACAGGACGTATAGA
>CAZPCA010000152.1:0-6202 GCA_964584995.1 uncultured Bifidobacterium sp.
GCCTTTTGCACTGCCTGGAATTGGCGCTCACTTTCAAGAGAAGACTGTTTCATCTCCTGAATGTTGATTTGCATTTTTTCCAGCGTCAGCTGAAGGTCGCTTTTGTGCTGGTGTTGCTGCTGTTCGCGTTCCAGTAAATCCTTCAGCGCATCGCTGTGATGCCGAATGCTGAACAATGCTAGTTGAGTACTGAGGTGACGGTATTCCTCCCGAAGGCGGTAATAGCGGTCAGTTTTTTTTGCCTGACTCTCCAGCTGTTTGAGGCTTTTTTCAATCTCGAAAAGCAAATCGTTGACACGGTTGAGATCGGCATCGGTTTCTTCCAGTTTCTGAAATGTCTGCCTTTTACGGATTTTGTATTTAGAAATGCCGGCGGCTTCTTCCAGCAACGTTTTGATGGTGTTGTTGCGGTCCTTGAGGATGTCATCCACCATGTTCAATTCAATGATCGCGTAGGAGTCAGGACCAATACCCGTGTCCATGAAAAGATCGTTGATATCCTTCAGTCGGCATGCAACCCCATTCAAAAGGTATTCAGACTCCCCCGAGCGGTATAGGCGACGTGTGATGGTAACGGTAGTATACTCCGTAGGCAGTATACCCTTATTGTTTTCAAAGGATAAACTAACTTCCGCAAGATTGGATGGCTTACGTTGTTTTGTGCCGTTGAAAATGATGTTTTCCATTTTCTCCGAGCGAAGCAGTCGGGTTTTTTGCTCACCCAGTACCCACCGCATAGCATCAACCACATTGGATTTTCCGGAACCATTTGGACCTACGATGGAGGTGACGCCCTCGTCAAAGTGGATGGTCACTTTGTCGCCGAAGCTTTTGAAGCCTTTTATTTCTAATGCCTTTAATCTCATTTTGCCTACTGAATTGGTACAGAAAAGAAAGCCCGCATGCATACATGCGAGCAGATTTTCTGAAGTATAGAAGATATGTTGAAAAGACGTTAAACGTATCTCAACGACCAAGCCATGCAAATGTAAAAAACGGATTCGACAGCTGCTATACCGGCAAGTTGAATGTTGAAAATTGTGTACTTTGGACCGATGGAAGTGAAAGTTCTCGTTTACATACTTGTCGGTGTTCTTTGGTTGTTCTCTAAACTATTGAAAATGAAAAAGCCCGAACAAGAAGCTGCCCCGAGGACCGCTGAGAAAAGGTTGGACGGGAATGAGAGGCCCGGAAAGCTGCCGGTAAAAACCAGGCGTTTTTCCACGGAGAAATCTAAGGCCCGAATGCCTGTTTCTCTTGAAAGCGAAAGAGGATTGGAGCGACTATCCGGACTCGAATCTCCGGAGCCGTATGCAAGCATTAGTGCATCAGATCCCGGGCTGGCCGCGGATATGCCCGCAGCTCCATTTGATGCTGCCGGGATTGCAGAAGAAATCCGGAATGGAGATATTGATTGGAAGCGAGCAGTGGTAATCAATGAGTTACTATTTAAAAAAGTCGTTTAAGCATGAAAAATGTTAATAACTAATTACCATGGATTTTTCGGTTTTTGAAATTCAATTCAAATGTTTCTATTTTTATCCCCCTCTACATTAACCGAATATTAACCAACACCGCAATAAATTCAATTCTATGATAAGGAATGTCTACGTAACATTGGTGGTTTTACTTCTGGGAGTCATGAGCGCTTCGGCACAAACCGGCGCAATCAGGGGTAAAATTCTGGACAAAACAACTAAAGAGCCCCTGCCTTTCGCTTCGGTGGTGGCAGAGATGAACGGTACTCAGGTGGCCGGTGCTCAGTCGGATTTCGATGGTGAATACACCTTGAAGCCTCTGCAGCCTGGTCAGTACACGTTGAAAGTGACGTATGTTGGGTATACAGATCTCGTGATTACGGGAGTACTGGTGGCCAACGATAAAATCACTTTCCAGGATCTGGCTGTTGGTAAGAAGGTGGTAGAAACCAAAGAAGTGGAAATCATAGCGTACAAGGTTCCACTGATCGATAAAGGAAATACCACAGTTGGTGCTACCCTTACCCGTGAAGAAATCCAAGCCGCCCCTACAAGGGATGTTCGTTCTGTAGCTTCTCAGGCAGCCGGTGTATTTCAGAAGGATGACGGAGACGCATTGAACGTCCGTGGATCCCGCGACAATGCCACAGACTATTACGTTGATGGTATCCGTATCCGCGGTAGCTCAACCCTTCCCCAGGCGGGCGTTGAGCAGGTGACCACCATCGTAGGCGGTACTCCCGCACAGTACGGTGATGCTACAGGTGGTATCATCAGTATCACTACACGTGGTCCTTCAAAAGAATTTGCCGGAGGGGTAGAGGTCGTTTCCTCTGAGGTATTGGATGCGTATGGTTACAATCTGGTTTCCGGTAGCTTGAGTGGGCCACTTTGGAAGCGTAAAACGGAGTCAGGAATGGAAAAGCCGATCCTTGGATTCTTCGTGAGCGGTGAATTGCAATTCGACCGTGATCCTGATCCATCTGCCATCGGTATGTACCGTTTGAAAGACGACGTATACGCGGATCTGCAGAAGAACCCGATCAAGCCTTATCAAACCGGTCCCCGTAGCTTCGGTAGTTTCTCTGCTCCTTCCTACTATACAAGCGAGGACTTTGAAAAGGTGAAGAACAAAAACAACGTCAGCCAAAAGGCATATCGCTTCACTGCTAAGCTTGACTTCCAGCCTCTTGACAACACTACTGTGACTTTCGGTGGTACTTTCAACTCGAATGATCGCAACCTTTTCGGCTTGAATCGTTCGATGTACAACTTCGAGGAAAATGCCCAGCGTATTGACACCGACTACCGTGTTTTCGGACGTATTACACAACGCCTTCCTTCAACGTATGCCCAGGGTGATGACAAATCCTCCAGGAATTCTTTCAAGAATGTGTTTTTCTCCATTCAGGCTGAATATAATAAGAGTACTATCCTTCAGCAGGATGCCATTCATAAAGACAACCTCTGGAACTATGGATGGTACGGACGCTTCGATAACAACCGTGTAAAAAGTTTCACCACACGCTCCGGCGCCTACAATCTGCAGGAGCAATTGAGCGACAGTTCCTATGCTGCTTATCCTCTTTACCTGGATAACTTCACCTATACTCCGGTGGGGGTGAATCCTAATCAGGAAGCATACAACATTACATCCTACGATTTCTTCACTGCTGCGACCGGCTCAAACAATATGTACAATATTGTTTCTGAGTTCACCCAGCCAGGTGGTATACTTAACGGCGGTGTACCTGCGGGTAACGTGTTGTCCATTTGGGAAAACTACGCCACCCAGCCGGGAACTTACTCCAAGTTTGATGCAGAACAATATCGTATAACATTCACCGGTAATGGAGATATCGGCAAGCACGCCATTCAGGTTGGTTTCGAGTTCGAGCAGCGCGTGGACCGTTCGTATGCTGTGGGTGCACGCAGCCTGTGGTCGTTTGCGAGGTTCCTCGCTAATCCTAGTAACGTACTCAACCTGCTCAATACAAATGACTTGCAGGACGTAACTTTGGATATTCAGCCCAACGGAGATTCCATTTACCTCTACAATTATGGTTCAAGTTATACGCCGATTTCCGACTGGGATAATTCATCCACATTCACTGGTTTCTACGAAAACCTGCGTGGAAACCTTGGTTTGAGCCTCACCGATTACGTCAATACCGATGCCTTGACGCCCGATCAGCTTTCATTGGGTTTGTTTTCTGAGAACGAGTTGATTTCAAATGGCCTGGTGGGTTATTATGGTTTCGATGCATATGGTAACAAGTACACCGGCAACGCTACGTTCCAGGACTTCTTCTCCAAGAAGAAAGACGGTAATTATACCCGTGAGATCGGTGCATTCATGCCAACATACATGGCCGGATACATTCAGGATAACTTCGCCATCGATAACTTGAACTTCAACATTGGTGTGCGTGTTGACCGCTTCGATGCCAACCAAAAGAAATTGCGCGACCGTTACCTGTTATTGGACTCCTACAACGTTGGAAACTATCCGATTGAAATCGAAGGCAAGCCCTCCAACATCGGTGATGATTTCGTTCCCTATCTGGCAGATGCAGCTGATTTGAACTCAGTAATCGGTTATCGTAACGGAGATGTTTGGTACGATGCCAGCGGTCAAATCGTCGCCAACCCCGATCTGATTGCCCAGCAATCCGCGAGCGGTACAATCCTTCCTGCTGTTAAGCCAGGAGCCGGTAACCTCGCCCGTAATAACTGGAATACCGATGCGGTATTCGAAGATTACAAGCCTCAGATTTCTGTAATGCCCCGTGTGGCTTTCAGCTTCTCTCTTACCGACCAGGCACAGTTCTTCGCTCACTATGATGTTTTGACACAGCGTCCTTCTTCCAACTTGTTCAATGATCCTTCCGAGTACCTTCAATTCCTCACGGCAGCTGATGGCACACTGAACAATGCAGGACTTCTGCCAGAGCGTACTACGGATTATGAAATCGGTTTCAAGCAAGTGGTGAGTAAGAGTTCAGCCTTCACTATTTCTGCTTTCTACCGTGAAATGAAAAACATGATTCAAGCTGCTCGCCTGAATTTCGCTTATCCATTCACTTACACCTCGTATTCCAACATCGACTTCGGTACAGTGAAAGGTATGTCTTTGATTTACGATTTGCGTAGAACAGGCAACGTTCGGATGCTTGCGAACTATACCCTCCAATTTGCTGACGGAACGGGTTCAGGTGCAAACTCCAACTTGGAGCTGACCGATACCGAGCAACCAAACGTTCGATTCATTGTACCGCTGGATTTCGATACCCGTCACAACTTCACGGTTTCTTTCGACTACCGCTACGGCAGTGGTTCGGCTTACAATGGTCCTATGCTTTGGGGTAAGCCCATTTTCGAGAATACCGGTTTGAACATGGTGTTCCGTACCAATTCAGGAACACCTTACACGCGCCAGACTCGTCCTACACGTGAAGCGGCAGCCATCGGCTGGCAGGACAATGGTCAGCGTTCCGTGGAAGGTGTCATCAATGGAGCAAGAACTCCTTGGCAGTACCGTATTGATGCCCGTTTGGAGAAGACTTTCGACATCAAAATGTCTGAAAAGAGGAGAGGTACAGTCAGTGTATATCTGTGGATCCAGAACCTCCTCAATACCCAAAACGTAGTGGCTGTTTATCGTGCAACGGGTAACCCGGATGACGATGGATTCCTGAGTACTGCAGAAGGACAGCAGCTGGCAGCCAGTCAGGCTTCACAGCAGGCTTTCATCGACCAGTACAATATCCGCGTTCAAAATCCTGACAATTATAGTTTGCCCAGAAGAAGTCGTATCGGTGTGCGGTTTGACTTTTAATAATCAGGTTTAACTTAAAAAAGAATTCTAAGCTATGTACAAGCAACTCAATAAAATCTTTCTGTTGGCAGTGATGACTTCTCTGGGAAGTTTGCCGGCATTGGCTAAAATAAACGTAGGTGCTACTGTTCCACGTCCCTTGAATGCAGGAAAAGTGGCTGCCGGTTGTCCGACAACTCAGGCACAGCTCGACTTGGATGTCAACCAGGTGCGTGCGAGGGTACTCGTAGGCGGTGACTTGTGGTGGGATCCGGTAGGACAGGTGCCTTACTATGAGGTGCCCATCGGTTCCAATAAGAATTCAATTTATACCGGAGCTCTTTGGATTGGTGGTTTTGACCAGAGTGACCAGTTGTTGGTAGCTGCTCAGACTTATCGTCAGGGCAATGGTAACGACTTCTGGGGCGGTCCCATTGCTGTGAACCAGTCAGGAGGAGTAAATGTTTCCACTGAGTCATGCGAAGAGTTTGATAAGTTCTGGTCGATTAGCCGTTCCGACGTAGAATCTTTCCTGGAAGGTGGTACACCGACTAATAACATCAAATCATGGCCCGGTAACGGGGATGTCTCCAGAGGTGAACTTCCCTATCTTGCCCCCTATTTTGACGCGAATAACGACGGTGTTTACAGTTCAGACGATGGCGACTATCCTTATTTCAACTTGTCGAATCAATACAGCAAGGATAGCTCAGGAACACTTATCTGCAACGATTACCTTTTCGGTGACCGTGCAATTTGGTGGGTGTTCAACGACGTGGGGGGAGTAAAAACAGAAACAAACTCTCCGGCCATTGGACTGGAGGTACGTGCACAGGCCTTCGGTTTCAACACCGGTGATGCTATCAGTTTCATGACATTCTATAAATACCAAATCATCAACAGGTCT
>CAZPCA010000153.1:0-6165 GCA_964584995.1 uncultured Bifidobacterium sp.
GACAAGCAGCTTTTTCACTGCAGCACCACTTTGCGTCCTCCATTCCACCGTATAAAGACCACTGCTCAAATCACTTACGGAAAAAGTGATGGTGGCGGCCTTGTAATTTCTACTGCTGATAAGACGCCCTTGCACATCCCTTATGTACAATGTACCATCGACCGGTGTTTGATTGAGCAGGCGAATGGTACATGTTTCATCCGCGGAAGCGGGGTTGGGAAAGAGAGCAAAAGCTACCGCAGTATTGTTCTCCTCCACAGATGCGAACATTGGGGATGGGTCGAGTACGAACAAACCATTCTGCATATCGGAAACCAGGATATTTCCGCTTGGTAAATACGGATATGCGCCCCATGCCCCCTGGTATGCAGGAGAAGGATACGGACCGCCCATGGCGGTTTGATAGTGGGTATCGAAATAACCTATACGAGCCGGATTCACCGGATCACTTACGTCATAGACCTGCAGTCCGTCCTGATAATAGGCGATGTAACAGGTATTACCGACCATGAAGGGATTGTGCGGTGTAGGTCCTGTATTGCTTTTGAAAGTCGATTTGATGGTCAGGTTCGAAAAATCTGAAACATCCAACACTTTTACGGCCAGGCCATTGGGCACCTCATCCATGAAAACGAGAGTGGATCCGTCGTCGGTGAGTGCACTGCTGTGGTTGTAGCCCTGCTGGGGATAACTCGTCAGACTGGAAGCCAGAGAAAAGGAGTTGGCCACACTGTTGTACTTGAAAATGAACAATCCATCATACGCGCAGGAGGCATATACCGTATCGTTACGTGCATACATGTCGTGCACCTGGTTATTGGTAAGCAATCCAGGGAAGTCGGTATTGAGTTTCCGCAGGAGGACAGGTTGCACGGGATTCGCCAGACTGAACACCGCCATCGCGGCAGTATTCTGAAATTGACCGCCTTTCACAATGCCACAATACAGGTGCTGACCGTCTACGAACAAGGTATGCGCGCGTTCGAAGATGCCTGTTCCGTCGTAAACCACCGAAACTGAGTCTGGCAGGTACTGTAAGTCAACTATCTGGAAGCTATTGGGTGATTGATCGTCGCTGACCAGGTATGCATAGTGGCTGTAGGTTTTCACTTCCCGCCAGATACAACTGTCGCGCCGGCCGGGAACGAAGTCAGCCTGCACGGGCGACTGAGGATTGGTCACATTGATGAAATACACACCGCTGGTGGCGCCGATGATAGCATACTCATTGCCGTTCCCATCGTCCCAGCCCCAAATTCCATTGTAACGAATCCCGTAAAATGGCTCTGCAGGCACCGCAGGGTCGTTCCAGGTGGAGAGCAGGGAAATATTCAGGGAATCATAGACCTGTGCATGTGAAGAGAAATTCAGCACTAAAAACAGGGACAGCAAGCAGCGGTAGCAATTCGATTTCATAGGTGTGTTTGGATGGGCTAAAGTTAGGGAATTATCGCCTTTTAATGCATGCGCCCAGCGCATCTTTGAGACGGTTTTCTCCATCGGCATGGAACGCCATATCCATCTCCAGCACATACACTGAAGAATCAGCCAGGTGGTATTTCAGTTCCGCAGGCAAGAGCCGAACCGCATCTTTTCGCGTAGTGATGATCAGCTTCTTTTCACCGCTTTTCACAGCCATAGCACCGAGTTCCCGCTTCATTCGTAATGCATCCGAAACAGCATACGCATGATGATCCGGAAACCGCATCAATACCACAGACAGCGCCCTGGCTTTCAGCCATCCCTCGAGCGGAGCCGGGTTGCCGATACCACATACCAGAAGTACGTGCGCATGACTGAGTTCATCGATTGAGATCCCTCCGTGATACAGCCCAGGCAGATATTCACGGTAACGTATATACGAAAAAAACACGTGTTGTTCCGGTGAAGGATTCATCTCTTTCAACACCAAAGCCTGGTCCTCAGGAGACATAGTTGCAGGACATTTGCTGACCACGATGAAACGCGCGCGCCTATTGCCCGATGCAGGCTCCCGCAAATCCCCGGCTGGAAGAAGTCGATCCTTGTAAAAAGGCCTGTTCCACTCGGTAACAAGAATACTCACCGTTGGCTTCACATAACGGTGCTGAAAAGCATCGTCAAGGAGCAGTAAATCCGGCACTGGATGCGTGTGCATGATTCTCCGGATACCCTCTACCCTGTCTTCGCACACGTAGACATCCACATCCGGATGATATTGCTTGTATTGGAGCGGCTCATCCCCAACGGTGCTGGCGCTATCTCCCGTATTCACCGTTCTGAAGCCCCTGGTTGTGCGGCCGTAGCCCCGGCTAAGGACAGCAGGTCGATGCGTTTGCTCCCATGCTTTTATGAGGAAGAGTACCAATGGCGACTTACCGGTCCCACCGGCTGAAAGATTGCCCACCACCACCACCGGAACAGGAAAGGCATGCTGCTTCAGCCATCCGATATCGAAAGCCTTATTCCTAAACCGGACAGCGAATCCATAGAGCCATGAAAAGGGCAATAGCAGGTGACGCATGCCGTAAAAATACACGAAATAAGGCAGGGCTTGACTACATTTGAGCGCTTCAATCGTCATGGCTACACTACAAGAACTCATCCGTCACCTCGAAAAGCTGGCGCCACCTTCATTGCAAGAATCGTACGACAACAGCGGCCTCATCACCGGCGACCCTTCCATGGAAATATCGGGCGTCCTCGTATGCCTGGATGCGCTGGAAGAAGTGATCGATGAAGCCATGGAAAACGGATGCAATGTGGTGGTCGCCCACCACCCTATCCTCTTCAGTGGCCTGAGGAGTTTGACGGGTAAAAATTATGTAGAAAGGGTTCTGCTGAAGGCGATCCGGAACCACATTGCTATCTATGCCGTGCACACCAATCTCGACAATGTATCGCAGGGGGTGAACCGGAAAATGGGTGAGAAACTGGGACTACTCCACCTGAAAATTCTGCGCCCGATGCCGGGCCGTATCATGCAAATGGTCACCTATTGCCCTGCCGATCGCTGCGAGCTCGTCAAAGATGCACTCTTTGCGGCAGGCGCTGGTCATATAGGACGCTACAGCGAATGTGCTTTTGTTTCCGATGGCACCGGCAGTTTCAAGGGGGAAGAAGGCAGTAACCCGGTAGTAGGCAAAGTGGGTGTGCGGGAAGAGAGCCCTGAGAAAAGGATAGAACTTATTTTCCCTGACTGGAAAGAAAGAGATGTTTTGTTGGCATTGCGCCAGGCACATCCTTACGAGGAAATCGCATACTCCGTATCGGTGCTTCACAATGCCAACCAAAGCATTGGTGCCGGGATGATCGGCGAACTTCCTTCAGATATGGAGGCCACCTCCTTTTTGGACCAGATCAAGGAGAAGATGGGAGTCGCGATGCTAAGGCATACCGCCCTGCCCGGCAAAAAGGTCCGCCAAATTGCAATATGCGGTGGGTCAGGAAGTTTTCTGTTGCCAGATGCCATCCGGGCGAACGCAGATGTACTTGTAACGGCCGATTTCAAATACCACCAGTTCTTCGATGCCGAGGGCCGCATTTTGATTGCAGATATCGGACACTTTGAAAGTGAACGGTTTACGATAGATTTACTGGGGGATGAAATACGCAAAAAATTCACTACATTTGCCGTCCGTTTGACGGGTATCACCACCAATCCCATTCATTACCGCTAAACATGGCCACCAGAAAAACAAAAGCAGCAGAAGTTGCAGCACCGGCTCCAAAGAAACCTACCCCCGTTGTTCGCCACATCGACAAAGGCGACAATACCATCGAGGATAAATTGCGTGCCCTTTATCAGCTGCAACAAATCGACAGCCAAATAGACAGGATTCGCATCACCCGTGGAGAGCTGCCGATGGAAGTCAGTGACCTGGAGGATGAAATCGCAGGACTTCAGACCAGGATCAACAACTATTCTGAAGAAGCCAAAGCGCTGGATGACCAGATCAAAGCCCGTAAAAACACCATCAAGGATGCGCAGGCATTGATCAAGAAATACCAGGGTCAGCAGGGAGCGGTGAAAAACAACCGTGAGTTCGACTCTTTGAATAAGGAAATCGAATACCAGCAACTGGAGATCCAGTTGTGCGAAAAACGCATCAAGGAGCATACAGCTGACCACGTTGCCAAAAAGCAAATCCTCGACGCCTCTGAAGCTACCCTGGAAGAGCGTCGCGGCGATTTACAGAACAAGAAAGCAGAACTGGACTCCATCATTGCAGAAACAGAAAAAGAAGAAGCAGAACTGAGTGCAGAGTCCAACAGGGCTTCCGATGTGATCGAAGAGCGACTACTCTCTGCCTATCATAGGATTCGCAACAATGCACGCAACGGCCTTGCCGTAGTAAGTATCACCCGCGATGCTTGCGGTGGATGTTTCAATAAGATTCCGCCTCAGCGTCAGCTGGACATCCGTCAGCGCAAGAAAATCATCGTTTGTGAACACTGCGGACGCATCCTCGTGGACGCCGACATACTTGACAAAGACTGATCAATACAGACTTCTACATTCAGCCGCTATCATTATAGCGGCTTTTTTATTTCACAGGGCTTGTGATTTCATTGAATGACCGCATTCAGGCTTCGCGCTTGAGGTGTCGCTCACTCTTCTTTCCTTCAAAAAGTTCGTAGCCCAACAAACGGCATTCGATCGGGCCATTGAAAAGGCGAATACGCCTGTTGGGACGAAGACCTATTGCTCTTGCACCCTCCGGACTACCGGTGAATATCCACGCCATACAGCCTGCATAATGGTGTTTAAGACGTGTGCCGATATCGCCATACAACTGCTCAATATCCTCCACTTTCAGCTTATCGCCGTACGGTGGATTGATGATCACTACTGCTCTTTTGAAATCGTGGGTGTAATCACGGAAGTCGCCGCAGGTAAGCTGCACCATATCTTCTACGCCAGCCGCCTCTACATTTTCCTGCGCCTTTTGCAGCACCCATTTATTAAGTTCATTGCCGAAAATACGGGCAGGAGTATCGACTATCCGATCCAGTTGTTTCTCACGGATAAGTTTGAAAAGCTCAGGATCAAAATCCTTCCATTTTTCAAAAGCGTATCCCTTGCGGAATGTTCCCGGCGGAATGCGTGCAGCAATCAGTGCCGCTTCAATGGGGATAGTACCTGAACCACACATGAAATCAATGAGGGGGATATGCGGCTCCCAACCACTAAGCATAACGATGCCTGCTGCCAGCACCTCACTCAATGGCGCCTTATCTACGTCCTGCCTGTAACCTCTTAGGTGGAGGGATGCGCCCGACGAATTCAACAAAAGCTGGCACTGATTACCAGAGATAAAGACAACTACTTCGAGATCCGGATCCATCTTACCCACATCCGGACGCTTACCAGACTGAGAACGGAATTGATCTGCGATGGCATCCTTTACCTTCAGCGCGGGGTACAAGTTGGTTTCAAACAAGCGTGAATTAAGAATGCAACGCACGGCGAAGGTCTGGTCTACCTGCATATAGGTACTCCAGTCGACTGTCTGCACACCATTGTAGAGGTCTTTATCGGACTGAATCTCGAAAGAAGCGATTTTAACCATCACGCGCAGGGCGGTACGCAAGGAAAAATTGGCTTTGTACATGAAGCCTTTATCGCCTACACAGGAAACTGCGCGGGTATGCCATTCCACATCGCGCGCGCCCAGCGCTTTCAATTCAGCTGCCAGTACTTCTTCAAGTCCGGCATACGTAGAAACAACTAGTTCAAGCGGGGTTTCTTCCATAACAATGTGTGCTTAAAATTAGGTATTAATGCCGAGACGGCAGTAATACCGTACAGACTTGGATGTACTGAAGCAAATCGAAATCGACCATGGGAAAAGGTGTGAATGTGATATACATCGAAGTGGATGGAAATGGAGATGCGGGAAAATCCGTTGCAGAATCCCGGGGCATCCAGCCCCGCCCCACATCAAAAATACAGTTGGCCAAACAAATAGTCGGTAGATAAATATTTATAATCGTATATAGATGTTAGGAAAGGCTTAATTGGATTAAACCAGAGCCTCCCGCCCCTCCAATCCTGAATATAGTCAATGGAATTATCAAGCATTCATTAGCCGTATGCAAACACCAGAAAAACCTTCCCAAGTCAAACAGGGGCCTCCAGCCCCGCCCCACATCAAAATTACCAATTGAAAATTCAATAATCGG
>CAZPCA010000154.1:0-6152 GCA_964584995.1 uncultured Bifidobacterium sp.
CTGAAGCACGAGACTTCAGGGCACCGTCGGACACCTCTCCGGGAATAATTTTACTAGTTTGGATTGGTGTTCCTTCAACCACCCCTGAAGCACGAGACTTCAGGGCACCATCGGACACCTCTCCGGGAAATGGAGTGCAAAGGTAGGCTTTTAATCCCTGCTATTCAAGTGTTTTCTCCGGAAAGTTTGCTTAAGCGCCTGTCAGCCAGATTAAAAGGCCTTTTCCCCGCTCAGGCTTTCCACCCGCTCTCCCTCGGCCGCAAGCATATGGCGAATCCCCCTCACAAAGGCGTCCGGATTGAAAGCGATGCTGTCAATGCCTTGCCGGATGAGGAAAGCGGTAAAGGCAGGATCGTCGCTGGGGGCTTGACCGCAAAGACCCGTCTTCCGCCCACAGTCATGGGCCACCCTGATCACCTCCGCAATGAGTTGCTTCACCGCAGCATTGTTCTCGTCGAAGAGCGGGGCGAGCAGGGCCGAGTCGCGGTCTACGCCCAACGTAAGCTGGGTGAGGTCGTTGGAGCCGATGGAGAACCCGTCGAATACGGCCGCAAATTCCCGCGCCATCAGGATATTGCTGGGAATCTCCGCCATTACGTACACTTTCAGACCCTGCTCGCCCCGCCGCAGACCATTCTCCGCCATCAACTGTAACACCTTGCGCCCTTCCTCCGGTGTACGGCAAAATGGAATCATGAGCTGCACATTGTCAAGTCCCATCTCCTCGCGCACGATCCGCATGGCAGCGCATTCGAGTCCGAACCCCTCCCTGTAATTGTCATGGTAATAACGGCTGGCACCCCTGAAGCCGATCATCGGATTCTCCTCCTGCACCTCGAAATGACTGCCGCCCAGCAGATGGGCGTATTCGTTGCTTTTGAAGTCGCTCATCCTCACAAGCACTTCCCGCGGATAAAACGCAGCCGCTAGGGTGCCTACGGCCTGCGCCAGCTTTTCGGTGAAATAAGCCGCCGGACTAGCATAGCCTTCTGTGCGCTCCGCAATCTGCTGCCGGATGCCTGGGTCACTGATCTTCCCGGTATGCACCAGGGCCATGGGGTGTATGCCGATGCTGTTGCTGATGATGAATTCCAAACGGAGCAAGCCCACCCCTGCCGCAGGATACATGGCATACGTATAGGCCTTGCCGGGATCACCGAGGATAAGCGAGGCAGCCGTACGCGGAAGTTTCAGGCTCCTGAAGTCGTGCTCCTCTTCCGTCCAGCGTAGCGCACCACGGTAAAGGGTTCCGGTCTTTCCTTCGGCACAACATACCGTTAGGAGCTCCCCGTTACGTACACTCAACACTTCGTCGCCGCAGCCCACCAGGGCAATACTGCCCGTTTCCCTCGCTACAATGGCGGCATGACTGGTGCGCCCGCCCCTGGCTGTCACAATGGCGCCTGCCTTTTTCAGCACCGGATCCCAGTCGGGGTTGGTGATACCGGTAATCAAGATATCGCCTTGCTCGAGCTGGTCCACCTCCTCCGGCGATTGCAGGATACGGGCTTTGCCGGATACGATGCCATTGCCTACGGCAGTACCCCGGGCAATCACTTCGCCGCGTTCAAGCAGGGTGTATTCATTTACAATCAATGGGTCTTTGCGCGCATGTACCGTTTCGGGTCGGGCCTGGAGGATGTACAATGCACCGCTGATGCCGTCGCGGGCCCATTCAATGTCCATCGGCAGCCGGTAATGTTCTTCGATGCTGATCGACCAGCGGGCCAGCTGCTCGATTTCATCGTTGCTGAGTACCTGTATCTTCCTCCTTCCTTCCGGAGTGGGCCTGTTGACAGGGCGCATGCCTTCCCCCGCTCCCTGAGCTGTAAATACCATGGTCTGCTCCTTGCCACCGGTCTTTTTCGAAAGGATGCTTCTCTTCCCCTGCAACAGTCCCGGCTTGTACACGTGGTATTCATCCGGTGTCACCACTCCCTGCACGAGGTTTTCCCCAAGTCCCCAGATGCCGGTGATGACCACCACATCCCTGAATCCGCTGTCGGGATCAAGGGTGAATATGACCCCCGAGGCACCGAGGTCAGAACGCACCATCTGTTGTACGCCGACCGAAAGGGCGACCTCTTCATGCGCAAAACCCTTGTCGATGCGGTAGTGGATGGCTCTGTCGTTGTAAAGAGAAACAAAGCAATCCAGCACGGCCTTGAGTAAGGCATGTTCGCCGCTTACACCCAGATAGGAGGAATGCTGACCGGCAAAGCTTGCGGTAGGCAAATCCTCGGCCGACGCGCTGCTGCGAACGGCCACCGCAACATCTTCGCCGGCCTGTATGCACAGGTCACTGTAGGCCTGCAGAATCTCCTGTGCAAAATCCGCGGGCAGCCGGGCATTTGACAGTAGTAGCCTTGCCTGGCTACCAATTTCACGGAGGTTGCTGAACTGTACCGTGTCGAGCCTGGACAAAATCTCGGCCAGGGGTTTTTCCAGATGGTTGTAGTGGAGGAATTCGCGGAAGCCGTCGGTAGTGGTGGCAAAGCCAGCGGGAACACGGATGCCTTTAGCGTGCAGGGCGGAGAGCAGTTCTCCGAGAGAGGCGTTTTTACCGCCAACACGTGCAACATCTTTGTTGCTCAGGTTTTCAAAACCGATGGTATAGGGAGAGGGCATAGGTCCAAAAGTAGCCGTGACCATTGGGTCCGGCACTGACCGTTACTTCTCCTTCACATGACCCTTATCAGGTGGGCGCGTTCAGTTCGTTGGTCCTCCAGCTTCAGTCCATCTCACCGCAGAGGGCTTTCTGCATGTGCTGAACCACCATTTTCCGCTCACGCGGATAGCGGCCCAGCAGAACCATCAGCTTGGTGAGTGCGGCCTCCGTGGTCAGGTTATAGCCGCTGATGACCCCGATCTCCTGCAGCTGTCGGCTGGTGGCATACTTGCCCTGCTCTACACTCCCTCCGCTGCATTGCGATACGTTGACGACGAGCAGCCCTTTGCGTATAGCCGCACCGAGAGAGGCGATGAAGCCCGGGTCGGTGGGCGCGTTGCCACTGCCGTAGGTTTCAATCACCAGCGCCTTGAGGCCGGGTACACTGAGGAGGTGCTGCATCCAGATATCGGTGATTCCCGGGAAAAGCCTCACAAGCCCGATGTGGGTCTCCAGCGCCGTATGTACCTTCAGCTTTTTACGGCTCACCGGGGCAATAAGCGCGTGGTTGTATTCCACATGCACGCCCGCAGTGGCCAGCGGTGGACAATTGAGGGACTGGAAGGCATCGAACATGTCGCTGGCGTATTTTTCTGCACGGTTGCCTCTGAAAAGCATGTTGTTGAAGTAAATGCAGACTTCCGGTACACGCACAGACCCGGCGGCGATCTCTATCGCTGTGATGAGGTTGCGTTTGGCATCGGTACGTATAGCCCCTAACGGTAGCTGCGATCCGGTGAAAATGACAGGCTTGCCCAGGTTCTCGAGCATGAAGCTAAGCGCGGCGGCAGAGTAGGCCATGGTATCGGTGCCGTGCAGGATCACAAAGCCGTCGTGGCGCTCGTAATTCTTTTCCAGGGTTTGGGCCAGCTTAACCCAGAATGCGGGCGTTACGTTGGAGCTGTCGATGAGTTCATCGAACACATGGTGCGAGAGCTTACAGGGCAAGCGCTTGAGCTCGGGTACCTGCTCGGTGACCTTGCCGAAGTCGAAGGGTTTCAGTGTGCCGCGGGCATCGTGTTGCATGCCAATGGTGCCGCCGGTATATACGATGAGTATTTTCTTCATAAGCGGAAGAGTTGGCGCGCATTTTCCGTGGTGATGGCGGCAGCGCGTTCGAGGGTGATGTTTTTCACATCGGCGAGTTTTTCCGCCACGTAGCGGATGTATGCCGGCTGGTTGCGTTTACCGCGGTAAGGCGCAGGCGATAGGTATGGGCCATCAGTTTCCAGGACGAGGTGCCGTATGTCCACTTGCTCCAGCACAGTGTCGAGTCCCCCGTTTTTGTATGTGAGCACGCCGCCGATTCCGAGATAAAATCCCAGGTCGGTCATGGCGTGTGCCTGCTCCACTGTGCCGCTGAAGCAATGGAAGACCCCGCGCAGACCGCTGAGCTGCATGTCGCGCAGGATGGCGATTACTTCATCATTGGCATTCCGGGTGTGCAGCGCCACCGGCAGATCATAGTGATGGGCGAGGGCGAGCTGACGCCGCAGTGCGGTTTCCTGTTGTTCGATGAAGTCGAGACTCCAGTGGCGGTCCATTCCAATCTCACCGACACCGACATAGCCGCCTTTGGCCAGCTCCCGTTCAACGAGCTGCAGCTCCTCTTCGTAATTCTCCAGCACGTAACAAGGATGGAGTCCCATCATCGGTAAGCAATACCCGGGATAGGCGCTGCTCAGGTCCATCATGCCCTGCCAGGAACTGCTGTCGATGTTGGGAAGCAGGAGCTGTACCACTCCCGCCTTGCGTGCTGCATCCACCACTGCGTTACGGTCTGCATCAAACTCTTCGGCATACAGGTGCAGATGGGTGTCGATCAGTTGCATGCCGCGAATTTAACTAAGTTTGAGCCGTTAAAAATCTGCCTTGGCGAAATTCCTCATCGTTCGTTTCAGTTCCATCGGGGATATAGTGCTCACGACACCGGTCATACGTTGCCTGAAGCAGCAGCTGCCGGACGCGGAGATTCATTTTTTGACGCGGAAGGGCTATAGCGAGGTGCTGCGCCACCATCCGCACATCGCCAAGCTTTGGACTACCGACGGAACCCTCGAGGAGGTAGCAGACGCTCTACAAGCGGAAAATTTCGATTATATCATCGACCTGCACCATAACCTGCGATCGTTGCGTCTGCGGCGACGGCTGGGTGTAAGAGCCTTCGCTTTCCCGAAGCTGAACATCGAGAAATGGTTACTGGTCAATCTGCGTATCAACCGACTACCGGATGTGCACATCGTAGACCGTTACCTGTCCACGCTCTCCACTTTCGGCGTGAAGAATGACGGCGCTGGACTGGACTACTATACCGGCACAGAGGCGGAGGAGGTCATGGATCGCCTGCCGGCAACACACCGTGAAGGCTATTTGGCAGTGGCCATCGGCGCACAGCACAGCACCAAAATGATGCCCAGCGAAAAAATCGCAAGGGTTCTAAAGAAACTGGCGCTACCTGCGGTATTGCTGGGCGGTAAGGAAGACCGCACCCGGGCCATGCAGATCATGATGGCGGCCGGCGATGGTGTATGGTCGGCCTGTGGTGAAACGAGCATACACGAGTCGGCGGTGTTGTTACGCCAAGCCCGTGCCGTGCTCAGCCACGATACCGGGCTCATGCACATTGCATCGGCATTCCGCAAACCCCTGGTCTCGGTTTGGGGCAATACCATCCCTGCCTTCGGGATGTATCCTTACATGCCCGGGAGCAATAGCTTTTCCAGGATCCTGCAGGTGGAAGGCCTGCGTTGCCGCCCATGTTCCAAGATCGGCTACGACAAGTGTCCCAAGGGACATTTCCAGTGCATGCGTGCACTCGACGATGATATCATCACCGAGGCCTTGCGGGCAGCCTGGACTTTTCAGGGCTCCTGATGCCGTTCAGCGAAGCCTTTCTCCATACCTTTGCGGCAGATAACAGCTCATGCAGGCAAAAACAGCAAAAGACAGCATCGCCATCTCTACGGAGATTGTGCTCCCCAACGATACCAACACCCTCGGCAACCTGATGGGAGGACGCCTGCTCCACTGGATGGACATCACCGCCGCCATCTCCGCCTACCGGCATTGTAGTCGCATCGTAGTGACGGCCTCCGTCAACAATGTATCGTTCAATCAGCCCATCAAGCTCGGCGATGTAGTTACGCTGCAGGCCAAGGTTTCACGTTCCTTCAATTCTTCGATGGAGGTATTCATCGATGTATGGGTGGAGGACAACATGCGTCAGAAAAAAGTGAAATGCAACGAGGCCATTTACACCTTTGTAGCCGTTGACCAGCTCGGCAATCCTATACAGGTGCCCGAACTCATCCCGGAATCCGAAGAAGAACAGCAGCGCTTCGCAGGGGCGCTGCGTCGCCGGCAGCTGTCCCTCATCCTGGCCGGAAAAATGCAGCCGGCGGATGCCACCGAGCTGAAGGCGCTTTTTGTGGAGTGATAAGCACTGTTTGCGGGCAGTTAACCCATTGTTGCATTGCCCTAAGTC
>CAZPCA010000155.1:0-6004 GCA_964584995.1 uncultured Bifidobacterium sp.
CCGTTGGGATTGTTGTACCATACCTGTGTGCCGGCCGGGTTGATTTTACGGATTTCACCATTGGAGCCTGTGCACATATACGTATCACCGTTGGGATGAGTAATCATTCCTCCTACCCAGAACCCTGAAGAATCCCACGAGCTGGTAAATGTCCATAACAAGGTACCCGTGGGGCTGTACTTGCGCAATGCGAAGGGCATGTCGCCTGCATACGTATATACATTGCCGGCATTGTCGGTTTCCACCTCCCATACTTTGTTGGAATTAGGGCTGGGTGGGAACACGACCCAGGGATCGATGACCAATGCTTGCGTTTTATCATAGCCATCCACACTGAATGAAACGGTATTGCCCTTCAGAATAAATGCAGTACCCACTTTCTGGGCTGAATGGCCACCAAGGTAACTGACGGGGGCGTGGTCGGTGATAGCCCCAAAACGTGTTCGCAACAGGATATTCCCTTTTTCATCCAAAGATAATTTCGCATTCTTGCCGTACTTCATGGCTATGAGCCCGGGATCAGCCCCTGGTTGCAGATGGAAGGCATATTTGAAGCCCTGCTGCTCATCGAATGAGAACACAAGATCGATACCTGGATAGATCTCCCGGTAAGTAAGTTTTCTGAAGCCCCTTGCACCATCGTAATGGATGCTATTGCTGCCCATGCTGTAATTGAAATACTCGCTGACTTCTTCGGATGCTTCCACAAATACATTCGGATTACTGTTGAGGAACTCCAGATGCAGGATATCGGAGCGCATTTCGACCTTGCGTTTGCCTTCTGCTTTTTCCTTCATCTCCCGCATTTCCTCCTTCATGTGCTCTTTGGGATCACGCTCTTTCTTCTCCCTGATTTTCTCGTCCAAACGATAGGTCAGACCGTTTTTAGTGAAATAGACCTGAAAAGGACCATGGTCGATGGCATAGCGAATATCACTACCGGATAACTTGTTTCGGCCGTTGAACTGCCCCTTGTTCTCCACGAAGGATTTACTGTAAGAAGGGGTAGTCTGCCAGTCACCGGCGTGTGCTGACAGCATACTGAAATGCAACATCGAAAAAAACAATAGCGAACGGAGAATATGTTTCATACTTTGATTTTTTGAAATTACTTGCTGAGGATTTTGAATTCGGTTCGACGGTTGAGCTGGCGTCCTTCGTCTGTGTCATTGCTGGCTATCGGTTGCGACTTGCCGTAACCTTTTGCCACCAAACGCGCCGAAGAGATTCCTTTGCCGCTGAGGTAATCAGTGACAGACTGAGCACGGGCCTGTGAAAGGCGGACATTGTAATCCTCGCTGCCACGGTTATCGGTATGGCTGCGGATCTCGACCTGCATCGACGGATTCTGGTTCAACAACCCGAAGAGCTTATCCAGCTCTGTGAGGGATTCGTTGCGCAGCGAAGATTTATCGAAATCATAAAAAATGTTATTCAGGGTGATGGTGGTACCGACCTCCATCTTCTCCAGGGCAATGTCTTTCACGACTTCGTTGTAATCCGCGGTATCGGGCATGCTGACATTGACTGAGTGGAACAAATACCCACGCGCACTGACACTGATGCCGTAGTTGCGGCCTGCGGGAAGTGATACAAGATACCGACCGCTTTCGGCATTCGACTTCAAGGTGGTTATCCGCTCACCGGTGGCATTGTCTGTGAGTTCAATGTCGGCTTCCAACGCGGCTTTCGTGGCGGCATCTGTTATAACGCCCTTGAGCAGGGTCAACTTGGGGCCTTTCTGTTGTTCCTCGCGGATGAACTCCACCAGGTAGATATCCTCTGCACCTTTCCCTCCCGCTTTTGCGGATGCATAATATCCTTTTTGTCCGCTCGCCTCCATGACGAGAAAGACATCGTGCTCTTTGGAATTCACTCCGGGACCCATGCTTTGCGGAACCGACCATTTGCCGTCCTTTCGTGTCGTATACATCACATCGTAACCGCCGATGGAACCATGTGCTTTTGAGCTGAAGTACAAAGTCACTCCGTCGGGATGCAGATACACACCCTCTTCGTCTTCACGGGTATTCACCGGCTCTCCCAGTGGCACGGCGGTAGACCAGGAACCATCCGGATTGCGTTTGCACTGCCAGATATCACGACCCCCCATTCCGCCTTTACGGTTGCTGACGAAGAAAATGGTATTGCCATCGGGAGAATAGGTCGCTGATGATTCATGTGAAGCGGAATTCACCGGCTCGGGTAGACGTACGGCTTCCGACCAAGTGGAACCGGTAAGTACAGACTCATAGATATCCCCGTTACCCTGCTGGTCATCGCGGTAGAGGAGCAGCCGTTGCGCATCGTTGGACAATGCAATCGCCGAGTTGTTCCTGCCGGCGGCATTTACGGATGTGGGCATCACCACCGCCTTCGACCATTGCTGCTGTGATGCATTGTAATACGATACGAAGATCCTTTCCAGTGTGGCTTTCCCGGATTTCAACTCCTTGTCTGTAACAGGTCGCGTGGAAGTGAACATCATGGTAGAACCGTCGGCAGAAATAACCGGAGCGAAATCCGCCCAGGAAGAGTTCAGCACCTCGCCCATATTGGTGAGTTTCGCAGTGGTCTTTTCCTGCGCAGGGAGATGCAGTGCCATAATGGAAACCAACGAAAAGGCGATGGAAATGCAGTAAACGAATTTATGAAGCATAAGGATCAATAGCGTTTGGCTGCACCTTTCTGCAGCGGATGTGCGAAAAGATAACGAAGCGCGATTTCCATACCTCCGCGAGCATTGTTAGCGTCCGTCAGGCTCGATACAGTAAAGTCGTAGCTCATGCAGAATTCGAGTTTGCCCATTTCCAGGTGCACACTGGGCACAAAAGCGTCTCCAACGCGGTAATAGGTGCCGAAAGCGATGGCCTTGCCTTTCTCGAAGCCCGTATAATTCGACTCCTGTTCGAGCAAGAGGCGAAAGCGGGCACCAACCATTACTTGCGACAGTGAACCTTGGCCCGCATACATGAAACCGGGAACAATGGACAAACCGGAGTTAGGAATACCGATCAATGCTTCACCGTGAAATACGGTTTTCAAATTGAGCCGCTCACCGGTATCAAAGAAAGAGTAAGAGGGTCTGTTAGCATGCAACACCGAAAAGCCAAGCGTATATTTCTGTTGATCATTGCCTGTCATGTAGCGTTCGCCTTTGCTGTAACTCCAGATCAGGCCAGCGCCCAGGTCTGCAAAAGCGATGCTGTTGGCCCCGTCTGTACCTCCGCCTGGCAGACCGGCATTGTAAGTATTCCCGTCATACTGGCTACCCCAGCGAAGGTCATTGTAATTCACGGAGCGTTGAGCGAACCCGCCGTACAAACCGGCACCGAGCTTGCTGTTCTCTCCAATGCGCGTGTGATAAGCCAGGGAAACTGTCGCCTGCAGATGGCGGAGCTTCGAAGTTCCGGCCTGGTCATTGGTGACATCCAGACCGGCAGCTAGGTATCCTTTGCTCGCATTGTTCTTCGTCAATGCCATATCTGTGGAAGCGTGTACCGTAGTGTAAGGCGCACTGATACTCCTCCACTGGTTTCGGTAATTCAGAAAAGCCCTGGATTGATTTTCAGACCCTGCCGCAGCCGGATTTATCAAGGTAGGAGTCATACTGAACTGCGAAAAATGGAAATCCTGAGCGACCACTTTTGCCGAACATAGGCAGAAGCTGACCATCACCAATTTGAACAACTGTTTTTTCATCGGGGAGTATTAGGTTAATCAAACATAGGAGATGCTGATTTAAAATCCAAAAGAGAGCCTCTTAGTAGCGATGAAGTCTGTAAAATCTTCGAAAATCAAAAGGAATCCCTTGTTGCGTACAAAAAAGCCCCGGACTCTTTTGTCCGGGGCTTCATTATCATGCAGTACTATTACTGTTACTCGACAACGATACGGATCTTCTCCACTGCATCACCGGTAAGGAGTTGTACAGTATAGAATCCGGAAGCGAGGCCTTTCACAGAAATCTCGAGTTTATTAGACCCCTCGTCGGCATTGCGGTTCTCGTTCAGAACCACACGGCCTGCGGCATCCATCATCGTCACAAGCACATCGCGGTTGCCAGACATATCGAATGTGATATTCAACAGGTCGCTTACCGGATTGGGATATGCGGCCACATTCATGGCAGATTCCTCGCCGATACGTGGACAAACGGTCGTACTAAGACCGGAGCGACTGCGCAACGCTCCTGTACCACAACCATTGGAAGCACGAACTGCTATAGACAGGCCAGTCGCAGGCGTCCCACCTGCTTTGACTACGATATCCTTGGTGCCTTGCCCGGAGATGATCTGGAAGCCGGAAGGAATCGTCCATACATAAGTAGAAGCACCTGCAACAGTATTCACACTGAAGTTATAGTTCTGGTTAGCACACAATACCGCAGGACCGGTGATGGGCGATGGTTGACCCGGAGCCCCGATGACGGTCGCGCTGCGTACAGCACCGTTACCACAACCGTTCTGCGCTACCACTGTCACTGCACCCGTGGTGAAGGAGCCGGAGTAATCCACCGTGATGGAAGCCGTTCCCTGACCACCGGTGATGGTAGCACCTGCGGGAACTGTCCAGAGGTAAGAAACAGCGCCTACTACAGGATTGGCGTTGTAAATGACACCTGTCGCACCGCACAGACCATTCAACTGGCCTGAGATCGAAGCGGTAGCAGACAACACATTCAGATTGATATTGCGGGAACGAACAGCACCCACACCACATCCGTTGGTGCCTGCTACGCTGATGGTGCCTCCGGTGAAGGAAGCGCTGTACTCAACGGTGACCACATTGGTGCCAGCGCCGCTGATGATGGTAGCACCAGCAGGTACCGTCCAGTTATAGCCGGTAGCACGTACAACGGGCGATACGGAGTAGACAATTACATCACCCGGGCAAGCCTTGACTGGGCCTGAAATGGATGAAGGGGCTACGGGGGTGGTCAGCTGCATGGTGATATTCAAACAGCTTGGTGTGCCACTGCCACAGTTATTGGTGTTGTTGGCCGTTACACAGATTTGTCCTATCACACCCGCGTGAATGGCACTGAAGGGCCAGGACACGATGATGCTGGTGGTTCCCTGACCGGAAATGATGTTAGTTCCTGCAGGAACAGTCCAGTTGTAGGAAGTGGCACCGGCAACCGGAGCGACGCTGTAAGTGATGGTCGTATTGTAGGGATTACAGATGGCAGCTGGACCTGTAATGGCACCGGGCGCGGAAGGCAATGGATCAATGGTAATCACCAAAGAACTTGTTGCGGGAGTACAGGGAGCTGGAGGCGCATCAGTAGTCAGCGTGAGTGTTACGGAACCGGCGGCAATATCCGCTGCACCGGGCGTATATACAGCATTCAATACCGTTGCACTTGGAGAGAATGTACCGTCACCGGAGGTGGTCCAGGTACCATTCGTAGCTCCTCCACCGATAGAACCGTTCAAAGTCACAGATTGGTTCGCACATACACTCTGATTGGCGCCGGCGTTGGCGGTAGCAGGATTGCTGCAGCCACAACCTTCATCGGTATTTCCGTCGCAGTTGTCGTCGATACTGTTTCCGCATACCTCAGTAGCGGCAGGGTTCACCGCATTGTCGCCATCGTTACAGTCAGTAGAGGTGGTCACATAACCGGTAGGCGCAGTGGTTGCGCACACGCTGATGGAAGAAGCGGCATTACCATAGGAATCGCCATCGACATCTGCATAGTAGGTGAAGGTGGTCAATCCGTCGTCTGTAGATCCGTCACAATCATCATCGATGTTGTTACAGGATTCAGCTGCGGCAGGATTGATTGCACTGTTGCTATCATCGCAATCACCGTCAAGGGTCACTGAACCGGCAATCGGTGAGCAGGAAGAAGTAGCAGTTCCGGCACCGTAGCCGTCGCCATCACCGTCTACATAGTAGTTGGAGAAGGTAGCGTCTTCGTCGGTAGAACCGTCGCAGTCGTTGTCCACGCCGTTACAGCCGTCGGAAGCAACACCGGGATTCACGGAGTTGTCGCTGT
>CAZPCA010000156.1:0-2946 GCA_964584995.1 uncultured Bifidobacterium sp.
ATCCAGCTTGTACCCTTTAAAGGCTCGATAAATAGCGGTAGCCATTTGATGTTGCCCTTTATCGGAAGCAAGATATTTCTCCTCTTGGTCGTGTGATAAAAAACCGCATTCTATGAGCACGGCAGGCATCGCTGTTTTATACAAGACCAGGAAGCCTGCCTGCTTTACCCCACGGTTGTGTCTTCCTGCATAGTCCTCAAATTCATCCTGAATATTGGAAGCAAAGAGAATGCTCTGGCTCATGAATTGACTTTGGTAAAGGGAAAAAATGATATTGGCCTCCGGGCTGTTCGGGTCGAAGCCGTCGTATTTGCGGATATAATCCTCTTCGAGCAGGATGGCCGCGTTTTCACGTTTCGCCACTTCCAGGTTGTCTTCTGTTTTGTGGTTGCCCATCACATAGGTTTCGGCGCCAAAAGCGGCTTTCCCTCCTGAATTCAGGTGAATGCATATGAAAAGATCCGCATGTGCCTTATTGGCTATGTTAGCCCGTTCGTGTAAAGGAATGAAAACATCCGTTTTTCGGGTATAGACCACCTTGATATCAGGGTGATTGCTTTCAATGATTTTGCCCAATTTGAGAGCTATGTCCAGCGCAACGTGTTTTTCCCTCGCCGAGGCACCCAGGCATCCTGCGTCATGGCCTCCATGCCCTGCGTCAATGACGATCGTCTTGATGCGGTAGGCGTCCTTATGCCATTTCGCGCCCGTTAAACAAACGAGGGCAAGCGAAAGAGTAAAAGCGATGTGAAGCCTGTTATTCACGATGGGTTTTGTAGTTTTGCGGGTTCAAAAATAACCCTATAATACAGTTGATGTGCTATTCAGAGGTCGGTAAGTTGGCCAACTTTTCAACGCTTCGTTGTTGGTTGACAGTATGCCTCTCGATTTTTTTTCTGCAGGGTTCAGTGGTTCGTGCGCAGGAAATATCTATTGAGCAGCGTGATAGTTCGATAGTCAATGCCGGGCTCAGTGACAGTTTGGTAAATGTTAACGACACCTTAGTTAATTCGATGGATTCACTGCCATTGCCTGATTCGCTCAGGCTGGCTGAAGATTTCAAATCCAAGGTCGAGTATCATGCCAAAGACTCTGTGGTGTACGACCTGAAGGATGGAATGGTCTACCTTTATGGTAATGCATGGATAGTTTATGAGGACATCCGCTTGGAAGCGGATTATATTGATATCAGTTTCGATTCCAAAGTGCTTACGGCGCATGGTCTTCCGGACAGCACGGGTCTTATAGCCGGGAAGCCGCTTTTCAAACAGGGGAGCGATGAGTTCAGGTCGGAACATCTGAAGTACAACTTCAATACCAAGCGCGGGAAAATCACCGATATCACCACAAAAGATGGCGACAGTTATATCCATGGTGCAACGGTGAAAAAGGAGCCAGACAATACCACTTTCATACGAAACGGCTATTATACCACTTGTGAAGACCCGCATCCGCATTACTACCTCAAGTCCGCAAAAATCAAGGTCATTCCCAATAACAAAGTGGTTACCAGTTCTGCCGATATGTACATCATGGATGTGCCCACACCGGTGGCCATACCCTTCGGTTTTTTTCCGAACAGGAAGGGCCGTTCTTCGGGAATTCTCTTCCCGCAATATGGAGAATCTCAGCAGCTTGGATTTTTTCTCAGGAATGGAGGCTATTACCTCGGATTGAATGATCATTTTGATCTTGCGCTAACCGGTGATATTTACTCCAGAGGTAGTTGGAGAGCCAACGCCTACAGTAATTACGCCTGGCGCTACAAAGCGAGTGGCAATGTTTCGGTGAATTATTCCAACACACGGATTTCCCGACCTGAGTTTCCTGATTATCGCCTGGAAGAGGCTTTCTTCATGCGCTGGGCCCACATCCAGGATCCCAAGTTGAATCCCGGCACCAGCTTTACGGCCAACGTAAATGCCGGTTCCAGTACGTTCTATCAGTTCAACCTGAGCAACAGTAATAACTTTCTGACAAACACCTTCCAATCGTCCATCGCGTGGGCGAGGAACTGGACAGGAAAGCCTTTCAACCTTGCGGTGAGCCTCGCACATTCACAAAACACCCAGACCCGCGATATCAATTTAAGTCTTCCCAGCGCGACATTCAACGTGGCGCGTCAAACACCGTTTCGCCGTAAATCCGCAGTCGGTAGCCAAAAGTGGTACGAGAAAATAGGGGTAGGGCTTACGACTTCTTTTCTCAACTCGATCGCCACCAAGGATACGTTGCTCTTCACAAAGCAATCGCTTGAAGAATTTCGCTACGGTATGCAACACAGTGTTCCAGTTAACACCTCTTTCACCGTGGCCAAGTACTTTACGGTCAGTCCAGGAATTAGCTATACCGAGCGTTGGTACCTCAGGTCCATCCGCAAGTCCTGGGATCCGGAACTGAAGCAGGTGCAAACGGACACCGTGGACGGATTCAAGGCGGCCAGAGACTTCGCCTTTTCCACGAGCATGAATACACGCATTTATGGTCTTGTTCAGTTCCGTAAAGGCGCTGTTGCTGCTATTCGCCATGTTATGACACCCACTTTTGGTTTTTCCTGGCGTCCGGATTTCTCTGATCCGGGATTTGGTAATTATAAGAGCGTACAGGCTGACTCCACGGGTCGGACGTCCCTGTACTCCATCTATGAAGGAGCTGTCTTTGGAGGACCCGGTGCTGGTAAGTCCACATTACTCAACTTTTCCCTTGACAATAATTTCGAAATGAAGGTGCGCCAGAAAACCGATACAGCGCTTGTCGAGAAAAAAGTGAAATTGCTGGAAAGTCTATCCTTGAACACCAGTTATAATTTTGCAGCCGATTCTCTCAGGCTGGCTCCGGTGAATTTGTCGGGGCGGGCCACCATCCTGGACAAGGTATCCTTGTTTCTGGCGGCAGGTTTCGATCCCTATGCTGTAACCGATGAAGGTATCCGAATCAACACTTTTG
>CAZPCA010000156.1:2956-5989 GCA_964584995.1 uncultured Bifidobacterium sp.
ACGCGGGAGAGTGATCGCTATGTGGATTTCAATGTGCCGTTCACACTCAATGTCGGATACAATTTCTTCTTCGTGAACAATGTGCTTGTTCCCGACCAGATCACCCAAACCCTAAATTTCAACGGCGATATCCAATTAACGCCGTCTTGGAAATTCACGTATAACTCGGGTTATGATTTCGAGCAGAGGGACATCAGTTACACCTCTCTCGGTATTTACCGTGATCTGCATTGCTGGGAGATGAGCCTGAACTGGGTGCCTTTTGGCTTCCAGCAGAACTTTTTCTTCCAGATCAACGTGAAGTCCTCGATGCTACAGGACCTGAAGCTGACACGTAAAAACGACCGCTTCGATAACCGCTGATCGGCAAGGGTTTCTTCCCCACCTCCATGCAGCTTTCCGCTGGCCACGATTGGGGGCAATTTCCCTTTAAAATGCCGTGCCGAATCCGTAAATTTGCACCTGAACCAGAATCATGTTTGAGAATTTATCCGATAAGCTAGACAGAGCCTTTAAACTGCTGAAAGGGCAGGGGAAAATCAGTGAAATCAATGTGGCTGAAACCCTTAAGGAGGTGCGTAAAGCCCTGCTCGACGCCGATGTCAATTACAAGGTAGCCAAGCAGTTTACGGACACAGTGAAGGAGAAAGCGCTGGGCAGGGATGTCCTGATCAGTGTGTCTCCAGGGCAGCTCATGGTCAAGATTGTCCACGAGGAGTTGACCTCCCTCATGGGGGGCGATGCTGCTGACATCAACCTGAAAGCTAGTCCTTCCATCATCCTGATGTCGGGATTGCAGGGTTCTGGAAAAACTACCCTCAGCGGTAAGCTGGCCAATTTGCTGAAGTCGAAGAGGGGGCGTCAGGTGATGCTCGTGGCCTGCGACGTGTACCGTCCGGCCGCTATCGACCAGCTACATGTGCTCGGAGATCAGATTGGGGTCACCGTATATTCCGAAAAAGACAATAAAAATCCTCTTCAGATTGCGAAAAATGCAATTGAGAGTGCCAAAAGCCAGGGCATAAATACCATTATTGTCGATACGGCAGGTCGCCTTGCCGTGGACGAAGAGATGATGGAGGAGATTGCTCGTCTCAAGGAGTTTTTACAGCCACAGGAAACCTTGTTTGTGGTCGATGCCATGACGGGTCAGGATGCGGTGAATACAGCCAAGGCCTTCAACGATCGCATTGATTTTGACGGGGTGGTACTGACCAAGCTGGACGGAGATACACGGGGCGGTGCAGCACTTTCCATCAAGTCCGTAGTCAACAAACCAATCAAGTTTGTGGGTACCGGGGAGAAGATGGAAGCATTGGACGTCTTCTATCCAAGCCGAATGGCCGACAGGATCCTCGGCATGGGCGACATCGTTTCCCTGGTAGAAAGAGCACAGGAGCAGTTCGATGCCAAGGAGGCCGCTGAGCTCCAGAAGAAAATCGCGAAAAACCAGTTCAACCTGAATGATTTTCTCGGGCAGTTACAGCAGATTAAAAAAATGGGGAATATCAAGGACCTCATGGGCATGATTCCCGGTATGGGCAAGGCCATGAAGGATGTGGATATCGACAATGATTCCTTCAAACACATCGAAGCGATCATACAGTCGATGACCCACGAGGAAAGAGAGCGACCTGAAATCCTCAACGGTCCCCGCCGCCGCCGCATCGCCTCTGGCAGCGGAACCACCATTCAGGATGTCAACAGACTGCTGAAGCAGTTCGAAGACATGCGCAAAATGATGAAAATGTTTACCTCGGGCAACGCACAACGTATGATGCGTAATATGCCTGCCCGCCGACCTTAAAAGCCAATTACGTGAATCTAATAGACGGAAAGCTGGTATCCCGGCAGATCAAAGAAGAAATCCGTGACGAAGTCAAACGGATAACCGACGCGGGCCGCAGGGCTCCCCATCTTGCCGCAATCCTGGTTGGTAATGACGGGGCATCCGAAACGTATGTAGGGAATAAAATCAAGTCCTGTGAAGAGGTTGGTTTCAGAAGCACCCTGATTCGTTTTGATAGCAAGGTCACGGAACTGGAACTTATTCACGCCATCCGGCAACTCAACGAAGACGAAGAGATCGACGGATTCATTGTGCAGTTACCCCTGCCCGCACACATCGATGTGCACCGTATCACGGCTGTGATCGACCCATCTAAAGATGTAGACGGTTTTCATCCGGTAAATCTCGGTCGTATGACTGAAGAGTTGGAAGCTTTTATTCCCGCTACGCCCAAAGGCATTATGCAGTTGCTCGAACGGTATCAATTAGAGACTGAAGGCAAACATTGTGTCGTAATCGGTCGCAGCAACATCGTTGGTACACCCATTTCCATTTTACTTTCTCGCAATACTCGCCCCGGCAATTGCACCGTGACCCTTACGCACAGCCGAACGAAAAATCTGAAGGAGATTTGCGTACAGGCGGATATCATTATAGCAGCCATTGGCAAACCCTATTTTGTTACAGCCGATATGGTGAAGGAGGGCGCTGTAGTCATCGATGTGGGCATGACCAGGGTTCCTGCACCTGAATTGAAAAGTGGTTTCAAACTGGCCGGTGACGTGGATTTCAACCACGTTGCTGCGAAATGCAGTTACATCACTCCGGTTCCGGGAGGGGTAGGGCCGATGACCATCGTCGGGCTCTTGCAGAACACCCTGATGGCCGCACGCCAACGCATGTACGATACACATGTCAGTCACTCCGGATAGGCTTGCGACATACCCCGTCATGGAGCATTTCTACACCATACAGGGAGAAGGCTTCTACACTGGACGTCCCGCGTATTTCATCCGTCTTGCCGGTTGCGATGTCGGATGCACCTGGTGCGATGTGAAAGAGTCATGGGATGCAGGAAAGCATCCCGTCCTACCTGTACAGGATTTGCTGGAAGCAGCGGGACAATTCCCTGCGAAATTCGTGGTCATCACCGGTGGCGAACCGGCCATGTACGATTTGGGACCACTTTTCCGTTCTTTCAAAGAAAACGGTTTCGAAGTGGCCATCGAGACATCGGGAGCTTA
>CAZPCA010000157.1:0-5935 GCA_964584995.1 uncultured Bifidobacterium sp.
CCTGGATGCAGGTACACAATCTGCATCTGTGAGCAGCAAATGCTCGTAAGCAGCCCCTTTAATGCCAAGGGTTAAGGCGAATTTTTTACCGTGCTGGTATTTTTCCTGCTCTTTAAGTGTCACCACTTTCAGGTGTTTGTGGGCCTGCTCCATCTCCTCCAGGAATTTGCCGGACTCGTCCCAGGAACAATCGTTCACCACTACGACCTGGTATTCCGGATACTCCTGCTCGAGTACTGCCGGTAAAAACGCACGTAAATTTTTCAACTCATTGCGGGCACAAATAATCACCGAAACAGGTGGTTGATCGGATACACCGTTGGGCAAGACCGAAAAACCAGGACCAGAAAATCGAAACAGGAAATAAAGTACTTGAACGAGCGCTGAGAACATCAACACCAACAGCACAACATCAGGAATCATCGCAGGTTCGAGCGGGTACATTCTAAAAGGTATAAGGTAACGGGCAAATCTATCGGCTACCTCTCAATGAGCCGCTTAGGACGGACTTTAGATATCAACATGATTGTCTTGAAAAGGCAGTGTGCGTACACCCTGTGCAGAGTCCTAATCCATCCAACTCCCATTATTCCTGCAGCGTAGCAGCACTGGCGGTGACCGGTTGCTCACGACCAGGATAAACCTTCAATGCCTCTTCCAGGCAGTTCATGGCGGCCCGCAGCGAATCAAGGTTGAGTACATACGCAATGCGAACCTGCTTCTTGCCCAATTCCGGTTTTGAATAAAATCCGGAAGCCGGTGCGAGCATCACCGTTTGCCCATTATGGGAAAAGGACTCCAGCAGCCATTGACAAAAGCGATCAGCATCGTCAACAGGTAATTGAGCCATACAGTAAAAAGCACCGCTGGGCTTGGGACAAAACACTCCGTCCATTTTATTCAAAGCATCGACCACATAATCCCTGCGGGCTACGTATTCGGCTTTAACTTCTTCAAAATAGGATGCCGGAGTATCAATGGCTGCTTCGGCTGCTATCTGTCCGAAGGTCGGGGGCGAAAGTCGGGCCTGCGCAAATTTCAAAGCGGCCGCCATCACCTCCTTGTTTCTGGAAACCAGGGCACCGATACGGGCTCCGCAGGCACTGTAGCGTTTCGAAATGCTGTCCATCAGCACGACATGTTGCTCCAGTTCACTCAGGTGCATGACCGAAACGTAGTCACGACCATCGTAGCAAAACTCACGGTACACTTCATCAGCGAACAGAAAGAGATCGTATTTAAGGGCAAGCGCCTTCAGGGTTTCCAACTCTGTACGGGTGTATAGGTAGCCCGTAGGATTTCCCGGATTGCAGATAAGGATGGCCTTGGTGCGCGGCGTAATCGCCTTCTCGAACTCCTGAATGGGAGGCAAGGCGAAACCGCTTTCAATGCTCGATGCCACCGGCCTGACTACTACACTGGCCTGGGTGCTGAACCCGTTGTAATTGGCGTAATACGGCTCCGGTACAATGATTTCATCTCCGGGATTCAGACAGGCCATCATGCCGATCTCGATAGCCTCGGATCCGCCGGTGGTAATAATAATATCCTGCCAATCGACCTGTATATTGTTTTTCTGATAATAGCCGGCCAGCTTCCTGCGGTAGGATTCTATTCCCGCAGAGTGGCTATACTCAATCACCTCGAGGGTATTATTGCGTACGGCATCCAGCATCACCTTAGGACTGTGTATATCCGGCTGACCGATATTCAAATGGAAAATCTGCACTCCCCTCTTCTTGGCAGCCTCGGCATACGGAACCAGTTTACGGATCGGGCTGGGAGGCATCTGCTGACCTTTGTCGGATATTTTTGGCATAGCGGTAAAATAAATAGTCCCGGTAAAAAACCGGGACTACAAAGTTAAGGAATAATATCTCCTGTTTTACTTTCCGGGAGCAGCATTAACCGGCTGAGCAGCAGGGGCTTCAACGGTTCCTTTGAGGTGCAGAATCCGTGGACTGTTTTTCGCATTGGAGGTGATGGTCACCGTCTTGTCCTGCAGACCCATTTTACCGGCTGAGTTGAAAGTAACCTTAATGGTTCCCTTAGCGCCTGTCTTAATGGCCTCTTTAGGGTACTGGGGCACTGTGCAACCACAAGACCCCTGTGCATTGGTGATAATCAGATCGTCTTTGCCCTCGTTGGAGAAGGTGAATTCGTGGGTCACAGACTCCCCCTGCTTAATGGTACCAAAGTTGAACTCCTCTTCTGTAAATAACATTTCAGAAGAAGATTTGGTATCGGTGGCAGCAGGAGCAGCCTTGTCGGAGGTTTGTGCATTGACTGCAGAGGCGGCGAGCAGCATGCTGCAGGCGGCCATCAAGAGGATTTTTTTCATTTTACGTATAGTTTTGAAGATTTATTTTTGGTTTTCAAGCGGCATCATGCCATCGTCCTTGCGAAGGGGCATCTGATCGTCCGTTTGTTCCTGAGTACGAACAACCCCTTTGATGGTCAGCACCTTGGTAGCGGTTTTCGCGTTGGACATCACCGTCACCGTTTTGGTAAATGGTCCAGGACGCTTGGTATCGTAGTTGACATTGATGAAAGAGGACTGGCCTTTGAGAACGGGCTCCTTGGGCCATTTAGGTACAGTACAACCGCAGGAGCCCTGGGCGTTGGAGATTACAAGCGGATCCGAACCGGTATTGGTGAACTTAAAAGCGTAGGCACCGTCTCCGGCATAGTCAATGGTACCGAAATCATGCAGCTCCTTTTCGAAGGTGATTTCGGCATTACTGGTGGATTCAGCTGCCGACTGATCCTGAGCGAATACGGCATACTGAAGAACCGTAAAGAGAAGGCAGAGAGAGAATATTTTTTTCATAATAGACAATGATACGATTAAGCGTTGTACGAAGTTGTGATTTGCAGATGAAGTAGCCATGAAAGCACACTATCTTACTATCCCCTGCTGCAGAACAACGGTACAAAGCAAGTACTTTCCCGTGAAAGGATTATGAAGCGAAAGGGGCTATCTGCTGTTTTTTTGATGAAGATGCTCAGTTTCTTCGATTCGACAGGCTTGTCTTCAGGTCAACAGTAACAGAAAACCAGAAAAACAGGAACCAGGTGATGATCCCGCTCAATTTGAGTGTATCCTCTATATAGGTGGAGAACGGGATCCGCCCTTCGATAAGAGAATCAAAAGCAATAGAACTCGCGAATAGCAGATAAGCCAAAACGATTAAGGCAAAATACTCTCCCATCAACTCGCGATGAAAACGTACGATAAAAGCAAGGGTCAAAATCAGATAAACCAGGTAAAAAACGCCTTCATGTATTCCAAGGGTTACGGGTAAAATCACTTCATGCAACTGATACACATCGTCGACAGCCAGCAATAGGGTAATCATGCTGGCTAGGCCGTACATGTTCGACCTTGTTGAAAGTTCTCCCTTTTGAAACAACCGATAACCCAGAAACGATAAGGTAAGGGCTCCGAACCAAAAGAAGAAACCGAGATTTGATATGGATCCTATGAATGGTTCCATTCGCAATACCCCGCCCAAGTCGCGGGTAAGATCGGAAGGCTCCACTCCTGCTTTCACTGCTATGACCAAGACAGATCCCATGAAAATAGCAATGATGGCACAAGCCGTTGCTATCAGGCGAAAATGCGCAAGAAACGAACGAACGAAACTTCCCATCACCGCACGCATTCCCTGCTTCGTTAATAAAGACAAAAAGGAAGACATTTCTGTCTTTCTGATTTTCAGCATGTGAATTGTTAAGGTTTAGTGCGTGGTAAATTTAAGCATTCCTGGAAAAGTCAAACTCCTGCTGTAAGAAGAGCATAGCAGTACGCAAATAATAGACGGACCAGGTGAAAATACCTGCAAACTTGAAACTATCCTCCCAGAATGCATGGTCTTTGTGGACCAGGATGAAATCATGATCCACCAGCAAGGAGAGCATGAACAAACCCAGGGCCATGAACCACAGCATGAAATCCGTTTGCATGAAGGTCCTGAAGCAAACAAGCACGATGAATGCCATGAAGACTGCATATGCCAAAAAGAAAAGCTCCTCCGGTATGTAACGGATATCGATGAACATTTTTTCGTGCATCTGATACACATCATCGAAACCCATCACAAACGAAAGAAGTCCGGCGAACAGCATCAGCAATGTTTTCCCGTGATAGGCGGCCCGCTCGTACAGGAAAACCGCCATGAACAAACAGATGGTGGCGGAAGCGCTCCAAAAGAAGATTCCCGCATTGGAAATCATGCCTGTATATACGTGACCTTTCAATACCGTATTCGGATCACGTGTAAGCTCCCCCAGATCTTCCAGTCCTAAAAACCGACCAAACTGCCAGGTTCCGAAAAGGACCAGTGATGGAAAAAACAGGGAAAAGATGTAGGCCTTGTAGTTATTCCTTATGCCGGAAAGAGCCAGTTGAAGTGGGTTCATACAAACAATATGACCTTGATACGCAAACTCGCCCAAAAGGTTGTTCCATTGCTGCATCCATTAACCTTGCCCCACAGAACAACGTATGCCACCTGTTTAAATTTGACTATCAATATTTTAAAATCAATTAAGCTTAAAAATTTGCCTGAACATTTTTTTACTCTATCTTTGCAGCCCGTTGAATAAAAATGGTTGCTGCGGGTAGCCAAAGCAGTCAAATTGAAACTAACGGAATTAGTTCTTGAAAATCTCATTGTTAATACGGTTCGGTAGTTCAGCTGGTTAGAATACATGCCTGTCACGCATGGGGTCGCGGGTTCGAGTCCCGTCCGGACCGCAAAAAGCCTTGTAAGTCATAGCCTTGCAAGGCTTTTTCTTTTTCAGTAGCCTGAATTAACCTGAATCACTTTGTAACCCCTCCTAAAATTCGGACTGGTTAAAAAAGGAATAAATCTTAACTTTAATGAGCTCATGAAAACAACGCGATTTACAGAAAGCCAGATCGTACAAGCCTTGAAGGAGTACGAGGGTGGCAAAAAGTTCGAGGTTATTTGCCGGCACCTTGGCATTACCAAAACGACCTTCTATAACTAGAAGAAGAAGTATTCCGGAATGGATGGTGATCAGCTTAGACGGCTAAAAGAGCTAGAGGAGGAGAACCGTAAGCTCAAGAGCATGTACGCCGACCTGGCCCTTGACAATAAAATGCTCAAGGATGTGCTCTCAAAAAAGTGGTAAAGCCTGGTGAACGCAAAGACATGGCTGTTTACCTGACAGAGTCCTATTCGGTAAGCACCACCAGAGCTTGCAGGGTGATCCAATTGCCCAAGTCCATGTTCTATTATCAGTCGACTAAAAACGATCAACCGGTGATCGACAAGCTCAATGAGCTGGTGTCGATGCGGGTCAATCACAAGGCCGGCCAGGACAAGCTCTATGAGCGCATCCGCTCACAGGGCATCGTATGGAACTATAAACGAGTCCGCAGGGTGTATTTGGCCATGGGACTAAAGCACAGACAACGAACCCGCAAGAGGGTGCCCAAGCGCGAGAAACAACCATTGGTAGTACCCATTGGTCGTAATGTGAGCTGGTCGATGGATTTTATGCACGATTCATTGATGAATAAGCGACGTTTCAGAGTCCTGAACATTATCGATGACTTCAACCGCCAGGCACTGGTAGTTGATGGAGACTACAGTTTTCCTGGTGATGCAGTAATCCGGCAATTGGAAAGAGCGATACATGAATATGGAAAACCACGGAGTATCAGGGTCGATAACGGACCTGAATTCACCTGCTCAACATTTGTTGACTGGTGTGAACAGATGGATATCACCATCCAGTATATACAGCCCGGAAAACCTATGCAGAACGGATACATCGAACGTTTCAATCGCACATTCCGGGAAGATGTATTGGACGCTTACATGTTCGAGGACCTCTACCAATTCAGAGAAATCAAAGACGAATGGATGGAGGACTACAACAATCACCGACCGCACGAAGCATT
>CAZPCA010000158.1:0-5831 GCA_964584995.1 uncultured Bifidobacterium sp.
CAGCGGATGCTCAGTGATCGACATAGGGGATGGTGTTTTGTGCTGTGAATTCCGCACGAAGATGAATACCATCGGTGGTGAGGTCGTGCAAGGTGTCAACAAGGCCATTGAACTGGCCGAAAAAGATTTCCGGGGACTCGTCATCGGTAACGAAGGACCGAACTTCAGTGCCGGGGCGAACCTGGCCATGGTCTTCATGATGGCCATCGAACAAGAGTGGGATGAAATCGATATGGCCGTGCGCATGTTTCAAAATATGAACATGCGTGTCCGCTATTCCTCCATACCGGTCGTTGTAGCCCCTTTCGGATTGACGCTAGGCGGTGGCTGTGAGATGACCCTTCATGCCGATAAGGTGCAGGCGCATGCTGAGCTTTACACCGGGCTGGTGGAATTCGGTGTGGGCCTCATCCCCGGCGGAGGAGGAAGCAAGGAGTTCGCCCTGCGGCTTTCGGACAGCTTCAGAGAGGGTGACATCGAGATCAATGCGCTGCGTGAAAAATTCCTGACCATCGGACAGGCCAAGGTGTCGACCTCCGCTGCGGAGGCCTTCGACCTGGGCATCCTACGGACCGGAACCGACCGCATCAGCATGAACAAAAGCCGTCTGCTCTCGGATGCCAAAGCATCGGTCATCGAGCTCAGTGATGCAGGCTACACCCAGCCCCTACCCCGCAAAGACATCAGGGTATTGGGCAAAAGCGGAATGGGAATCGTATGGGTGGGCGCCAACAGCATGATGGCGGGGCATTACATCAGTGAACACGACCAATTGATCAGCCAGAAACTGGGCTACATACTTTGCGGCGGTGATTTGAGCGCCCCGACCATGGTTTCCGAGCGCTATCTACTTGATTTAGAAAGAGAAGCATTCTTGTCTTTGTGCGGCGAAAAGAAGACACTTGAAAGAATTCAATCAATATTGACCACCGGAAAACCGCTGAGGAATTAAATTAGTTATTATTTTAGCCAAGCAATCCTGACCCGCATGAAACGTTGGAGTATCCTGTTCCTTATTCTGTTTGCCTTGCCCTTGTTTTTACAAGCGCAATCCGAGGAGAAGCCCAAGTACGCACCTGGTAAAGAAAAGCACCGCAACAAGACGGATGAACTTGGCCAGAAGCAAGGTCTGTGGAGAACGTACAATTCGCTGGGTGACTTGATGAACGAAGTGGAGTACGTGAACGACAAACGCCATGGAATGAGTCGTCGCTTCTATCCGTACGGCAAAGTGATGGAAGAGCAGGAATATCAGAATGGCATTAAAGAAGGCGTGTACAAACGCTTTTATTACTCTGGTCAGATCAAGCAGGAAGGAGAATACATCGCCAACAAGAAAGACGGAAAATGGACAAAGTACTATGAAGACGGAGAGGTGGCTTCAGAAGGATTTTACAAAAACAACAAACGCGACGGTGAATGGAGAGCCTTCAACAGGAAGGGGCAATTGATCAGTTCATCTTCCTTCAAAGACGGCGTAGACCTGAAAGCAGCAGCAGAAGAGGCGAAAAAAGCTGAAGCCGCCAAGAAAGCCGCAGAAGCGAAGAAGAATGCCGGCAAGCCGGGCGCAGCAGCTGCCGATAGTCTCAAGAAGGCCACGGCTCCACCCTCCGGGCCGCTCACGGCTCCGCCCGACACAACGAAAAAATAAGCTTACACCAATCCCGCTGATGCGGGATTTTTTTTGCGGTGTTCAAAATTCAGCGGTAATATTTCCATACCCTGACCTGATTCGCAAGCACTATAATTAACTTCGCAACAAACGCACTACATCATGTCTGCAGCATATATTCTCACCGGTTACCGAAGTGCAGTAGGAAAGGCGCAACGGGGAATGTTTCGCTTCACCCGACCGGACGACCTGGCCGCAGCGGTAGTTGCCGCACTTTTGCGGTCAGTTCCTCAACTGGACCCTACCGACATCGACGATGTAATTGTCGGCAATGCAACGCCAGAAGCTGAACAAGGCCTCAACATCGGAAGGATGATTGCGCTGATGGGTCTGAACACCGACAAGGTGCCTGGCATGACCGTGAACCGTTATTGCGCTTCTGGTCTGGAAACGATTGCAATTGCTGCTGCAAAAATCAAAGCGGGCATGGCGGATTGTATCATCGCCGGAGGAGTGGAGTGCATGAGCCCTATACCCTTCGGCGGATGGCGTGTCGTTCCCAACTACGAAGTGGCGAAGAAACATCCGGATTATTACTGGGGCATGGGACTCACCGCAGAAGCTGTAGCCAGAGATTTTAAAATCAGCAGGGAGGACCAGGATGATTTTTCCTGCCGTTCACACGAGAAGGCGATTGCCGCCATCCAATCCGGTAAATTCAAGGAGCAGATCGTTCCCTTTACAGTACGGGAGACCTATCTGGACAAGGACGAAAAGAAGAATACCCGTGAATGGCTTGCCGATACCGATGAAGGAGCGAGGGCGGATACTTCTCTTGAGAAACTCGCCAAACTGAAGCCTGTGTTCGATGCCCAGGGCAGCGTCACCGCAGGCAACAGTTCGCAAACAAGTGATGGTGCAGCTTTTGTACTCGTGGTGTCAGAAGCCATGCTCAAACACCTGAACACCGACCCACGTCTGCGCTTTGTGGGTTATGCGGTTGCCGGAGTGGAGCCCCGCATCATGGGCATCGGCCCTGTGAAGGCCATCCCTGCTGTATTGCAACAGTGCGGATTGAAACAGGAAGATATGGACCTTATCGAACTCAACGAAGCTTTTGCGTCCCAAAGCCTCGCCGTGGTCCGTGAACTGAATTTGAATATCGACAAGGTGAATGTGAACGGAGGTGCCATCGCCCTGGGACATCCGCTGGGATGTACAGGCGGAAAATTGACCGTTCAACTCATGCATGAACTGGAGGCGAGAAAACAACGCTACGGAATGGTCACCATGTGCGTAGGTACCGGACAAGGTGCAGCCGGTATTTTTGAACGGGTTTAGTCGTCTCCAATTGAAATTATGGAAAGCCCTGCAGGTACTCCTGCGGGGCTTTATGTTAAATTAATATTAAGAAATACGCGTATTTTTTAAATTATCATTAACAATCTACGCTGTTACCTAATCATTAATTTAATGTTATGTTCTTTGCCGTAATGTTTGTTTAACGGTTTGGTAGTATAGGCATACGCCTTCACCAAGTTCCGCCATCCTATACGAATTACACGCAATCAACCTACCTACCTCCTGATCACCATGAACAAAATCGCATCTCACCTGCTTGCAGTAACTGCATTCCTCCTGTTCGTCCTGAACGCGAGTGCACAGGATACCCTGAAAAAAGAAACGCCTCGTAAATGGTACGAGAGCATGTCCATTCGCGGATATGTGCAGGCCCGCTATAACCGTTTCCTGGAAACAAATCCCGATCTAAAGTGCGAGCAATGCGACCGGAGCATGGGCGACAATGGCGGATTTTTCCTGCGCCGGGTACGGATCATCTGGTCAGGACAGATCTCCAAGCAGGTCTCCTTCTACATCCAACCGGACTTCGCGAGCAGTGCGAGCTCCACATCTCTTCACTTCTCCCAGCTAAGGGATGCCTATTTCGATGTTGGCGTAGACGAGGAAAACGAATTCCGTTTCAGAATCGGACAGAGTAAAATACCATACGGATTTGAAAACCTGCAGAGCAGCCAGAACCGTTTACCGCTTGACCGTAATGACGCCTTGAATTCTGCACTGTCTAACGAACGGGATCTCGGAGTGATGTTCTATTATGCACCATCCAATATCCGGAAGCTATACGCATCCCTTGTCAGCGATGGTCTGAAAGGCTCCGGCGATTATGGAATTTTCGGTGTGGGTGTCTATAACGGTCAAACGGCCAATAAGCCGGAACTCAACAACAACCAGCACGTAGTAGGAAGGGCAACATATCCTTTCCAGATAGGTAACCAGATCATCGAACCCGGTGTGCAAGGATATACCGGACGATTCACGCTGGCCGCCGACCAGGTTAGCTCAGGCAACAAGGTGGCAGAAAAGAATGAATACCTCGACGAGCGTGTAGCCGGTTCATTTGTATTGTATCCAAAGCCATTCGGTATACAAGCCGAATACAACATCGGACAGGGTCCTGAATTCAATCCGGTCACAGACTCCATTGAAACCAGACGCCTCAGAGGCGGATACATCACCGTGTGTTATAAAACCGGAATCAAGAATCATGTGATTATTCCTTTCGGTCGCTATCAGGTGTACAAGGGAGGCAAAAAGCACGAGCTGGATGCCAGAAGCTACGATGTGGAAGAATATGAAATCGGCGTTGAATGGCAGCCCGTAAGACAATTCGAACTGGTAGCGATGTATACGATATCATCCCGCAGATTCGAAGATTTTAAAAACCAGGACAATCTACAGGAAGGAAGACTCCTTCGGCTACAAGCTCAGTTGAATTTTTAAGCCAGATGGCTTATCCGAGATAATACGCCAGAGGAAAAAGGATGTATTCAAGGAAGAACAGTATCCAGAAAGAGATGTAAAAAATACGGATACTTGCCTGGCTCTCGATGTCTACACGGCGTAGCATCCATACGAAAGCCAGCAGGAGCAGACTATGGCTCAAAATGAAGTATGTCTCCTCTGGCAATAATCCGGCGATGGCCGATACGAGCACAAGTAAATAGGCTGACAGTACCATCGCTGCACCGAGTTGCAGAGCCCTTTTCCTACCTACCGAAAGGGCTAGCGTACTGATAGCAAATTGTGCATCGCCGCCGGTGTCCGGAATATCCTTGAACCAGGCGATGCCCACGCTGAACAAGATCACAAATACGGTCAGCACCCACACACCTGCTGTCCATTCGACCGGCAGCCCGAGCAACATTCTATAGTGCACAAAAAAACCCAAGTTGACGAGTAATCCACGCACTACCAGGATAGCGGCTGCCGCCAACACATGTTTACGTTTCAACTGGAAGGGAGGCATTGAATACAAGACCCCTATCGTGGCGATGGAGGAGATGAGAACTGTGAAATAAACTCCCTCAAACAGCGCACAAATAAGCGCGAGCGCCAGGCATACCACAACGGTAGCACGAGCATTTTTCAACTTAAGGAGTCCGGCTGGCAGTGGTAAATACGGCTTGTTGATTCGATCCAAGGGGAGGTCGCAAACCTGATTCAGTCCGGTGATGAAGATATTGCAGGACAATGCGGCCATCATGGTCAGAAAAACATCCGGGAACAACCCAACACTCACCGCCCTACCCTCTGCGGCGAGAAAAAGCAAAGACAAAACGCTGAGAAAGGAACCTACCAGGGTATGAGGCCTGCTGAATTTCCAGAGTGTAATCAGTTTATTTATCATCAGGCAAAACAAGAAACCAGTTGACTTTCGTCCATCGGTGAAAATAAGAACCGGATTCCACTTTGCACCCTTCCGGCAGGTTTTCTTTTACCTCCTGCACTAAAAGACTGAAACGCTTACTGCGTGCCACACTTATCCAGCCATCGTACAGCACCGTAACGATGTTCACCGGAATGAACCATGTGAAAAAGATGCGCAGCGGCCGGAATGGCTTTACAAAAGGACATAACACTACCTGTAGCACTGAAGACGCCAATCCTACTCTCAAAAAGGTAAGCGCATCCGGTTCCAGAAGCTCTGCCACCAACAAGCCATCCGGACCGTGCTTTTGCAACAATGTCTGTTGCTCCTGAAGAGTGAAATGGTGCCATGCGTTGAACATGGTGCGTACATACCGCCCGGGAAAATCGTCCCTGAGCGCATCCCTTGAAACAACATCATACACATACCTTCGGTTTGCTGGAAAGGTGGAGGCAGGAAACTTATCCGTCAGGATCACGCTATCCGGAC
>CAZPCA010000159.1:0-5830 GCA_964584995.1 uncultured Bifidobacterium sp.
AGCAGCTGCAGGTTACAATGTATGGAGCAGTTATCCCAATGGCAATTCGCTCAGTATCATCAGCACCACCTTGCTGACCTCCGCTACTGAAACCATCAGTGATTGCGATACGACCTTGCTGCACCAGATCACGCTGCCTGACAATTCCGGTTGCAGCAGCAATTCCAACATCGACACGAATACTTTCACCTACATCGGGAATATTGTCAGCAATCCAGATTTGCGTTGCGTCAGCGTATTGCCCAACGGGCAGATTGAGCTTACGTGGATCACTCCTTCGGGTTCCAGCGACAACTTCAATGAGTTCGAGATCTTCCGCAACAGCGGTGCCGGCTTTGTACTCTACGATTCTGTCAGCAACTTCAACCAGACTACCTGGACCGATGCATTCGCCAATGGTAACAATCAATCGTATAGTTATTACTTGCGTAGCCAGTCCGGATGTACCGGTCAGGTGGACAATGGCGCAACCAGTGCAACGCTCAATTCCATCTTCCTGAGCAGTTCGAATGCCACACTCGGACAGGCCGGATTGAACTGGAATGCGCTGCCTGCTCAGCCCACATCAGCCGCTGCGGGTTACAATGTATGGAGCAGTTACCCGAATGGGAATACACTCAGTGTCATCACTACCACTTTGCTGACTGCTGCCACGGAAGTCATCAATGATTGCGATACCACCCTGCTTCATCAGATTACCCTTCCCGATAATTCCGGTTGCAGCAGCAATTCGAACATTGACACAAATACATTCACTTACATCGGCAACATTGTCAACAATCCTGATCTGCGTTGTGTGAGTGTATTGCCTAACGGTCAGATTGAGCTCACGTGGATCACTCCTTCGGGTTCCAGCGACAACTTCAATGAGTTCGAGATCTTCCGCAACAGCGGTGCCGGCTTTGTACTCTACGATTCTGTCAGCAACTTCAACCAGACTACCTGGACCGATGCATTCGCCAATGGTAACAACCAATCGTACAGTTATTACCTGCGCTCACAGAGTGGCTGTACCGGTCAGGTGGATAATGGTAATACCAGCGTAACACTGAATTCCATCTACGTCAGCACGACCGGTGTACTGGGACAAGCTACCATCAACTGGAATGCGCACCCGCTACAGCCCAGCTCGGCAGCGGGTGGCTACGATGTATGGTCTTCCTATCCCAACGGAAATAATCTAAGCATTATCGCATCGACTACGAACCTGAGTACTACAGAAACCATCAGCAATTGCGACACCACTTTGCTACACAGGGTTTCCGTAACCGATAATTCAGGCTGTATCAGTTTCTCCAATGTGGACACCAATACATTCACCTATATCGGAAATGTAATCAACCACCCGGAGTTGCGCTGTGCCAGTGTATTGCCCAATGGTCAGGTCAGTTTGACATGGCAATTACCGGCTCCTGCCTCCTGGGATGATTTCAACCAATACAATGTCTGGAGAAATACCGGTGCCGGTTTTGTGCTTATCGACTCCATTGAAACGTACACCACCAGCACGTACCTGGATGCGACTGCCAATGGTAACCTCGCTTCGATTTCCTACTACCTGCAAACCAAATCCGGCTGTACCGGACAAACGGATCCCTCCGCCGTTGGCGGGGCCGCCACCGGGAACACCATGAGTACGATTTTTGTCACTGTTTCAGGCGGAAATACGACTACGGCTACGTTGAATTGGAATGCCGTCAGCAATCCCTTGCTACCGACTTCCTCTGGCACCTATATTGTCGAGAAAGAGTATCCGGGTGGCTCCGGCAACTGGTCGGTGGTAGCCAATGTAGCTGCAACCACCTGGCAGGAACAGCTCACCCTGTGTATCGATTCCATCAATTACAGGGTCAGTATCGGTGATGCTATCGGTTGCACATCCGTATCAAATGTTGACGGTGAAGTATTCGTAGACCACACCATACCGGCACCTCCATCTCCCCGCTGTGCGTCCGTACTTCCCAATGGTAACGTGGTACTTACCTGGGTTGCTCCGGTGGATACCGGGCAGCGCTTCGGCAATTACACCATCTACCGATCCGGTTCAATGAATGGTCCTTATACGCCGGTAGCCGTGATCACCAGTTACTCCACAGTCAGCCATACCGACGCAGGCGCCAACGCGCAGGCAGCATCCCTCTATTATTTCATGACTACCCAGACAGATTGTGGCAGAGAGGTATCTCCGGGATCTGACACTCTTCGAACCATCAAAACAGATGTCTTCAATAACAATGGTGTCGCCGTGATTACCTGGAATCCCATTCACAACCCGGAGCTTCCCACTGCAACCCAATCTTACATAGTATTCAAGGAGTATCCCACCGGAGTCTGGAACGCTATCGGATCTACCAGTGCTCCGACTTACCAATGGTCCGATACAATCAATGTATGTGAAGCCATCATTAATTACCGTGTAGAAACAGGAGATCAACTGGGTTGTACAAGTGTTTCCTCTGTAGATGGTGATCTCTTCAGGGATATCACCAGGCCGACAGTTGCCTTGCTCGATACGGTGAGTCTGGACCCCCTCAATCCATCGCAGGTAAGCGTGAGTTGGCTTCCCAGCCCTTCCGGAGATGTGGTAGGCTATATCATTTACCAGTTCAACGGTGCTTCGTGGGATTCGATTGGAAGTGTAATAGGTATCAATTCCAGTTATTTCCTGCACAATAACCCTGCTGCAGAATTCGCCTCTCAGCGCTACAGCATTGCCGCTTACGACAGCTGCAGAAACATCAGCAGCATCGGCACCAGCCACAACACCTTGTTCATTACTGCAAAACTTGATGTATGCAGAAGTGCAATCGATGTCCGCTGGAACCCTTACATCAACATGGTAAACGGCATAGGCCAGTACAATGTGTTTGTCAGTGAAAACGGTGGTCCGTTCACCTTCCTGGCCAGCGTACCGGGCAATAATGTCACGTACAGCCATACCACCCTTACTAATGGTAGTACCTATTGCTATTATGTGCAGGCACAGGGCAACACCAACACGCGAACCGCCTCCTCTAACCAGGCCTGCGAGTTGGCGAACCTTCTCACACTGCCCACCTTCAGTTACCTCAAGAAAGCCACGGTTATTGACTCGCGCAGAGTGATTGTCGAATGCTATGTTGACATAGCGAACAATCCGGATGTATCCCGCTACAAACTACAACGTGCCTTTGAAAAAACGGGGCCATTCACAACAGTTGGAGCTGTTCCTTATACAGGTCAGCAAATCATCACGCTCATAGATTTCTCTGCCCGTACAGACGAGTACAGTTATTATTACAGGGTCATCACGGTAGACTCCTGCGGCAATGAGGTGCTGATTTCAAACGTTGGGCGTACCATACTTCTTAAAGGAAGTCCTCAGTTCAACCTTATAAACAAACTGAACTGGAACTTCTACGAAGAGTGGTTGGGGAACGTGAGCAATTACTCGCTCTTCAGAAGCGTAGATGGCATCTGGAGTCCAACGCCTATTGTAACCGTCAACAATGGTATACTCACCTATGACGACGATGTTTCCGCACTGTACCCATACCCAACTTACTCGGGTAAATTCTGCTACCGTGTGGATGCCTACGAAGGCCCCGGCAACACATATGGCTTCACCGATACCAGCCAGTCGAATATTTTCTGTCTGATACAGGAGCCGCATATATTCGTTCCGAATGCATTCACTCCTACCGGAAAAAATCCGATATTTAAGCCGGAGTTCATTTACATCGATGCCAAGAATTATTACTTCGTCGTCTTCAACCGATGGGGTCAGAAAGTATACGAGTCCCGTATGCCTGGAGAAGGCTGGGATGGCACATATCAAGGTAACATCGCTCCTGAGGGTACATACGTGTACACCGTTCGAATTTTCGGAACCAATGGTCAGGAGATTGAGAAGAGCGGATCCGTAACTCTGTTGCGGTAAATTCCGGTCAACGCGTGGTGAGGCCGCTCAGGGATGGGCGGCCTCCATTTTTTGTAGGCGGAGCAACGTCTTGCCGCATGCAAATAATGCGTACTTTTAGCCGCCAATAATCGCGATCATTTCATGAAGGCAGATCAGAAATTCATTGGTGAAGGACTTACCTACGACGACGTTTTATTAGTTCCGGCTTATTCGGAGGTAATGCCAAGGGAAACAGACACTTCCAGTCTTTTTACCCGTAAAATCCCCATCAAAGTCCCCGTCATTTCAGCCGCGATGGATACGGTTACTGAGGCTGCTATGGCCATTGCCATGGCGCAGGAAGGCGGGATTGGAGTGCTTCACAAGAACATGAGTATCGAACGGCAGGCTGCCGAGGTACGTAAAGTGAAGCGCAGCGAGAGCGGTATGATCCAGGACCCCGTCACCATGCTGGAGGAAGCCTCTATTGCGGAAGCTTTGCGGTTGATGCGTGAAAACAAGATCGGAGGTATTCCGATTGTCAACCAGACGGGCAAACTCAAAGGTATCCTCACCAATAGGGATCTGCGCTTTGAGAAGGATATGAAGAAAAAAGTGCACCAGGTGATGACAAAAGACAATCTGATTGTCAGTACCGGCGTCACCAGCTTACAGAAAGCAGAACTCATCCTGCAGCAGCATAAGATAGAGAAGCTACCGGTGGTCGATAAATCCGGAAAACTGATCGGGTTGATCACCTATAAGGACATCCTCAAGTTCAAATCCAGGCCCAATTCGAACAAAGATGAACTGGGTCGTTTGCGCGTTGCTGCCGCAGTTGGTGTAACGGCCGATACGCTTGCACGTGTAGAAGCCCTGGTGCATGCCGGTGTGGATGCGATTGTGATCGACACTGCACATGGTCATTCCAAGGGAGTGATCGAAACCCTAAAAAAGGTAAAAAAAGCATTCAGTAACCTGCAGGTGGTAGTTGGCAACATCGCTACCTATGATGCCGCCAAGGCGCTGGTGAAGGCGGGTGCGGATGCGGTGAAAGTCGGCATAGGACCCGGCTCGATTTGCACCACCCGTGTGATTGCCGGCGTAGGTGTTCCTCAGTTGTGGGCTGTTTTTGAAGTAGCCCGTGCACTCAAGGGAACCGGCGTTCCGCTGATTGCCGACGGAGGCATCCGTTTTACCGGTGATGTCGCCAAAGCAATTGCTGCCGGTGCAAGCACCGTCATGGTAGGCTCCATGTTCGCCGGTACGGAAGAATCTCCCGGGGAGACGATGATCGCCGAAGGCCGAAAATTCAAGGTATACAGGGGCATGGGCTCCATTGAAGCCATGAAGGAAGGCAGCAAAGACCGTTATTTTCAGGATGCGGAAGATGATGTGAAAAAACTGGTACCTGAAGGTATTGTAGGTCGGGTGCCTTACAAAGGAACTGTTGCCGAAGAAATGTATCAGCTCGTTGGCGGATTGAGGGCCTCCATGGGTTACTGTGGGGCGAAGAACATCAAAGAGCTACAGACTGCCAAATTCATCCGCATCACCGCTTCAGGTATACGCGAGAGTCACCCCCACGATGTGACAGTCATCCGGGAAGCGCCGAATTACTCCAGATAGTGCTTTTCCGGCAGTGAAACATCCGTCGGATCTGCCTTTCCTCGCCCCTGCTCGCCAGCCTGCGCAGTCATGGCATAATAACCTCTTTAACAACATTTTAACATTGCATTCGTTTTCATTGCTTTTTCATTCACAATCGTGAGCTATCCTGAAAAAAAGGGAATATACTTTAGTACATTTGCCTCCCTGTAATTTCAGTCTATTATGAGAACAGCATTCCTTGCTCTTGCATTTGCCGCTCTTGTGGCCGCGAACACTTCCCTGAACGCCCAAACCAAAACTTCTAAGCCTGTCAGGCCCGAAACGGTCAGCACACAGCAG
>CAZPCA010000160.1:0-5625 GCA_964584995.1 uncultured Bifidobacterium sp.
GTGCTGGCTGTGTGCCGGTTACATCCCAGGAACAAGTCGTGGTGTTGAAAGAAGCTGTCTCATAGCACGCGATAGAAGGTTGTGCTGGCTGTGTGCCGGTTACATCCCACTGACAAGTCGTACCGTTGAAAGTAGCTGTCTCATAGCAAGCGATAGAAGGTTGTGCTGGCTGTGTGCCGGTTACATCCCACTGGCAAGTCGTGCCGTTGAATGTAGCTGTTTCATAGCAAGCGATAGAAGGCTGTGCAGGCTGTGTGCCGGTCACATCCCAGGAACAGGTCGTGTTGTTGAAAGAAGCTGTTTGGTAACAAGCCAGGCTAGGCTGTGCAGGCTGAGTGCCGGTCACAACCCAAGAACAGGTCGCAGCATTGAAAGTTGCTGTTTCGTAACAAGCCAAGGTTGGCTGAGGAGGCTGGGTACCATCCACAACAGTATAAGCAGCAGAAGCGGAACATCCACCGGTTTGTGTGGTAACAGTTACAGTATACGTACCAGCAGAAAGACCACTCAAGTCTTCAGAAGAAGAACCATTGCTCCAGGAAATGCTGAAGGGGGAAGGGGAACCTCCGGTGATAGTCAAATTAACGGCACCATCAGAACCGCCCAGACATGTCACGTTCGTGATGGACGAAGACAAGGTGGGAGCAGTACAGGTCGGAGCATTCAGAATCGGGTTGGTTGTAGTTACCAGGTATTGGTTAGCGCAGTTGGTCGGGTTAAAACCAGGACTGCACAATGCGGTGTTGGTGGTACCTACGTAAGCACCCACAGATGAACGGGTGGAAGTTGCACTGGCAGTCCAGCTGAAGGCCAGGTTGGGTTGCGCATTCGCCCAAGCAACTGAGTTCGTCATGCGTATACGTCCCACGCGAACACCGGGAGCAGCACCAATCACAGAACCATTGCCTGCACCGGGAGCAGATGGAGCTGAAAGCCTCATCTGACTGGGCTGCTGAGCTGTGGCATTGATGCCCGGCAACTGAGCCGGATTGCTGAGCTGGGAAGAACCCGCTACCCATGAAATGGTCATGGTACCGCCGTTTTTGATGGCAGCGTTGTAATTGATTCCGTACTGGTGGCCCGAAAGCTGCCAGGCAGGTGCTCCTACATTCACAAGCACGATGTCAAACTCGTACTCTGTAGGCGACACCTGTGCGTCGTTCGTGATGTACACAGCCACTGTAGGTGCCTGCGCCATCCCCTTCAGGCTGAACAGGGCGCAACATAGCACCATGAACAGCGTCTTGAGTAGTGTAATTTGTGTTTTCATTGTATTGAGTTAGAGTATTTATTTTTTTGTTTAGTCGCGGTTGATGGCATTGGAAGCATTGACTGCAGGTGCTGGAGCTGATGGGTTAGCAAGCCTGAATCCATTTAAGGGGCTTACAACAGCTACGAACAACTGTACATTATTATCCAATACTACCTGGTCGAAAAAATCAACCACGGCATCACCGTTCAGGTCTGATACTACGTATCCGCTGGCGAAATTGGAAAGATCATTGTCCAGGTTCACCTGATCAAAGAAATCCACTACCCCATCCTGGTTGATGTCTCCGGAATAGATGGCCCAAACTCCGGGTTCCACCTCTTTTTGGTTGTTTCCGTAGGCATTGTTGGTCTGGGCATTCGCGCAATGGAAGGCCAGGAAGGCCAACACGAGTAACAGGGTTTTCTTCATTTTTTATGTGCTTTTAGTAAACCCGGAGAGGAAATACCTCCCCGGGTAAGTTCTGACAATATAATTACGGATGAACGGAGGATACGAAGTTTGTTATGTTATTGTCCAGAATTACTTGGTCAAAGAAGTCTACGAGTCCGTCACCGGTCAAATCGCTTACGGCATAGCCTGTGGCGAAAATCGATACATCGTTGTCCAATACCACCTGGTCAAAGAAGTCAACTACTTCATCCTGAGGCGCTAAGTCACCACTGTAGAGTGCCCATACACCGGGTGCCACCTCGGTGAGGTTGCTTCTGAGTGGCTGCAGTAGTAAAGTCATAACTTGTTGTAGCAGACATGGTTACAGGAGATGCGCTCCATGTTTGTACCGCGTTGCGGTGGAACAGAGCGATGTAATAACTTCCTCCCACCACGCTACCCGGATAGGTCACACTGGTCTGACCGTTCGTACCCAGTACAACGGTACCGCTGGCAACAACCGTAGACGGACTCAAGGCATCGCGCAGCTCGACAACAATCGTATCGCACTCCGTAGCGCTGGTTCCTACACCGGAATTGAGCAAGGCAGATACGTTGCCGCTCACACCGTCGTAATATCCCTGAATAAGTGCCGTAAGGTTCAGTGTAGCATTTGTGAGCACAGTCACGCTGACAGTGTCGCTGAACTGACATCCGTTGGCATCGGTCACAAGGCAGTAGTACAGACCTGAAGTCAATGAACCGATTGAACTACCGCTACCGATTGGGGTGAAAGCAGCGTCGAACCAATCATAGCTATAGGCAGCAGTACCACCTACAGCGCTGGCTGAAACGGCACCATCAGCAGCAGCAACTGCACTCTCCTGGGTTGCAGTGAGGGTGAGGCTCAAAGCAGCAGGCTCAATGATGGTAATAGCAGCCGTATCGGCACAACCGGAGTTATCGGAAACAATCACGGTGAGGTTCGCTCCGGCAAACACCGCACGGGTATCGGTAGTGGCACCGTCGCTCCAAAGAACGCTGTACGGTGCAGTACCACCTGTATAGGTCACTGTAGCAGATCCATCGGCAAAGCCGTTACAAGAGATATTGGTACCGGTTACTGATGCCACGATCGGGGTAGAACCGCCTACAACATAGGTCAGGATACCGGAATTACAACTGGTCGGCTGACCAGCTTCGTCGAATACCTGCAAGTAGTACGTGCCTGCAGCGAGGTTCTCGAGTGAGTCACTCGGGTTGGCAGAAGTCACATTGCGGATGATATTCGTCTGAGCGAAGTCGGTGGACCATACGAAGTTGTAGCTGGGCAGACCGCTGGTGACGTTGACCACGATTTGTCCGTCAACAGACACACAGCTTGAATTGGTGATGCTCTCCACTACCGCCACAGACTTGGTCAATACAGTAACCGTATCGGATTGGCCGAAGCAACCGCTGGGCAAGGTAACGGTTACATAGTAGGTAGAACCGTTTACAGAGCTGATGGAATCCAGGTCGGGAATCGGAACTCCGATGGCATTCCAGGTGAAGTTGGTACCTGCAGGATAACTGCTTCCAGCGAACGGACCTGCATCGGCCACTTTCACGTAGAGGAAGTCAGGGTTACACAAGCTGGTATCGTTGGTGATGATGTCCGGAACAGGATTCACAGATGCACTGATAAGAACGGAGTCAATGCTTGTACATCCCGTAGCAGGATTGGTGACCACGCAGGTGTAATAGGAAGCACTGGTCGGCGTCGCGTTGATGGTAGCCGTATTGCTGGCACCAACGATGTTCTGTCCAGTCCACTGAATGGTAGCTGCTGGCGGCACGAAGAATCTCCATCCCTCGTTCACGACTGTACCGCTACCCCATGTACCGAACTGACGGCCGGGAGCCACCAGACCGCTGGTACCGTTAGCGTTTTCAATACCGCATACAGCAGAGTTACCCGCCTGGGTGATGTTGGTATGGAACATCTCGATGGAGTTGTCGCTCTCGTTGAGGACAATCTGACCTGTTACGTTGCCTGAAGCAGACCAGAAGAATACGTTATTGTACGCTACAACGAACTTCCTGTTGGGAGCGATTCCGTCTGTCCAGTACTGGATGTTTCCTGTCGTGACGTTAAGATCTTCCCAGGCCAATGCTACGATGTTATTCGGAGCGGCTGCGTTCGGGATAGCAGAGCCATAATTGGTGGTACTGAAAGAAGAGTTACCGAACTGGATGAATCCGTTGGTATAGATATTCACGTTCGTATACGCCACGCCGTTATAGGTGAAGGGGAAGGGAATGGTCGCAGCAAGTTCTGAATCGTCACCTGAAGGTCCGGCATTGGGAGTAGCAGGAGGCGTGAGCGGATTGTGTGCAATGCTCTCCACCGTAAACACAGGGACAGGTGAAGTGACCGTAGCAGTCATTGTCGCTGTTCCACCACCGCAAACACTCGGGGTGGTAGTAGCCACCGTGAATACAGGATTAGCATTGACCGTTACAGGAACGTTCACTGAAGCTACGCAACCGAAGGGGTTACCGGAAGCGGTGAGCGTGTAAGTAACATTCGCAGAAGGAGTAGATACAACAGAAGCTCCTGTAGTAGCACTCAGGTCGATGGCCGGAGACCAGTCGAACTGCGTGAAGTCAGCGAGACCGCTGGTCACATCCAGTGTAGCCGATTGGCCCTGGCAGAGCGAAACACTACCCGGAGTTACCGCCAGTGTCGGAGCAGGACTTACGAAACCGATGACCGGTACGCGAGCAGTCTGACAAACATCAGCACCAATCTGGATGGTGTAATCTTCGGTTTCACCCCATGTGTAGGTGCCTGTAGCGGGAGCTGCAGCGCCTTCCACGCAAACCACACGCATGCGGGTCTGACCCAGCGAAGCAGTAGCAGGGATAGCGATGGTTCCGGTGTAAGCCGTACCGGCCACTGCAGCCGTAGCGGCAGCGTTAGTGTAGGCTGTCTCGCCGGCATCGGCAAAATCGCCGTCGCGGTTAAAGTCGATGTAAATGGCGAACACCATGCTGTAAGCAAAACCGTTACAGTATCCGATGGTTACCGAGAAGGGGACACTGTTACCCGGCTGAACAATCGCCGGTGCCACCAGTGAAGTGTAGTTGGAGTACTGGGCAGTGATGGAGCCAGGACCACCGGTGGTGGCACAGGTAGATGTGTTATTGATAGTACCAAAGGTCACGTTGAAGATCTCGTCGTCAGCAGCAGATGTCGCAGACGAAGCAGCATACGTAGTCGGAGCGCCCAGGGCAGAAGGAGCCGGGGCAACAGAACCTGCTACGTAGAAGGTATCGGTCACCGTGAGGAACTGCTGCAGGGTATCGCCTACCTGGATGAAGTTACCGTTCACCGGGGCATCGTACCATACGGAGAAGAAGCCCGCACCCGGAGTACCCACCAGTGTAACAAGACCCTGGCCGCATACGGTGTCAGATTCTACAGACGCCAATGATGGATTGCTCACGTCGAACAACAGAGATCCGGAGAAAGAACTGTCCACGCAAATTGCTTTGGCACGGAAGTATGTGTCGACACTTACAGCGATGCTGAGCGTATCGTCGGTAGCACCCGCCACATCGGTGAAGTTGATGTTATCGGATGAAATCTGCCACTGGATAGAACCTGTGGTACCGAAGGCGCGCATGGAAACAGTAGCGGAAACGCAAACATCCGGATCGGAGATGGCCACCACAGTGGCTGCTTTCGGCTTATCGGAAATCTCGAAGTTCAGGGTACTGCTGGCCGTACATCCGTTGGCAGGATCGGTCACCGTCAAGGTGAGTGCCTTGGTGCCGTTGGCAGTGGCGGTGAACACAGGATCTTCAATGGTAGCATTGCTCAACTCACCGGCAGGAGACCAGGAATAGGTCACCGCACCACCGGTGAAACGCACATTCGGACGGTTCAGGATGGGGTTACCGGTAGCGGCAGCACAGCCCAACAAGTTAGCCTGAAG